>JACQXY010000067.1 GCA_016208485.1 Acidobacteriota bacterium | reverse complement strand
GAGGGGTTCTCGTGCCCTCTCTGCTCGCGGCGCATGGAGTTGCGCGCCGTGGTCCTGCCCCCGCCACCCTGAAGGTGCCCCAGGGCCTCGGCGAAGCCGCTGCCAGGTCCGCCCGCGACCCTCCAGCGCAGGCCGCCCGGCCGGTGTAGATGCGGAGCGGCACCATGCCTGGGGTCCGCGGACCCACGTGTGCGCGGACCCCCGGATACGGCCGTTCGGCCCCGCCGCAGGGTACCCGGCCGGGCCTCCCCGACCGCGCACGAGGACCCCGCTGAGCCGGCTGCGCGCCCCCACCGGCCCCCCGCGTGCTATCCTGGCCCTGGCGGAGGGCCCTTATGCTGGCTATCCTCTCCACACCACGCGGGTCCACGGGTCAAGGGTATGCCGGCGTATTTCGGAATCGACCCACTAGTCTCGAGTTTCGCCACTTCGCAGATCGACCGAGCTCGGCACGGGGGCGGGCGTCCGAAGTCCGCGCACCCTCCCCCGGGATGACCGGGCGCCGAGCCCGCGGGCGGCCAATACCGACTCGCCTACGAGACCTGTCGTGGCGGACGAGCGTCGCCGGTATGCGCGCCCCGTTCCGCACTGCGGACACATCGCCGGGGGTGAGGCGTGGCCGCGTGCAGGCGCGGCGCGCGGTGGCGGTGCGTGACGGGCCCTGGACGGGGGGCTTGCGTTCTCGTGCGCGGCCTGCTACGACGTGGACATGGAGACCGTGCTGGTGTACCGCGGCCGGCCGATCACGAGGTCGGAGGTCGCGTTCATCCGGGAGCTGCTCGCGGCGAACCCCCAGGCGAGCCGGCGGGCGTTGTCGCGGATGTTGTGCGAGGCGTGGGCCTGGGCGCAGCCGAACGGGCAGTTGCGGGACATGGTCTGCCGCAGCCTCTTGCTCGCGCTGTCCCGCGCAGGGCACGTGGAGCTTCCTGCACCGCGATGCAGGTGGCCGGGACCGCCGCCCCGGCCACGGCGGCCGCCCCCCGTGGAGACGGATCGGACGCCGGTGGTGACGCGGCTGGCGGCGTTGGGCGCCCTCGAGTTCCGCCAAGTCCGGCGAAGCCCGGACGAAGCGCTCGTCAACAGCTTGATCGAGATGCACCACTACCTGGGCTACACGCAGCCGGTCGGCGAGCACCTGAAGTACCTGGTCGTCGCCGGCAGCAGACCGGTGGCGTGCTTCGTGTGGAGTTCGGCGCCGCGTCACCTTGGCCCGCGCGATCGGTACATCGGCTGGTCGGCGGAGACGCGGCGCCGCAACCTCCGTTTCGTGGCCTACAACAGCCGCTACCTGATCCTGCCGTGGATCGAGGTGCGGTACCTGGCTTCGCACCTGCTCGGGCGGATGACGCGGATGCTGCCCGCAGAGTGGGAGCGTGTGTACGGCCACCCCGTCTACTTCGCGGAGACATTCACCGATCCGTCGCGCTTTCGGGGCACGTGCTACCGGGCGGCGAACTGGGCGTACCTGGGACGGACGACGGGGCGAGGCAAGAACGACCAGACGAAACAGCCGAACCGCCCCATGAAGGACGTGCTCGGATTGCCCCTGGTCCGAAACTTCCGCCATCTGCTGACCAGGGCCTGACGGGATGACGGCAGAACCGGACACGAACCTGCCGCCGGCGATCGAGCAGCGCTGCGGACGAAGGCCGAGCACGACCCGCGCGGGCGCGCATGCCCGCCACCACCGCCACTCCCTGACACGGCACTTCCGCTGGTCTGCCCGGCCGCACCCGCGACCGTCCGCTCCGCAGCCGGGCCGGAAGGACCTCCACAGCCCACTACGCGGAGCCCGCCCGTGCTTGCGAATCTCCCCATTCTATCCTCCTTCCTCGCCGTCCTCGCTCCCCTGCGCCCCTGCTTCCCGCGCGCCCGGACCTTCGAGAACTTCGTCGCCGTGATCTTCGGCTGGGTCATGGCGCAGGCGACCGGCACGCTGTCCAGCGCGCTCGTCGCCGGGGACCTCGTCGACAAGAAGCACTGGTCCGCCTTCTACCGGCTGTTCAGCCGTGCCACGTGGTGCATCGACCGGCTCGGCCTCGCCGTAGCCGACCTCCTGGTGGCGCGGTTCGCGCCCACCGGCCCGATCGATGCCGCGGTGGACGACACGCTCCACGCTAGGGGCGGCCCCCACGTCTTCGGAGCGGGCATGCACCACGACCCGCTCACGCTAGGGGCGGCCCCCACGTCTTCGGAGCGGGCATGCACCACGACCCGCTCACGTCGACCCGCAGCCGGGCGCAGTTCCAGTTCGGCCACTGCTGGGTCACCCTCGCCATCCTCGTGCAACTCCCGTTCGCCCGGCGGCCCCGGGCACTTCCGGTGCTCTTCCGGCTCAACATGCCCGAGAAGATGGCCCGCAAGTGGGGCATACCCCACCGCAAGAAGACCCAGTTCGCTGCCGACATCGTGAGAATCCTCGCCGGTCACTTCGCGGGCCGGGCCATCCGGATCGTCAACGACAACCTCTATTCCTGCGAGACGCTGCTGGCGGCGCTGCCGCCAAACGTGCAGATGGTCGGGCGGCTGAACCTGGAAGCGGCTCTCCACGGACCGGTGCCGCCCGTCGTTGGCCGCAGGAAGGGTCGGCCGCGCAAGTGGGGCCCCAAGTTGCCCACTCCCAAGAAGGTGGCCGAGGCGGACAGCCCGTGGGAAGAGCCCCGCGTCCACATCTACGGACGCGACGTCACCGTGCGCCTGAAGACGTGGACCGCGTTCTGGCGGTCCGCAGGTGCCCATCGGCTGCTGCGCTGTGTCGTCGTCTGGCGCCCGAACGGGCAGTACCCCTACGAGGCCTTCTTCAGCACCGACCCAGCCCTCACGGTAACGGAGGTCCTGGAGACGTACGCCCGGCGATGGTCCCTGGAGGTCACGTTCCACGAGACCCGCGCCAGCCTCGGCGTCGACCACCCTCAGTGCTGGACCCGCCACGCCGTGGAGCGCACCGCGCCGACCGCCATGCTGCTCTACAGCCTCATCGTCCTCTGGTACGCCGACCACGGACACGCGAGCCCGGCCGCGATCTGGCCGCGCCGTCCGTGGTACCGCCACAAGCAGACCGCTTCCTTCGAGGACATGGTGGCCACCCTCCGCCGCGCCACCCTGCACCCCAGACTTTCCAGCAGCGTCGACCCGGCACGGGATCCCGCGAAAATCACCGACAGCCTGCTGCGCTGGTACGGGGAAGCGGCCTGACACGCCGCCTGGGCCGTCGCGCTCGTCGCGGAGTGCTTCCTCCTCTCGGGCAACCTCCCACTTCAGGTGACCCCGCTCGCTCGCGCACCAGACCTGCTGGCGCGCCCTGTCGGGCGCCACCGGCGCAGTGCTGGAGCTGCCGCTGCTGCGCAGCGCCGTGCAGAACCCGCGCGCGGGCGTGCACGGCCGCTTCCATCGCAGGCCGCGCGTCCACGGCCCCCCACGTGCCGTCCCGGCCCTGGCGGAAGGAACCAACTCGGATCCTGGCGTCCAGGGTACGAGTTGGTTCCTCCTGGAGGGAACCAGGTCGGACCCTGACCGTCAGGGTACCAGGTTGGTTCCCCCTGGGAGGAACCAAGTCCGATCCTGGACGGCAGGGTACGACTTGGTTCCCCTTCCCCTCTCGCCGCATGACCACCTTCGCCCGGCACGTGAACAACCGCCTGGTCCGGGACCGCGTCATCGCCCCGGACGCCGCCAGCCGCCGCCTGCTGGCCGCCGCCGGACCCGGCGGCGGCAGGAGGCAACCGGATAGGCAGGTCAACACAAGGACGAAGTGGCGAAACTCGAGACTAGAGGCGCAGGAGCGCGCCCGGACACAGGAGGAGGCGGTCGCGAAGGTCGAGGGGCGCGTGGCGGAACTCGGGCGGGACGTGGACGCCGGGCTGGCCGTGGACAGGCCGGCCTGTGCGCCGCTGCGCGAGCGGATCCACATCCTGCGGGCCTTCCAGGGATGGCTCGGCCCCGCCCGACAGAAGGCGGCTCTGCTACGCGCGGCCCAGGCAGAGCAGGAGCGCCGTGCCCGACAGCAGGCCGCGGCCGCGGCACAGGCGGGTGGCGAGAAGGCGCGGCTCGCCGCGCGCAGGGAGATCCTCACCGTCGATACCGAGCTGGACGAGGTGATGACCTCGTTCAAGGTGACTTTCCTCGGCCTGTG
>JACQXY010000075.1 GCA_016208485.1 Acidobacteriota bacterium | reverse complement strand
CTCCAGCGACTATGCCTACAGCCTCGGCGTGAGCCCCGACGGCGCGCGGGTCTACGTGACCGGACAGAGCTACGGCTCCGGCAGCTCATACGACTACGCGACTCTCGCCTACGACGCCTTGACGGGCGCGAAGCTTTGGGAGGTCCGCTACAACGGCCCCGGGAACTACGACGACCGGGCCACGAGCCTCGGCGTGAGCCCCGACGGCGCGCGGCTCTACGTGACCGGGTATAGCTACGGCTCCGGCAGCTCCTACGACTACGCGACCCTCGCTTACGATGCGACGGGTCTATGCACGGAGGACGGCCCGGTGTCGGGTCCCGTAGACGGAACCGTGGAGCCGCTCGCCGGGGGCGCGAGCCCCACAGTGCAGAAGGTCAACTGCGACGTGGTCGTGGCAAACGGGCTGTAGGGCGGGCCGGGGTCCGAAGACGGCGCGCCGGACGCGGGCTCCCAGGCCCCCATCCGGCGCGCAGGAGCAATCGCGGCGATAGATGGCCCGAGGCACAAGATCCTGGAGTGCCGGCTCGAACCCCGCCTCCGGTTCAGGCGACGGAGCGCACGACCGCGCGGCATTTCCTGGCCCGAGTTCCCCGAGCGCTTCGGGAGCTTCGAGGACGCGCACGCCTTCTGTGGACGGTTCCTCCGCTGGTACAACGAGGACCACCGTCATTCCGGCATCGGGTTCCACACCCCGGCCGACGTCAACTACGGACGCGCCGAGGGCGTACGGCCCGGCGGGCCGTGGTGCTCACCGCAGCCTACGAAGCACACCCTGGACGGAGGCCCGGACGCGACCGTCTGTGGGGCGGCCGCGGGTTCGACCGGCTGTTCGGAGACCGTCGGGATCGCCTGATCGCTCCTTGAGAACGCGCGAGCGGGGGTCAGAGGTCCCAGTCGAGCGGCGCGGCGGGCGCGTAGGAGCAGAAGGTCCCGGTGCGCACCGCGTCCGCGAGGTGGAGGCCGAGCGGCTCGTTCGCCTCGCGGATGCGCGCGATCGCCTCCCGGATCCGGTTCGACACCGCTTTGCGCGCGCGCTCGCCGGGGTCCGCCGCCCGGCGCGGGCGCCCGCCGATCCCGAGCGCGCGGCCGAGTTCGCGCGCGACGGCGTCGCGTTCCTCGCCGGCGCGCGCGGCTCGCGAGGGGTCGTTCCACTGGGTGGCCTCCTCCATCTCACACTCGAGTTCCGCCAGGCGCCGGCGGTACTCCTCTCGCGCTCGGGCATCGAGGACCTCTCCCGCGTCCATGCGACCCGCCATCTGTCGAGCGGCGCGAGGTGAGGCCAGCTCGGCGGCGTGGAACTCCCGCCCCGGGCTTGCGAGGAGCATGGCGAGGTGGCGCATGCCTTTGCAGTCCTTGAGGAGCGCGCTCTTCCCGCCGAAGGTGAGCGCCCAGTACTCGCCCTTGCGGCGGAAGGAGTTCCGCGCGCCGGGGGCGGGTAAGGGGAGCGCCCCCTCGGAGGCCTCCGAGGGGCGCTGCTCGTCGAGCGCGAGCACCACGACGTCCGCGGCAGACATCGGGCCGCCCCGCGCGAGGAGCCGCTCAAGCTCGGTGTCCCCCAGCGCCTCCCGCATCGCCTCCCGGTACTGGCCGAGCTGGCCCCACCCTCGGCCGGATGCCCCCAGCAGGAGTGCGGCTGCCCGGTGACTGCCGACGCGGGCCGCCAGCCGCGCGAGGTTCTCCAGGCAGGAGCTCACTTCCGCCGCCAGGTCCATCTCCACCAGCAGAGGCAGCGCCTCCCGGTAGTGTGCGAAGGCGACGCCGGCGTTGCCGGCCAGCTCCTCGGTGAAGCCGAGGTTGTTCACGGCCACGGCCTCCAGGAAGCGCGCGCCGACCTCGCGAGCGAGGGCCAGGCTCTCGGTCAGGGTGGTGCGGGCACCCTCGATGTCGCGCTGATCGTTCGCGATGCCGCCGAGGTTCCCGAGTGCCATCGCCAGATGGCGCACGTCCCCGAGGCGCCGGAACGAAGCGGCCGCACCGGCAACGAGATCGCGCGCGCCGTCGAGGTTCCCGCAGTCGTGCTCGATCTCGCCGAGGTTGAGGGAGAATCCCGCCACGTAGTGCTCGTCCCCGATTCTCTGGGCGGTCGCCAGCGCCTCCTGGTGGAGATCCCGGGCGCGCTCGATGTCGCCGCGCAGCTCGGCGACGTTACCCAGGTCGTTGAGCAGGATCATCCTCATCCGGTCATCGGTCTGCGCGTCGGTCAGGCGCAGGCCCTCCTCGATCCACGCCTGCGCGCGATCGAGGTCGCCCAGGGAGCGAGCGAGGATCCCGGCGACGGTGAGCGCCTTGAGGCGGGACTCGCCCGTTCCTTCGGCGGCGGCCAGGGTGGTCTCGAGCCACCGCAGCCCCTCGCGGTAGCGCCCGCGCGCCTCCCAGTACGAGTGGAGGGTGTGGCTCATGCGGAACGTGCGCTCGGGGTCCCCCTCGGGCGAGAGTCCCCACGCAAGGACCGCGCGAATGGTGTCCTGCTCGTGGTCCAGGCGCGCGAGCCAGCGGGCTTGCTCCTCACCCCAGAGATGCGCGCCGGCGCGCTCGACGAGCGCCTCGCACCATTCCGCGAGCCGCGTTCTCGCCTCATGCGCGTCGCCGTGCTCCTCGATCCTCTCCCGCGCGTACTCGCGGATGGTGTCGAGCAGCCGGTAGCGCGCCCGCTCCTGGTGCTCCTCGACCACCACGAGGGAGCGATCGACGAGCCCGGAGAGCAGCTCGAGCACGTCTGCCTCCTTGGTGTCGCCGGCGGCGGCGACCTTCTCGGCGGCCTCGAGGTCGAAGCCGCCGGGGAAAACCGAGAGGCACTCGAGGACGAGCCGCTCCGGGGGCGACAGCATCTCGTAGGACCAGTCCACGGCCTCCCGCAGTGTGCGGTGGCGAGCCCCCTGGTCCTTCGAGTGGCTCCGGAGCAGGCCGAAGCGGTCGGCAGCAAGGCGCTCCTCGATCTGCTCGGGCGCGAGCACCCGCACGAGGGCTGCCGCGAGTTCGAGGGCAAGCGGAATGCCGTCGAGCCTGCGACAGATGCGGGCGACCGGCGCGGCGTTTGTGGCTCTCAAGCGAAACGTCGGCAGCGCGGCCACGGCACGCTCGGCGAACAGCCGGACCGACTCCTGCTCCGCCATCGCGTCGAGTGGCTCACCCGGATCGGGGAGTGCGAGAGGGTGGATCGGCCAGGTCTGCTCTCCGGTCACCTTGAGGGGCTCCCGGCTCGTGGCAAGGATTGCCACCTTCGAGCAGGCCCCGAGCAACCGCGCCGCGAGTTCGGCGCACGCGCCCGTCAGGTGCTCACAGTTGTCGAGCACCACCAGCAGGTTCATCGCCCGCAGGAACTCGACGAGCGTGCCGGTGGAGTCGAGTCCGTGGCGCTCGGGGATGGGCAGCACGTCGGCGACGGTCGCCGCCAGAAGCTCGGGCTCCCCGAGCGGTCCGAGGTCCACCCACCACACGCCGTCGGCGAAACGGTCGGCGGCGTCGGCCGCGGCCTGGAGGGCCAGCCGGGTCTTGCCCACCCCTCCCACCCCGACGAGCGTGATCAGGCGGTGCCGGTGCAAGAGGTCCCGGAGCGCGGACATCTCCGGCGCGCGGCCCACGAAGCTCGTGAGCTGCGCGGGCAGGTTGTTGGGGAGGGTGTCGAGCGACACCGGCGGCGGGAAGTCGCGGTCGATGTCGGGACGGGCGAGCATGTAGAGCCGCTGAGGAGGGGAGAGGTCCTTGAGGCGATGTTCGCCGAGGTCCTTGATCGACGCGCCGTCCGGAGGGGCCCCCTGGAGCATCGCTCGGGCGGCCGCGGACAGGAGGATCTGGCCCCCATGGGCCGCTTCCGCGACGTGGCGCGCCTGGTCGCAGGCGGGTCCGGTGCGGCCCTGGGCGCGAGCCTCTCCCGTGTGCAGGCCGATGCGGAGCCGCGCGCGGTCGCATTCCGCCTGCAAGGAGCCCAGCGCGTCGAGGGCGGCTCGGGCGGCCTCGTCCGCGCGCGGAAACACGATGAGGGCCGAGGATGGCTCCGACGGCAACCACGTTCCCCTCCGTCGAGCCGCCGCCTCATGGAGGGCGCTGGGGAGATCCGCCTCGCCGGAGGAGTCGGCGCCGGCGGGCTCCCGGGTCGAGTCCACGAGATGGGCGAAGAGGAACGTGGAAGCGCTCACAGGTGGCTCCATCATATGCCCACGAACGAAGGCCTCTCGTCAAACGAGGGGCCTTCTTCTTCTCTCGGAATGGGGCGCTAGCAGGCCGCGCGCAGGATCCGGTAGGGGTTCCGGGGGCCGCCGCCGCCGGGATGCCACTCGAAGTGCAGGTGCGGCCCGTAGCAGTTCCCGGTGCACCCGACTCGCCCGATCACCTCGCCGGGCACCACGCGCTCGCCCACCCGGACGCCGCGCGCGCTCAGGTGCGCGTACCACCACTCGTTGCCGACGAGATCCCGAATGATGATGCCGCGTCCGATCCATCCCCCCGTCGGCAGATCCACCACCCGGGCGGGCAGCACGGCGACAACGCGCGTGCCGCTGGAGGCGGGCATGTCGACCCCGGTGTGCGGGCCGCCTCGGCGAGGCGCTCCGTAGTCGTTGTAGAGACCGGCCGGACCCGCCACGGGGCAGACGAACCCGCGCGAACCCCGGCGCGATGCGCGCAGGACCGTGCGGCCGCCGGCAAGATCGAGGAACCGCATGAGCATCTCGTATTCCCGGAGCCTGGCCGAGAGGGCGCGCCGCTGCGCTCTGAGGTCGCGGTAGGCGCTCCGGCTCGTCGCGAGCGCGGCGCGCAGGCGCCGTGAGTCCTCGGCGGCGCTCCTCTGCAGCGCGCGAAGGTCCTCCTGCAGGCCGCGTTCGCCGGACCGGATCTGCTCCAAGAACGCGATGCGCTGTAGAGCGACCGAGGGGTCTTTCGTCGAGAAGAGAACCTCGATGCCGGCCGCCGGCTCGCCGAGCCTGTACAGCTCGGAGGCCTGGGCGGAGAGGACCCCGCGGATGCGGGTCCGCGCCACCGTGGCCTTCGCGAGCGCCCGGCGGTGCCGGGCCAGGGCCGCTCCGGTGATCTCCAGACGGCTCTCGGCGACCGAGAGCCTTCCTGCGATCCGGTCGAGGTCGGCGCGGACGGCCTTGATCTGGGAGCGAACCTGCGCCGGGCGCAGCTCGCGCGCGGTCGCGGCCTGGGGGAGGAGAGGCATCGCCACCGCTGCGACGGCAGTTGCGAGCTTGATCGCTCTCCTCGGCACCGGCCTCCTCATGCCGGCCGTCCGGATCCGCTGGACCCGGCCGCCCGGCGACGGCTGTCGGGGGTCAACCGTGCCAGAGGCCGGGAGCCAGGTCAAATGGGGCAAGGCGACGGACATGACGCCCGCGTCAGGACGCCGACCCGTGGGAATCCCCGGCGTCGTCGCGCCGTTGCCTCAAGACATGGAGAGAGGCGCTCCGCCTGTCGCCGCTCGCCGGCGCGGCCGCGCTAGGGTTGTGCCGGCCGCGCGGAGCACGGGGGGTCTATCGGATGGGGGAGGACGGCCGGGGGCGCCGGCGGGGGCGATTCGAGGCGGAGGTGCTGCCGCAGCTCGGATCCCTCTACGGAGCCGCGCTCCGTCTCACCCGCAACCCGTCGGAGGCGGAGGACCTTCTCCAGGACACCATGCTCCGGGCATTCGAGGGGTACGACGGGTTCGCGTCGGGGACCAACCTCCGCGCGTGGCTGTACCGGATCCTGACGAACTCCTACATCTCCTCCTACCGCAAGAGGATGCGGCGGCCCCAGACGGTCTCGGCCGACGCGGACGAGGAGTTCTCTCTGTACGACCGGCTGGTCGACTCGGGCCAGACTCCGGAGGCGCAGGTGATCGACCGGCTGCCCGACTCCGAGGTGAAGGACGCTCTCGAGTCGCTCCCGGAGCAGTTCCGCATGGCCGTCCTGCTGGCCGACGTCGAGGGGTTCAGCTACAAGGAGATGGCCGAGATCATGGACGTCGAGCTCGGCACGGTGATGTCGCGCCTGCACCGGGGGCGAAAGCAGCTCCAGCGCGTCCTTTGGGAGTACGCCCGCCGGCGCGGGCTCGTTGACGAGGCGGAGCCATGGAAGACGCCGAGACGGACTGTCGAGCGGCCCTGAAGCGCCTCTACGCGTACCTCGACGGCGAGGTCGCCGGCGAGGACTGCTCGGAGATCGAGGCGCACCTCGCGCGCTGCCGTCCCTGCCTGGACGAGGCGGACTTCGAGCGGGAGCTGAAGCGGGTCATCCGCCGCAAGTGCGGGGAGACGTTGCCGGACGGGCTTGCCGACCGGGTGCGCGCGCGCCTCCGGGGCATGGTCGAGGACGGGTAGCCCCGGCGCGGGGGCCGGAGTCAGACGTCCCCGCGCTTGTCGAGGATTCGCGAGAGCGCCTGGATGACCGCGGGGTCGTGCTCTTGGCCCGCGCCCGAGCGCAACCGCTCGAGGGCGTCCCAGGGGCTTCGCGCGGGGCCGCCGGTGCACGTGAGGTCGTCGTAGGCGCTCGCGACCTTGATGATCCGCGCGCCGGCGGGGAGGTTCCGGCCGGTGTTCTCTCCTCGCCTGCGGAAGGGCTCGTGCTGGGTTCGGATCATCTCGGCGACCCGCGGGAAGTGGCCGGTCTCCTCAACGATCGCGGCCCCGACGAGCGCAAGCTCGAGCCGTTGGGAGGCCCCGGCGTCGGGGTCGGCGTCGGCGAGGCTGAGGCGGCCGATGTCGTGGAGGAGCGCGGCGTACTCGATCTCGCTCGTGTCGCTGATTCCCATCTCCCGCGCGATTCCCACGGACAGGGCCGCGACTCGGGCGGAGTGGCCCGGGCGCGTGTAGAGGGCCATCTCGGGGACTCTCGAGAGCGCGCGGATCGTCTGGAGGTAGGTGCGCTTGATCGAGGCGAGCTGCTGGAACGAGTAATGGGTCGCCGCGAGCGGGGCCAGGAACAGAGGAAGCGACCAGCCGCGGAGGACGGGGTAGGCGAGCGCGAGGAGCGTGCCGGCCGACACCGACGACAGATCCACCGGACCGGCGGATCGCATGGACCCGGCGAACACCGGGCGCCAGGGAACGCGATCGCGCGCCGCCACCGGCAGCGCTCGAAGGAGCGTGCCGAGCCCGAGCACGATCGCGACGGAGACGCCGAGCCCCGCGATCGAGATCGGCGTGTCGGTCGGTCCGAATCGGGCGGCGCCGCCCAGGCGATCTGTCAGCGCGTATGCCCCTGCCGCGGCGGCGACCACGACGCCGCGAAGCGGGATCTCCCCGAGGGCGGACGGCCTGCGAACGAGTTGCCCGAG
The DNA here is from genome assembly GCA_016208485.1 of Acidobacteriota bacterium. Lineage (GTDB taxonomy): Bacteria > Actinomycetota > AC-67 > AC-67 > AC-67 > JACQXY01. The sequence goes on along the minus strand of JACQXY010000075.1, from coordinate 1,979 downwards.
GACGGCGGCGGCCGCCGCGCCGCCGGCGAAGCAGAAGACGACTTCGGCGATCGGGTGACCGAGGAACGCGTACGCGAGCGCCGGCGCGATCCCGAGGGAGGTGGTCGTCCCGCCCGCGATCCGGACCTCCATCAGCTCCCCGAGCATCACGAAGACGACGAACGCTGAGAAGTCCCAAGAGCGAGGCACGCGCAGGAAGGGCGCGAGGCCGGCGAGCAGGAGCGCCGCGACGGCGGCCGGGATCCAGCGCCGGCTATGAAGGGATCTCGGCACCGAGGGTCCTTCCCACCGCGACGGGTCCCGCCATCCGCTCGGCGAGTCGCTGCCGCGCGCGGCGGTCGCCGGAGCGGCGGGCGTTTCGCTCCAGAGACGGGGGAGCGGCCGGCCCCCGGCCCGCGGGGGGCGCCTGCGGATCGGGCTTCCATTCATGCTTCTCGAGCGCTTCCTCCAGGGCCTCTATCGCTTTCGGGTCGAACTGGCTGCCGGCGCAAGCCTTCAGCTCCGCCAGCGCCTCATGGGAAGACCTCGGCGTCCGGTAGGTCCTGCTTGAGGTTATGGAGTCAAAGGCGTCGGCCACCGCGATGAGGCGGGCGGCGAGCGGGATTCGCGTTCCCGCCAGACCGTCGGGATAGCCGGACCCGTCGAAGCGCTCGTGGTGATGGCGGATCCCCTGGACGACGTCCTTCAGGAGGTCGATCTCGGAGACGATCTCAAGGCCCTTGTCGGTGTGGCTCCGCATGTGGTGGTACTCGGCATCGGTGAGGGAGCCGGCTTTGCGGAGCACGCGGGTCTCGACGGCAAGCTTGCCGATGTCGTGCACCAGCGCCGCGTATGCGACGTGGCGGGCCGGGTCGGCGCCGAGGCCGTACGCGCGCGCCGTCATCCCGGCGAGGCGGGAGACGCGCTCGGCGTGCCCGCGTGTGTAGGGGTCCTTCGCCTCGATCGCCGCGACGAGACCCTTCATGGTGGAGTCGAACGCGCCCTGCATCCTGATCGCGGTCTGGAACGCTCTGCGCGCGACGAGGAGCGGCACGAGGAGGAAGAGGACCGAGCCCCAGCGCATCGGCGTCTGGAAGAGGACCGCGAGCAGCAGGCCGAGCGGGGTGAAGGCGAAATAGCCGCGGACAAGGGGCCGAGAGTGTGTTCTCCAGACCGCCGTGACTGGCAACCGCTCCGCCAGGGAGATCACCGTTGCCACCAGCCCAGTGTTCACAGCGAAGTCGGCGATGGCGGCAACCATGAGCGGGACGAGCGCTCCCGGGAGTTCGCGGGCGACGTTCCCGATTGGGCTCCCCATGCCGCGGTACGCCAGTCCCGCGATGCCTGTCGTGAGCGTGAGCTGGGCACTGTTGAACACGTGTCGGGTGAATGAGCGGCCGCGAGTTTCCCTGTCGAGGACACACACACTACCTAGGGCCGCAGCTACGGCCGCTTCCCCCGCGCCACCGGCGATGATCGCGGCTGTTGTGACGACGAATGTGACCGAGTACGAGGACCCGAAGGAGACAGGGATCGGAAATTGCTCAGCGAGCAACGCTAGTAGGCCGAAGCCCACAGCCAGAGATACATCAAAATGCTGCTCGGAGGCAGCCGCGAACCAAGCTACTGCGGCCGAAGCAGCCGCTACTACGAGCACGAACAACCGAGCCCGTGCCGGCAATGACCGGCCAGCCATGCGCAACCCCCATCTCCGCTTCGCTACCGCGGGGCGAGTGGGTCGGCAGGCCCGAGTCTGGGACGCGAGGAAGTGAGAAGAAGGGCGACTGGAAACCTACCATCTCAGGTGGGCCCCGGCCGATAGAAACACTGCAGCCAACGCGGTGAGGACGGACAGAATCCGAGCTATCAAGTGGTCGCTAACCCCTCTCAAGCGATCTTTCCGGCTCCGCTAGTTGCCGGAAGAGATCATCTCCGCTTGGGAGCGCCCACACCGGGTCTGTCCGACCCATCTCGCCACACGGTTGTCAATGCCGCGTTGT
>JACQXY010000074.1 GCA_016208485.1 Acidobacteriota bacterium | reverse complement strand
GGTGCGCTCCGCGAGGAGATCGAGCGCGACCTGCCCTCGTAGGGCGCGGTCTCTCCGGGCAGGCCCGCGCCCCTTTCGGAGGGAGGCAGCCATGACCCCATCGGCCGGGCGATCGATCTGTCCGGTGAGAGACCCGGCTAGACATCCTCAAGCATACGCAGTATCCTTGCACGTATGCGAACAACGCTCGACATCCCCGACGATCTCCTGGAGGAGGCGCGCCGACTCCTGGGGTTCAAATCCAAGACCGACACCATCATCCTCTCGCTCCGAGAACTCATCCGAAAGCGCAGGATCGAGGATCTGAAGGCGATGATGGGTGCCGTGCGCCTCGACGTCGACGTCGCCCGGTCGAGGCGCCGGCCGGCTCGCCAGAAGTGATCTTCGTAGACACCTCGGTCTGGGTCGAAGCCCTGCGGTCGGGGCCCGGCCGCGAGGCGACGCATCTCGAGGAGCTGCTCGACCGCGACGAGGCCGCCCTCCCCGTCGTCGCCCGGCTGGAGATCCTGTCCGGGGCCGGTTCGCGAGACCGCGCCCGCCTCAGACGCGCCATTTCGGCACTGCCGGTCTACGCGCCCCACGACGAGGCCTGGGACCGGATCGAGCAGTGGATCGAGACCGCCGCGTCGGCGGGCGAGCGCTTCGGCGTCGCCGATCTACTTGTCGCTGCGATCGCGGCGGAGAACGCCGGCGCGCTCTGGTCGCTCGATCAGGACTTCGCGCGCATGGAGCGTCTCGGGTTCGTCGCGCTGCACCGGCCCACCTGATCCGGCCGCCCGCCACAGCGGGCAGGGGAGCGCGGCCCTCTACGTCTCGCGCGGGCTTCATTCTGTCGTAGTTAACGTAAGGATGATTATGGGCGTTCGAGCTCCGCCCGGGTCAGGCGCGGTTTTCGGACTCGCCGGCGCGCGCGGCCGCCACGCTGCGCAGGTGCGGCGCGCGGGGCGGGCGCCTGCGCGCGAGCGACCACCGCGCGACCGACCAGAGCGCCTCGATCACGATCCGCCTGGACATCTTCGAGGCTCCCTCGCGCCGCTCGACGAACCGGATCGGGATCTCGGCCACCCGGAATCCCTGGGTCCAGGCCCGCCAGGCCATCTCGATCTGGAACGCGTAGCCCTCCGAGGCGACCCGGTCGAGCGGAACGGCCTCGAGCACCTCCCGGCGGTAGCACCGGAAGCCGCTCGTCGAATCGGTCAGCGGGAACCGGAGCATCGACCGCGCGTAGAGGTTGGCCAACGCGGAGAGGAGCCGGCGCGCGGCCCCCCAGTTGCCCACGCTGCCGCCCGGCACCCGGCGGGATCCGACCACGAGGTCGGCCTCGCGCGTCGCGGCGACGAACCGCGCGACGTCGCCGGGGTCGTGGGAGAGGTCGGAGTCCATCTCGATCACCACCGCGTACCCGCGCGCGAGCGCCTCTGCGAATCCGGCGAGGTACGCGCGCCCGAGGCCGGCCTTGCCGGCCCGGTGCAGCACGCGCACGCGCCGGTCGGCCGCCGCGATCTCGTCGGCGATCCGCCCGGTGCCGTCGGGGGAGTTGTCGTCGACCACCAAAACATCCGCTTCCGGCGTTGAGGCGAGCGCGCGCGCGACCACCTCGCGGATCGTCCCGGCCTCGTTGTAGGTCGGCAGCACCACACAGGCCCGCGGCGCCGCCGCGCCCTCTCCCGCAAGCGGCGCGGGTTCGGGGGCGCGCGTCGCCCTCCCCCGGCGCCTCCGCGCGCGCGCCGCGGCGCCGGCCCCCGCCGCCAGAGCGGCGCCGATCCCGATCAGGCTCTCGATCGCCGCGCCGGCGGTCCCGTACGGCGTGAGGCCCCCCGCGCGCGGGAGCCTCGCCCGCAGGATCGCCGGCTCGAAGAGCGGCGAGCGGGCGATGATCCCCCCGTCGGGGGAGACGAGCGCGGATATCCCGGAGATCGCCGCATGGACGACCGCGCGCCCCTCCTCGACGGCTCGCACCTGGCTCATCGCGAGGTGCTGGCGCGACGCCGGGCTGTCGCCGAACGAAGCGTTGTTCGTGGTGACCACGATCACTTCGGCTCCGAGCCGGGCGTAGCCGCGCGCGAGATCCGGGAACGTGGACTCGAAGCAGATGAGCGAGCCGATCCGCCCGTCGCCGGGCACGTCGAACACCACCGGCCGGCCGCCGGCGAGGCCGTCGTAGGGGATCTGCGCGAGTGCGGGGATCCACCGGCGCAGCGCCGGCCAGGGCACGTACTCGCCGAAGGGAACCAGGCGGAGCTTGTCGTAGCGGCCCACGAGCACGCCGTCGGCCCCGAAGAACAGGTTGGAGTTGCGGAAGCGGCTCGGCGAGACGTCCAGGATCGCCCCGATGAGGAAGGGGCGCCGCACGGCGCCGATCGCCTGCTCGATCTCGGCGAGCACACCCGGCTCGGCGAAGGGATCGCGGTCGACCGAGTTCTCCGGCCAGACGACGAGGTCCGGGGGGTCGGATGCGAGCGTGAGCGACAGGCGCACGTGGTTCTCGATGATCGGGACGTCTTCGGGTCCCCGGCGCGGGCCGCGCGCCCCGTGGAACGTCCCCCTCGGGACGTTTCCTTGCACCACCGCCACGTCGACCGGGGGCCCCGCCGCAGGCCCCGCAAGACCCATCGGCAGAAGCGCCGGAAGGCCGGCGAGGGCGGCCGCCGCAAGGAGCCACGCGCGCGCGGCCGGCCCTCTCCCCTTCCTCGCAGCCCACTCCCCCGCCGCGGCCTCGGCGAGGAGCACCGCCACCACGACGAGCGCGAGCGAGACCAGGTGCACGCCGCCGATCCGCGCGAGCGGAAGCAACGGCGGACCGGAGTGTTGGGTATAGCCGAGCCCGCCCCAGGCGAACCCGCCGAGGGGCCACCGCGTTCGGAGCATCTCGACGCCCGTCCAAAGGAGCGGGACCCCGGCGAGCCTCCCGGCCCGGCCGGTGCCCGAGGCCCACGCGCCGAGCCACCCGAACAGGGCGAGCATCGCCGCTTGCGAGAGGACGAGCGCCCCCCACGCGAGCCACCCGAAGTAGGAGATCCAGAGGAGCAGGATCCCGAAGAACGCAAGGCCGAACGCCGCGCCGGCGAGGGCCCCGTCCCGCCCGCGCGCTCCCCGGAGGGCGAGCACCAGCGGGACGAGCGCGAGGAACGCGACCCAGCGCTGGTCGATCGGAGGAAAGGCGAGGAGAAGGAGCAGTCCCGAGCCGGCCCCACCGGCGAGCCGGGCTGCTCTCACCGGCACATCAGGAGCAGTCGAGGCAGATCATCTTCTTCTTGTCGGCGAGCTGGCTGCGGTGCTTCACGAGGAAGCACTTCCTGCACGTGAACTCGTTCTCGCGCGGAGGCACGACCTTGACCGTGAGCGCCTCGGCGCGATCCTCGTCACGATCGAGGTCGAAGATCGACTCCTCTTCCTCGACGGTCTCCTCTGCCCGCTTTGCGAATTCCTCAAAGCTCGTCTCTACGCTCGGTGTCTCTTCTTCATCATCCCGCACGGGGCACCTCCGCTCGGCCCGGGTCTCCGCTCGCCCGAACCCGGCTTCGATCCGCGCTTATATACACCAGCGGCGCACCGCTCGCAACGGCCTTCCGGCCCCCGGGGCCCGATCGAGGCGCTCGCCACCGAACGGACAAGGAGGCGGATCGCGCCTCTCCGCAGTCCCCCGGCCCGGTTCACAACACAACTGTACTCGGGGGGTGAGACATCGAAGGGCGAGCGCTCGGCGTCGGGTCGGTTTCTTTGTTCCCCTTTCCGACGGAGGAGCGGCTTGGGCGCGCGTCGAATCCTCCGTCGAGTCCTCGGGGCGGCGGGCCCCGGGGGGCGGCGGGCCCCGGGGGGCGGCGGGCCCCGGGGGGCGGCGGGCCCCGGGGGGCGGCGGGGAGGGGGTGGACCATGTTCGCAACGCGGATCAGGATCGGATCGCTCCGAGTAAGTGTCGCAGTCGTCGTCGCAGTCCTTGCCGCCGGGCCGAGCGCGCTCGCGGGTCTGCCTTCCCCTGACGCTGATTGCACGCGCCCCGAGCTGGTGCTCGACCCGGTCAGCGGATACGGTGCCGCCTTCCATGTGGTCGGCTGCGATGGCCAGACCGCCGTCGGGAAGACGGGCGCCGCGGTCCCGGACATCGTGGTGGGCAATGCGGTGCGCATGACGACGGCTGGCGGCGTGGTGTGGGTCGCGGGTCAACCATACGGCTTAGGTCCGCGGAATGGTGCCCAAGTTGCAGTGAACTGGATTCCCGTCGATCTGGCCGGGTATCGGGTTGGGTATGCCCCCGCCTTCAAGAGCCTCACCGCGTACGTCAACGGATCCGGGCAATGCGTCATCGGTTTCCCATGCTGAGGAGGACAGCCGCGAGCACGTGCGGACTGGCACTGTTCGCCACGCTCGGCCTGCTAGCGCCTGCGGGGGCAAGCGGGTGCCCAGATCCGCGCACCTGCCCGACATACACTGCGTATGGGGAACACTGGTGGCCGGACGATGACGGGATCTCCCGGATCAACTACTACGTGAACCCGTATCACCCCTTTGGCTGGGTGCCCCCTCAGATGCTGATCGACGCGACACGGGCCGCGTTCGACGTTTGGGAGGCCTACAACCCCAATATCAAGTTCATCTACCGGGGGACGACCGATCGCCCCGCCATCCCCAATGACGGCATGAACGTCATCAGCTTCATTGGCCCGACGCCCGGGGAGTCCGCGATTACCTGGTGGCGTTTCGGCGGTAGGAACAACAGCGAGATGTTCGAAGCTGACACTGTCCTCTACCCGCTGGGGAAGTGGGTCTGGAATCCGTGCGAATTGCGCGACGATTCCTGCACGAGCAACTTCCGGGGCCGGGAGTGGCAGCGTGAGCCGCGCAGCGGCGCCATGCTGCCGGCGCTAGGTGTCATAGACCTGGTGGGCTTCCTGGTCCATGAGTTTGGGCACTGGCTGGCCCTCTACCACGCCTCGGGGGAGGACTCCAGGTGCCTGACAATGACTGACCAGATCAACTGCGAAACCCCCCCGAACGGCACGGGGGAAGACGACAGGCACATGGTGACTCTCGGGTTGGGGGACGTTCTCGGCGCGAAGTTCCTCTATCCCTGGACTTGTCCTAACCCGAGCCCGGATGGCTCATACCCCGCTCGGTACCGGCTGCTCTGCCCGTCGGTCCAGATCTTCGTTCCCTAGCACGGCGCATCCCGTTCAGCGGCCCGAGGCTCCGCGCAACGGCCCGGTCATCCCCCGTGGGCGACCCCCCGGAGCGCGCGGTAGAGCAGGGCCGGGTCGCCGAGACGCCGGCGCAGCTCGCGCTCCAAACCGGCGATCGGGTAGAGATTCTGCGGCGCGCGCGGGTCCTTGTGCGCGCGGGACGCGAAGCGCGGAAGAACGAGCGCCGAAACGTCCGCCAAAGCCGCAGCCCCGCGTGGATCGAGGTCGGCTCCGGCCTCGCAGCGGACGACCCCCGCCCACGGGTGGCCGGAAGCCCCCGGGAGCCGCAAGTACCAAGAGAAGCGGCTCCAGGACGAGGTCATGAAGAAGACGGGAGTCCGCTCCCCCTCCGCAAGCTCGGCAACCACGTCCGAGACGACCGGCGGAAGGTAGGAGACCTGGTGAGTCTTGACGTACCCGATCGCGCCCGGAACGTTCTGCCGGCCTCTCAGCGGCCCGTCCACAACGATCAGGTCCGCCGGCTCGCAGCCGAGCGCGATCTGCACCTCGAGCTCCCCCATCCGCCGCTGAAGCGCGAGGGACAGGCTCTCTGCGCTCTCCCCCTGTGCCGCCCGCGGCTGATAGGCGGCGCGCGGGGTCTCGATTCGCTCGGCGTCGGGCGCGGCGCAGAAAAGCCCGCGTTCCACACGGGCATCCGCGAGCGACGCACGGCCGTCGCAACGAACCGCCCCGGCGGCGAACGAGGCGCAGATCCCCGGTCTCACGACCCCATCGGCGGAGTGGATCCAGACGCCCGCGTCGATTCGGCGCACGCCGTCGATGAACAGGATCCGGCTCGGCGGGACCGTCTTGTCGGGGGGCCGCCGCGCCGACCAGCGTTCCGCCGGAACCTCTCGCGAGACATCGACCGCCGCGCCGCTCGGCTCGAGGGTCTCCGACTCGATCGGGGCGCCGTAATCCGGCGCCCAGGCCTCGACGGCAAACCTCATGCCTCAACCCTCGAGACCGTGGACGTGTGGGGCCCCTTGAGGATCTCGTAGCGCACCGGAACTCGCTCGGCGACCTCACGCAAGTGCGTGACGAGCCCGACGACGCGACCCGCCGCCGCGAGACCCTCGATCGCCGAGGCCACCGTGTCCAGGGTCTCGGCGTCGAGCGTGCCGAACCCCTCGTCGAGGAAGATCGCCTCGAGCCGCGCGCCCTCCGCGGCCATTCCCGCGAGGTTCTCCGACAGCGCCAGCGCCAGCGCGAGAGATGCGAGGAAGGTCTCGCCGCCGGAAAGGGTCTTGGCGGGACGGCGCTCGTCGGCGTTGCGGTGGTCCACCACCGCGAACCCGCCGGCCTCGTCGAGCGCGAGCGAGTACTGCCCGCACGACAGCTCGCGCAGGATCGCAGTCGAGCCCTCCACGAGCGCCCCGAGCGCCTCAGCGAGCATCCACTTCTCGAATCCCTTCGCGCCCAGGTGCAGCCCGAGAGCGCGGGCGATCTCGTGCTCTCCGGCAGCCTCGTCGCGGCCGGCGCGCGCCCGCGCGGCCTCCTCGATCGCCGTCTCGATCCGCTTGACCTCCCCTTCGGCCCGCTCCCGCGCGCGCAGGACCGCGTCGCGGGCGCCGCCGGCCGCTTCGATGCCGAGCGGCGCGCACTGCGCCTCGAGTCCCGCCGCGATCCGGTCGCGCTCGGACTCGGCTCGCGCGGCGCGCTCGGACTCGGCGCGCGCGTTCTCGCGCTCGACCGGCGCGCGCGCGGCCGCCCACTCCGCGAGCGCCGCCCATGCTGAGTCGAGACCGGAGCGGTCGGCAGGCGGGGCTCCGAGCGCCGCGACGCCGTCGCGCGCCCTCTCGAACTCCTCCCACGCCGCCCGGCCGGCCGCATCCAGAGAGGCCCGCATCTCCTCCGCCTCCGCAAGGGCCTTGCTCGCGCGCTCCTCCTCGCCGCGCGCCCCGTAGAGCGCGCCCTCGGCCCCGGCGACCCGAGCGAGCAGGTCCCCCACCGCCCCCACGTCTCCCCGCCCGGCGAGGCGGCCTTCGATCTCCGCGAGCCGTTCCCGGATCTCGGCGGCCCTTGCATCGGCCGCGGCGCGAGCCGCTGCGGCGTCGCGGTGGGCCTTCTCGGCCCGCTCCCGCGACCGGTCCGCGCCGGACGCCGCTCGCTCGGCCGCCTCGAGGTCCGGCGCCTCCCCGAGCGCCGGGACCCGGGCGACCGCCTGCCGGCAGACCGGGCATGCCTCCCCGGCAACCAGGGTCCGGGCGAGATCGAGCGCCCGGTTGCGCCGCCTCGCCGCGTCGCGCTCCGCGGAGGCGAGGCGCGCGACGCGGGCGCCCTCATCCGCGGCTGCGAGCGCCACAGCCTCCGCGCGCCCGAGGTCCGCCACGCGCGCGCTCTCCTTGTCGAGAGCGTCGCGGGTCGCCGCCCGGTCGCGGTGCCAGGCGACCGTCTGCTCCAGGTCCGCGCGCGGGGGGAGCGCGCCGATCGCCTCCTCGGCGACGCGCCGCTCGTCGTGGGCCCCCTTCAGGGCCCGAGCCGCCCCGTCGAGAGCCTCCTGCGCCGATGCGAGCCCGGCCGCGAGATCGCCGGTCCCCTCGGGCGGCAAGACCCGGGCGAGCCGGGCCGCGCTGTCCAGGGCCTCGCGCGCGGCCCCGCGCGCGGAGTCGATCTCGCCCCCGAGCACCTCCAGTCGCGGAGCGGCCTCCTCGATCTTGCCCCACAGCGCCTCCACGGTCCGCAGGCGCGCTCGCGCGTTCTTGCGCGCCTGCGGGGTCGCCCCCGCGAGATCCTCGGCGAGGCGACGATCCAGGAATGCCGCGCGCGCCGCCGCCTCCGAGGCGATCCGGTTCGCCTCCTGCGCCATCCGCCCGTACGCCTCCAGGTCGAGGAGCTTCACGAGGAGATCCTGGCGCGCCGAAGGCTCGTCGTGCAGGAAGCGCGCGAACTCACCCTGGGGAAGGACCACGCACTTGGTGAAGTGCTCGAAGCCGAGCCCGAGCACCCGCTCGACCGCCTCGGTCACCGATCGCGCGTCCCCCGCAAGCACCTCTCCCGAGCGCTCGAGGCGCGCCTCTTTCGTGGAGGCCTTCCCCGGCCCCAGCCAGCGCACGATCCGCACCGCCGAGAAAGTCTCGCCGCCCGCTGCGAAGTCGAGCCTCACCCTCGCCTCCACCTCGCCCTGGGACACCACCGGCGCGACGAGCTTCCGCCCGAGCCGGGGGACGGATCCGTAGAGCGCGAAGACCATCGCGTCGATCAGGCTCGACTTGCCTGATCCGGTCGCACCGGTGAGGGCGAAGAGATCCGCGCCCTCGAAGTCCACCCGGACCGGCTCCCGGAACGCGGTGAAGCCCGAGACCTCAAGACGGATCGGCCGCATGCGCCTCCTCGAGGAGCCGGTCGAACAGGGCGACCACGCGCTCGTCCACCCCGCCGCGCTCGGCGAGGTACTCGGCGAACAGCTCGTGCGGGCTCCGCCCCGCGCGCTCGGGGCGGCGCGGCGTGGCCGGCGGGGCCCCGGAGTCCACGACGACGTCCACCGCGTTCGGAAGCATCTGGCGCACCTCTCGGGCGATCCCTGTGCGCGGGTCCTCCCGGACGCGAACCCGAAGGAACTCCTCGCCGCAACCTGCGGCGAGCTTGGACAGCTCGGAGAGGGTTCCCTCGACCGTGCGCAACCGCCGGCCCGAGCGCAGCGGGATCTCGCGGACCTCCGCCGGCCGGCCGGAGGACGCCTCCACGACGACCACGCTCTTCTCGTCCGAGCCTTCCCCGAAGTCGAGCGCGAGCGGAGACCCCGAGTACCGGATCGGGCAGGGGCCCGGCAGGCGCTGCGGGCGGTGCAGGTGTCCGAGCGCGACGTAGTGAAGCGAGGCCGGGAACGCCGTGGCGCTCACCGAGTAGCCGGGAATGGTGTGGGCCGGCCGCTCTCCTCCCCCGACGGCGCCTCCGGTCACCAGCATGTGTCCGGCGAGCACGTTCACTCCGTCCTCCGCCATCCCCTCGCACATCCGCTCGATGATGCGCCGCACGCGCTCGGAGTACCGGCCCTGGTGCTGGTCGGGATCGAGGGACATCAGATCGTCCGCTCGCACGATGTAGCGCTGGCTGAGGAACGGCAGCAGAGCGACGCCGGCGCGCTCGCCGGCCCGAGTCTCGAAGGAGAACACTCCCCCGTCGCCCGGCGCCGCGAGCGTCGAGCGCGTCACGACCTGCCCGAGCCGCAGAAGCGGCTCGACGGCGGTCAGGCGCCGGTCGTTGTCGTGGTTTCCCGAGACGATCGCGACCGCGGCGCCGGTGCCGGCGAGATCGAGCAGCGCGCGCCAGACCAGGCGCTCGGCGTCGGGTCCGGGCGCCGCGGTGTCGAACAGATCCCCGGCGACGAGCACCAGGTCGACCGACTCCTCGCGCGCGATCCCCGCGATCTCTGCGAGCACCGCCTCGTGCTCTGCCGCCCGGCTCCGGCCGCGCAGGGTCTTGCCGACGTGCCAGTCCGCGGTGTGCAGGATCTTCACGGCTTCGGGAACCCCTCGAATGGATCCTCCGGCAGCCCTTCGGTGGGAGCGGCCGCCTCGGCGGGACGCGTCGCCCAACCGGGGAAGGGGAACTCGACGACGATCGGAACCGGGATCTCCGGCTGGGAGAGCAGCATCGTCCCCGGTTTGATGATGGTCGCCCGCTGGCGGAGCGTGCCGGGGAGAAACCCGTACTCCTCCCGCCCCGACTCCGCGGCATCGAGCCGGCCGACCACGCGGACGGCGGAGTTCGCCACGATGCGCCGCTCGACCTCGCTCGCCGTCTGCTGCGCCCCGATGAGGATGACCCCGAGAGAGCGTCCGCGCTCCGCGACGTCCAGGAGAATCTCCTTGATCGGGCTCGAGCCGTCCCGAGGCGCGTACTTGTTCAGTTCGTCGACGAGGAGGAACAGCAGCGGGCGGGCCTGGCCGGAGCGCTCCTTCTCGTCCAGGGCCTTGCGGATCACGACCCCGACCACGAACCGCTTCGCCCGGTCGTTCAGGTTGTGCAGGTCCACCACCGTCACCTGGCGCTCGAGGGCGACCCGGTGGCGCTCGGGATTCGGAACGTCGGCGCGGATGAGCCGCTCAAGGTGGCGCACGGCGCCGTGCAGGCGCCGCACGAAGGCGTTCACCGTCCCCGGCGAGATCGCGCGCCCGGCCCAGACGTAGGCGTCGTCCTCGTCCTGAACCTTCGCTTCGATCAGGTCCACGAGGCCCCGGAACGTGCGCACCTCGGCTCCCTCGATCGACACGCCTCCCTGAGGGAGCGGCGTCGCGCGCTTCAGGCGCGCCGCCACGTTGTGCACGACCATCGTGTACTGCTGCCGGTCGTCCTCGGCGTCGGCGAAGAGGAACGGCAGCAGCTCCTCCAGGCAGAACTCCTCGATGGTCCAGAAGAAGGAGGTGACCCCTTCGGCGCGCGAGGCCACGTCCGCGGTGGCCGCCGGGTCGCCGGCGCGCGGCGGCGCGTACACCGCGACGCTTCCGAAGGCGCCCGGGGCCAGGCCGAGGCGGCGGTAGCGCTCGCGCTCGGCGTCGGTCAAGAGCGCGTTCTCCCGGTCGAGGAAGAGAAGGTCCTCGCCCTTGACGTTGAACACCAAGGCCTTGGCGTTGTGCGCCTCACGCCCGAGGACCCCCGAGGTGAACAGGCCGTAGAGCAGGAAGGTCGCGTACGTGGTCTTGGTCGCCACACCGGAGATCCCGCTGATGTTCACATGGGCGCCCCGGGTCCCGTCCACGAACTCGAGGTTCACCCACAGCGGAGCCCCGTCGCGCGTGAGCCCCGCCGGAAGTCGCTTCGACATGCCGTCGAAGAAGAGCGCCTCGTCGCGCTCCTTGTCGGCGGCGCGGCGCACCTCCGTGCCCGGCAGCGGGGGAAGGAAGACCTCGGGCTCGAACCGCGTCGTGGTTACGCGCGCGGCCTCGGCCACCTCCGCCGGCAGCACCCCGTCCTCGATCAGGAAGACGTCGCTGTCGAACCGCGCGCCCTCATGGCGCGCGCGCACCTGGGTCACGACGCCGTAGATGCTCACCGGCTCCTGGCCCGGGGGCCTGCGCGAAAGCGCCACGACATCGTCGAGCTGCAGGTACTCACCCGGGGACACCGCGACCCAGAACTCGAGCGGGGTCGCGTCCTCGGTCCCGATCACCCGGCCCACCGGGCGCTGGTCCTCTTCGGTCACCCGTCCTCCCTCGTCTCGGCGGCGCCCGTGCTGGGCCGCGAGGCGCGGGCAGGCACGGCTGGTGGTGGGGGCTCGGGTCTCCCGGGTCCCCGGCCCGCCCGCTTTCCTCGCAGCCCGCGCACCCTAGCAGCCGGGTGCGACAACAACGCTGCGACCTGCGGAAACGGCGGTGAGACCGGGGGAAGGCCGCAGCCGGCGCCATTATCGCCCGGGCTCTCCCCCGAGGCCAGTCAAGGGGATCTCTCGGACGCCTACGGCCAGGGCAACCGGAGAGCGGAGGACACGGTGCTGAGCTTCATCACGAGACGCGACGGATCCTGGGGGATGGCCTCGAAGTCATGGTGCTCGTAGAAGCGCCTTGCGGCCTCGTCGACGGCATCCACCACGACCAGCTTCCCGCCGGCGACCCTCGCCGCCTCGACACACGTCTCGAGCGCCCGAACGAGCAAGTCCCTGCCGAGCCCTCGACCCTGCGCGTCGCGAGCGAGGGCGAGCTTGGCCAGCAGAATCGCCGGAATCCGTCCAGGAGCGCCGCGACCGATCCGCTTGGGCATCCGCCCCCGCTCGACCAGGTGCGGTGCGATCGCGAAGTACCCGGCCACCGCGCTTGTTCGCTCATCGACGAGCACGTAGGTTCGCGTGCCCTGGCGCGTCGCGTGGTGGGCGTGTCGCTTGAGCCACTCGCTGAGAGCGTCGTTGCCGCAGTCGAACGCCTCCAGGTCGTGGTGGCGGCGGAGCGGCTCGACCCGGTGCGTCAACGGATGCGGCGACGCTGACGCGCCCGCTTCGCGGCTCTCGCGAGCCGCGGGGCCGCGCCCGCATGGTCGATCGCCGACAGGAGCCGGTCGAAATATCCCGACGGCACGACCGTGGTCGCACGGACCGAGATCACCTGCTCCGCCTTCTCCCCGGCAGCCGCGACGATGAATGCCGACACGGACTGCCCCTCCAGAGCCGCCGCTTGGTCGATCCGCCTACGCTCTCGCGGTGACAGCCGCGCCTCGACCCGCTCGGTCTTCATCGCCATCTCCAGTCTCCGTACAAATCGCGTACCGGACAAGTGTACGGCGATGGCCCGGCCCCCCGCAAGTCGGAACTCGCCCCGGGTATCTGACCCACCATCCCGCTCCGGGCCTGCCCGCGGTGGATGAATGCCTCCCCTGTTGACCGCGCGCCCGGCCGGGCGTACAAAACCGGGGCGCCGTCTGAAGGTGGTGGCCGGGACGGCCCCCGCCCGAGGAGAGGGTCAATGACCGCCGAGAGCGCCAGCCGTCATCATCACCCCGCGTTCGAGGAGTACCTCGAGACGCTCTTCCAGCTCGCCGAGGAAGGGGTCCCCGCGCGCCCGGTGGAGGTCGCCCGGCGCCTCGGGGTCTCGCGGCCGGCCGTCACCGAGATGACCGGCCGGCTCGTGCTCGCCGGCTACGTGCGCCGGGCCACTGGTGGGAGCCTCGCCCTCACGGCGCTCGGGTCGCGCCAGGCGCGCACCGTCGTGCGGCGCCACCGCCTGGCAGAGCGCCTCTTGATCGACGTCCTGGGGCTGCCGTGGCACCTTGCTCACGAGGAGGCCTGCCGGCTGGAGCACGCGATCACTCCCGCCGTCGAGGCGCGATTGGAGGCATTCCTCGGCCGGCCGGCGACCTCCCCGTTCGGCACGGCGATCCCTCGCGGGCGCGCGGGCCGCGCGGCCCCCGCGGCGAAGCGGCTGCGGTCCCTCTCCCCCGAGGAGTCGTTCGACATCGTCGAGATCCGCGAGGGCGCCCAGCTCGATCCCGAGCTGCTCAAGTACCTCGTCGCCCAGGGTCTCAAACCCGGCCGCCGCGCGCGCGTGCGGGCGCAGGGCAAGGACGGGACCGAGATCGCGATCGGGCGCGGGTCGCTCCTCGTCCCCGCGCGGGCGGCCGCGCTCGTCATGGTCCGCTCAGTTGAGGCCGGCGCGCGCCGGCGCGCGGGAGCCGGACCCACGGTTGACTAGTATTACGCTGCGTATTACACTGCGACCGTGACACACCATCGCACCTATCGGGGGGTTCCTCTCGACGAGATCCGGATCCGCTCCGTTCAGTGGCCGGATGAGGCGGCTACCTACATCAGCACTCGATCTGTGACGACGGAGCGACCGCGACGTCCAGCCGGAATGGGCGACCAAGGCAGCGACGGCACAAGACGCCGAGGTGTTACGGAGCGAACGCCGCTTTTCCAAAGGCTCGGGTCGCGGAGCGGGTTCTGGAGAGGAGGAGGCATTGAGGAAGCCCCATGTTCACGAAACCGTCCGAGAGGAAGCCGAGCGTCACGAGGCCCTCGAGCAGAGAGGCAAACTCGACGTGTTTCCGTTCACGCGGCTCAGGCGGTACGCGAAGGAGTCCTCCCAGGTGTATGCGATTCGCATCCCTGTGAGCAGGCTCAGGGCTATCCGCTGGCTCGCCGACCGCCGGAAGGAGCGGCCCACCGCCCTCTTGAGGGAGTGGGTTCTTGAACGGCTCGACGAGGAGTTGGCAGAGACGGAACCCACGCGTGTCAAGGAGGACCGTCCGCCCTACCTCACCGCGCGAGCGCCCGGGAAGAAGAGCGCGTCGAGCGTCGCGCGGGCCTCCGCGGGAGGGGCAGCGAAGACCTCGACTCGGAAGGCAGCCCCTGCGAAGAAGAGGTAGGGGGTCTTCTAGCTCGGCGCGCCGCGACCGTGGAGGGGGCCGCCGGACTGGCGCGGCACGATCACCGAGACTCCGCCCGCGCCGCCGCTCGCCGGGCCGTCCGACGCAACCACCGCGTACGCTCTCCCGGACGGATCGATCGCGTTCCAGATGTAGTCGACCAGGTCCCGGTTCTCCCCGAACCCGGGCAGGCCGCACAGGATCCCGTCGAAGCAGATGTCCGCCGTATGCACGGCCGCGGCGACCGGCCGCACGATCGCGACGCCCGGCGAGGAGGTGTCCGCTCCGGTCACCCGCCCCGTCTCGGCGAACCAGTCCTGGGCCTCCGACGGGTCGGCGAGCGTCCCGCGCAGGTAGACGAGCGAGAGCATCCCCGGCTCTCCCAGGTGCACCGGACGGCTCACCATCGTTCCGCCCTCGAGATGGGCGACGTACAGACGGTCGGCGGCTCCCAGCGGGTGCGCAGGGTCGTACGAGCGCGGGCTCTCGATCCCGTACAGGACGTACAGGTCGCCGGTCGCCGGATCCACGGTGATGTGGTCGAGGTAGGCGTTCATGCCGGAGGCGAGCAGGTCGGCAGGCGTCGGGCTCGCGCCTCCCGCCTCGGCCGGGACGACGCCGGTCCCGTAAACGAGGATCGGGAGCGGGGGCGAGCCGAAGCTCCTCCCCCCGTCGACGGACGTGAAGAGATAGGGGATTCCGTCGAACCCCTTCGCGACCACATACACCTTGTCCGTTCCGAAGTGGTCGAGCCACGGCCGGTCGTACACGTCCATTTGGATCTTCGTGGTGGTCCAGGTGGAGCCGGCGTCCTCGGACCGGTGCACGAAGAACCGGCCCATGCCGAGGTCGGTTGCCACAACCGTCCGGTTGTCCAGGAATCGCATGTCCCAGTCCCCGCCGCCGGTGCTGGAGAACTCGGGCGTCATCTCGGTGAAGCTCACCCCGCCGTCGCTCGAGCGGTGGAGGGTCGCGCCGTCCGGCGAAATGGACACGTTCGGCTCGCCGCCGCGTCAGCCCTTGGCGAGGGAGCGGGAGATCACCAGGCGCTGGACCTGGTTGGTTCCTTCCACGATCTGCAGGAGCTTCGCCTCCCGCATGTACCGCTCCACCGGGAACTCCTCGACGTAGCCATACCCACCGTGCGCCTGCACCGCG
>JACQXY010000066.1 GCA_016208485.1 Acidobacteriota bacterium | reverse complement strand
GTGTGTGTGTGTGCAACGTCCGCCCCGTTCTTCCGCATGACAGGCTCCCGCTGCCCTTTGCCCAGACTTCGTAGCACTGATCGGCGGACCGGTCAAGAGTCAGATTGATGAAATGGGGTTCATCGGACAGCCGGTCCCTCCTCCCCCGGGCGCGCGCTACCGCCCCGCGCCCGCGCGCCAGAAGCCCTCTACGTAGCTCGTGACGCCTGAGAGCGCCGAGCCGCCGAGCTGGCTCGAGTCGCCGCGCGCGCGCAGCTCGAAGCGCGTGGCGCCGAGCAGGCGCGCGGTCTCCATCACGGTCGCGATGGACGGCGGGGAGTCCAGGTGCTCGTTGCCGAACGCCAGGATCCGCCGCGAGTCGAGCCCCCGGAGCACCGCGATCGTCTCGGAGTCGCGCGCGCGAGCCTCCGCGGCCGACAGGTAGTGCGAGAAGTCCACCGAGGCGACGAGGACGGTCCCGGGATCCATGAGGGGCGCGAGCGCGCGGGCAAGCGCGCGCACCTCCGCGGCGGACCGGCCGGCCCGCACGGCGAGCGGCACCAGGCGCGCGCCGGGCATCGCCCAGGCGACGACGGGGACGATCCCGGCGACCGAGTGCTCCCACGAGAGGGTGTCCGGCTCGCTCCGCGCGAGGCCGGCCGAGACGAGCCGCGAGATCGCGCCCGAGTCCGGCTCGACCCGTCCGAACCGGGAGTCCCAGGGCAGGTCGCTCGTCGCCACCGCGGCGCTCCCCGCCCCGACGTGATTGGGGCCGATCAGGATCACGCGGCGCCGGCGTCCACTCGCCGCGAGGTCGCGCAAGCCTCCGACGATTAGGTGCCCGGCGAGCCAGTGGTGCGGGACGACGAGCGCGCGCGCGCCGGGCATCGGCGCCGGAGGGCGCCCTCGGAGGCGGTCGAGGGCCGCGGAGAACGCCCGGCCACTGAAGAAGCGCTCGCAGTGCGCGCGCGCGGAAGCCGGGGCGCGCGCCTGCGCCGGGGCGCGCGCCTGCGCCGGGGCGCGCGCAGCGGCGCGAGGCGACCGCGCGGGGCCTCCGGCCGACGGAAGCGCGAACAGCAGCGCTCCGGCGAGCGCGAGCCCGAGCGCGCTGCGGCGCCTCACCGGATCTCCACCCGGACCGAGCCGGTCGCGTTCATGCTCTCAGGCACCTTCTGCGACTGCATCACGACCGGCTCGGCCGTGTAGTCGCCGAGGCCGACCACGCGCGCGTAGTAGGACACGACCCTGCTACGCCAGCTCCGGGAGACGCAGAAGCTCACCCGCTGGCCTTCGATCGAGTAGGGGTAGGCGACGCCCGCGTCCTCGATCCCCCGCTCCCACAGGCGAGTGACCGGGCGGAGCCCCGAGGGCAGCAGGTCGCTCACCTGGTAGCAGCCGTCGGAGGCTTGAGGCCCGAGGTCCCACTCCAGAGAGATCCGCACGAGCGAGCCGTCCCGCAGCCGGGTGGGGCTCTCGGTGCGCCCGTTATAGCGCCGCGCGATCGACACGTCGCGGTCGGGCCGCACGCCGGCCGCATCGAACGGCTCCAGCAGGGACGTCGCCACGCCGAGGGTGCCTCGCCCCACCCGGAGGTCGAGCGCCCGAAGCTTCGCCGGGGTGAGCCGCAGCGAAAGCGACTCTCCGCGCTCCAGGGTCTTCTCGACCCGAGACCCGTCCTCCGAGTAGGCGAAGCCGACCGGCTCGCCGGAGAGCCTGGGCAGGGCGAGAGCGAGGAAGCTGATCTGCTCGAGCGCGAGGAACCTCTCCCGAGCGGAGTTGTCCAGCGTGTACTGGAAGAGCGCCGGCGCGGCGTCGTCGGCAAGAGCCGCCCCGAGGATCGCCGCGAGGGAGGTCGCCTCGAGCACGTCGTCCTGGTCGCGACCGACCCGCAGGCGCACGGCCGCCCCGCGCTGCTCGCCGAGCTCGCCGAGGAGCCCGCGATAGACCCGGGTCGCGGTGTCCTGGTCGCCGAGAACCGCGGCGGCGAGTCCCACGTACAGCCGCTCGCGCGAGGAGAGGTCGGCCTCGCCGGCCGCGCGCTGCACGTCGGTGAGGACCGGCTCGCCGAGCGCGGAAAGACCGTACAGGGCCTGGATCGCCCGCTCCCTGGTCTCCTCGGGGTCGAGCACGACCTTGCGGAAGTAGCGGGCGAGCCCCTGCCTGCCGAACCGGTCGGGCGCGAGCGCCGCGACTCGCGCGCTGATCCCGAGATCGTCACCCGCGAACGGGAAGATCGCCACGCCGCCGTCCGGGGTCTGGTAGCGCGACGCGACGAACTCCTCCGGGAGCGCGGCGACCTCGCGGAAGTTCTTCGCGAGCATCTCCTGGGCCTGGTCGCGCGCGAGCCTCTGATCCACCCGATCGCCTCCCGTCCACGAGAGCTCGAGGAGCACCGGGTAGTAGCGCCCGCGGTTGTGGTCGGAGAGCGTGACCGTGACCACCCGGTCCGGGGTCCGCTCCGGCGAGAACCTCTCCCCCGGGCCGACCTCCGCGAACCGGGAGACCGCGCGCACCAGCCGCGATGGGAGCACGGTGACCGGGCGCACGAGCGCGTCCGACCGTCCCCCCGCGCTCACCCTCACCGTGATCTCGTGGCGTCCCTCCCTCAAGGGCGGCAGGGCCACGTCCACCGGCTCGAAGGCCCGCCCGCTCGCCTTGAGCGGGGAGTCGATGAGGGTCCCCGAGGAGACCTCGAAGGAGACCGGGTCGCCGGCGCGAAGGGCGTCCCCGAACGCGCGCAGGCGGACCAGCGGCCGGTCGCTCGTGAGGTAGGTGTCGCTCATCGCCAGGTCGGCGAACACCGGCAGCCCGACCGGCACGAGTGCGACCGTCGACCCGGCGTGGAGATCCTGGGTGACCGCGAGCGCGCTCACCCGCCAGGAGGTGAGGTTGTCCGGAACCTTGAACCGGATGGACGCGCGGCCGTCGCCGCCGGTCTGCACCCGGTCGAACAGCGCGACGTCCTTGAAGTCGCTTCGCGCGCCCCCTTCCCCACCCTGCTCGGCGGCAGGCGCCGCGCGTGGGGACTGGTGAGAGACGTAGGCCCGCAGGACCCCCGCCGGCACAAGCTCATAGAGCGAGTCCAGGATGCCGAGATCCGACAGGAAGTTCTGACCCTCCAGCCGGTAGATCGCCTCATCCACCGCTCCGAGCATCACCTCGGCGCGCGCCGGCGTGCCGGCCGCATCGGTCACCCGCACGTTCAGGGTGCTCGTGTCGCCGGGGCGGTAGCGCGCGCGGTCGGGTGACACCGAGACGGAGAGCTTCCGGGTGGCGCGGTCGAAGACGGCCTCGTAGGGCCAAGCGACCTCTTGATAGGTGCCGCCCGTGAAGCGGACCCCCGAGATCGTCACGTTCGGCACGTCGTCGTCTGAGAACGAGAAGGCGTACGTCGGATCGCCCTCGAGGCCGTACCCCTGGATCCCGTTCCGGGCACGAAGGAACAGGTAGCGGTTCGGGGCGCCGGAGGGCAACTCTTCGGCCCCCAGGAGCATCGTGAGGCGGACCTCGTCCCCCGGCCGGAACGGTCCGTCCTTGAGCGAGGACAAGTGCAGAACGTCCGAGCCCGCGTCCGAGGCCGCGTCCCACCTGAACCTCTCGTGGGCCGAGACGCTCGCCTTCGCGCTCCGCCCCGACTCGTCGATCGCCGTGACGTCGATCTCGTACGACCTGCTCTCGCCGGCCGGGAACGACATCCGGAACCGGCCCTTCGAGTCCGAGGTCGCGGATCGCTCGCCGGGGATCGTTCTCTCCTCCCGCTCGTACCGGTAGGTCTTCACCACCCGCTTGTTCACGAAGTCGTAGCTCTCCCCCTCCTCGACCCGCCGGTAGGAGATCTCGCGGGCGGTGGCCCGGACCGGACGGCCCGGCGCCGGGCCGGCGCGCACGTCCCACGGGTCGCCCGGCTCGTCGCTGTTCAGCCGCGCCATGTCCACCCGGTAAAGGGTTCCGGTCACCGTGACCGCTCCGCCTTCCACCACCGCGTCGGCGTCGATCGTGACGGCCGAGGGGAACACGCGGACCGTGGTGCCTCCGGTGATGTCGCCCTCCTCGGCGAGCGCCGGGGTCACGCCGATGCTCGCGAACTCCCATCCGCCCTCGGGCTCGGCCGCCCAGTCCACGGTCGCCCGCCCGTCCGCGTCCGTCACGACCGACCCTCCCCCGGCCCCGGACACCGATAGCCTCGTGCCCGGCACGGGGGTGCCGTCGAAGAACGACGCCCGGATGTCGAAGCGCACCGGATCTCCCTCGAAGACCGCCTTCTTGGAGGACGTGACGTCGATCTTGTAAGCCGGCTTCACGAAGTCGGCCACCTCGAGGTAGGTGGAAGCGATGGTCTGGTCCCCCACGCGCGCCTCCAGGTCGTAGTAGCCGGGAGAAGCGGCCTCGATGGGGAGACGCCCGATGAAGGTCCCCATCGCCGTCGCGGTGACGGTCGTTCGCCCGAGCACCACGCGCGCGCCGGTCTCCTGGTCCCAGCCACCGACCTCCACCGAGATCTTCTGCCCCCGCGCGGGTGCCGCGCGACGGCGGACGAGCCCCCAGAAGTGGACAGTGTCGGTCGGCCGGTACAGGTGCCGGTCGGTGTAGAGGAAGCGCCAGTAGAAGCTCGGGTTGCCGGGGAAAACGTTCTCGCGGAACTGGTAGGAATCGTAACCGGTGAGGATGTCGGACAGCGGAACGACCGCGGTGCGGCCCCCCGGCGCGGTCACGGTGAGGTTGCGCACGCTCGACGCCGTCTCTCCGAGCACGCTCGGCTCCAGGCGCACGAGCGACTTCGGGGTCTCGAAGAGCGCGACGCCGTCGGCGCCGGTCGTCGCGGAGAAGTCGCCGCCGGCCACCCGGATCGTCGCGCCGGCGACGGCGGCTCCCGCCGCGACGTCGTTCACCCACACGAGCGTCCGGGGGGCGCTCACCGAGGCGTAGGTCGCGAGGTCGGTCACCTGGAGCCATGCTTGGATCCGGTCGCTCCCGGCGGCCCCGGCCTGGACGATGTAGAAGCCGGCCGGAAGCGGCTCGGGGAACACGACGTACAGGTCTCCGTACCGGCCGGCGCGCTGGATCTTGGCGGTGAAGGAGGCGGCCTTCACCAGACCGTCGAGCGAGGTCCGGAAACGCGCCCGCGTGAGCCCCGCCCAGGACGGCACCTTCGCCAGGCCGTCGAGCGAGGAGAGGAACTCCTGGGCACCCGGGAACCGGTACACAGCGACCGGGAGCGAACGACCCGGCTGGTCCTCTCCCCCGTACAACCCGAGCACCGGCGCGCCGGAGATCGCCGACTCCCACACGCTCCGGGTGAACTGGAGCGCCGGCTCGGCCGGCCCGCCGCCGCCTCGGGGGCCGGAGCCGGTCTCGAAGCGGAACGTGAAGGGCTCCTCGATCGTCTCGCCGGAGCCTTCGACTGAGACGCCCGGACGAAGGGTCACGGTGTAGAGCCTCCGCGGCTCAAGCTTCTTCGGGACGAAGACCGCCACGCGCTTGTGGATTTCGAGGCGCCCCTGGGTGGGCGGGGAAATTCGCAGGCGATCTTCAACACCGGTGACGCCGTCGTGGCTGAAGGTCAGCTCGATCCCGATGTCGAGGGGGACGTCGGTCGCATGATCCGCAGGAAGAACCGCGACGACCCGAAGCGGGCTCTGGACCTGGAAAGCCCACGTCCGCACGGGGCTCCCGCCCGGAGCGTCGAGCATCGTGAACCGATACACGTTGCCGGCACGCATCGGGGAGGCAGCAGTCACGCGGAAGCGCGTCGGCGCGGCGGCCGTCTCGCCGGGACGCAAGCCCTGCCCGCTTCCGGCGGCCGGCCTGACCGTGAGCTTCAGCGCCGGCTCAACCCGGATCCGCTTCGCGAGCGACGCGGGGTCGGCGCCCCCGCGCGCGACCAGGACGAACCCGGAGTCCGGAGCCACGCCGGTCGCGTCGCTCTTCGCCGCGGTCAGGCGGTAGCAATCGGGGACCGGCGGCAGCGCGAGCCGGCGCCACGCGCCGGCGGCACCCGCCGCGAGGGGCTCGATCGCGGGGGGCTCGTCGCAGCCGCTCGGCCGCGGTTCGGCCACCTCCTGCCCACCGCCTCCCCGAAGGAGGGACACCGGAACGGCGACGGCCGAGGCCAGAATGCCGAGCACGACGGTGGCGGCGAGGATCTGGTGGCGGCGGCTCGAGCGGAGCCAGGCGCGGGCGCGGGCGGCGAGGGACGGGTCCATGGGACTCCTCCGATCGGACGGCGGCTCCCGCAACTATCCCACCGCTACGGACGGTCGTCCATGGACGTTGGTACACGGCCGCTCGACCGCGGGCGGCGCGCCGACTGGGACGCCGCGCGCAGACGCTCCAGCGCCCCGCGCGCGGCGCCGGAGTCGATCGCCTCCCGCGCGCGGGCGAGCCCGTCGGCCCAGTCGCCGGCGAGCCCCCCGACCAGGAGAGCCGCGGCGGCGTTCAACGCCACTGCGTCTCGAACCGGGCCCGGGTCCCCGGCGAGGACCGACTCGCAGGACTTCGCGTTCTCCCGCGGCCCCGAACCGGCAAGGGCCGCGGCCGGGACGAGAGAGATGCCAAGATCCCGGGGATCGAGGGAGTTCTCCACGACCTGCGGGCCCACCTCCCAGATGCGCGAGGTGGTCGTCGTCGTCAGCTCGTCGAGGCCGTCATCTCCCCGAAAGACCAGGGCCCGCTCGCTCCCGAGCCGCAGCAGCGCCTCGGCCATCTTCGGCGCCATGAAGGGATCGGCGACGCCGACGGTCTGGCGGGTCGCGCCGGCCGGGTTGGTAAGGGGCCCGAGGAAGTTGAACACCGTCGGGATCCCGATCTCGCGGCGGACCGGCCCGGCGTGCTTCATGGCCGGGTGGAACAGCGGAGCGAAGCAGAACCCGATGCCGGCCTCCCGGATGCAGGAGGCGACCCCATCCGGCTCCAGGTCGATCGCGACTCCGAGCGCCTCGAGCAGGTCGGCGGAGCCGCAGCGCGAGGAGGCCGCGCGGTTCCCGTGCTTGGCCACGCGAGCCCCGGCGCCGGCCGCTACGAGCGCGGCCATGGTCGAGATGTTCACCGTGCCCGCCCGGTCCCCGCCGGTGCCGCACGTGTCGATCAGCGGCCCCTCCACCTCGACCTTGAGCGAGAAGTCCCGCATCGTGCGCGCGAGGCCGACGATCTCGTCGGCGGTCTCCCCCTTCGCGCGCAAAGCGACGAGGAACGCGCCGATCTGCGCCGGCGTCGCCTCGCCGCCCATGATCTCGCGCATCGCCGCGGCCGCGTCGCGCTCGCCGAGATCCTCGCCTCGCAGCAGGCGCGCGAGGCACTCGGCCCAAGAAAAGTCGCCCATCGCGGGCGCCAGGATACCGCGCGCCGGCTTCCGCGCGCCGGCGCTATGCTCCGGTCGTGCGCATCGCGGTAGGCGGCGACGAGCGGAACGCGACGACCGACTTCGTGCTCGGCGAGCTGCGCCGGCGCGGTCACGAGATCGTCCGGGCGCTCGGCCCCGCCGGAGGCGGCGCGGAGCAGTGGGCCGACGTCGGGCACGGCGTCGCCGAGGCGGTCGCGAGTGGCGAGGCCGACCAAGGAGTCGTGTTCTGCTGGACCGGCACCGGCGTCTCGATCGCGGCGAACAAGGTCCGCGGAGCGCGCGCGGCGCTCTGCACCGACGCCGAGCAAGCGCGCGGCGCGCGCAGGTGGAACGACGCGAACGTGCTCGCGCTGAGCCTGAGGCTCACGACCGAGGCGCTCGCGCGCGAGATCCTCGAAGCCTGGCTCGCCGCGACCGACATCGACCCGGCCGAGGCGGGGAACATCGAGAAGGTCAAGCGCGCCGACGGCGCGCTCTGAGGAGCGGGCGCGTCAGGCGCGCATAGACTCCTCGGCCGGCGCGACCCATCGACAGCGGCGCCGCGAAGGCGCACAATGGGGCCTCGCACCAGAGGATCCGGGGGCGGATGTACGATCCAGAAACGCTCGCGAAGCTCGAGGAGGCGACCCGGCGCTACGAGGCCGAGGTCGTCCGGATCGTGGGCGAGCATCCCGGCCGCCCGCTGGACGCCAAACACCTGTACACGCCGCTCGACGCGCCCGCCGACTACGCGCGCGACCTCGGCTTCCCGGGCGAGTTCCCCTTCACCCGGGGCCTGTTCCCCCTGGGGTTCGCCTCGCGCGGCTGGAACCTGCGTCAAGTCGTCGGGCTCGGGACGTCAGAGGAGACGGGCGAGCGCATCCGATACCTCCTCTCGCAGGGGATGACCGCGGTGGGGATCGTCGGCGCGGTGAAGAACGCGCTGGGCGCCTACGGCTACGACACCGACGACGAGCGCACGATCGGCTTCGCCGGCAAGGACGGCGTGCAGGTGGACACCCTCGCCGATTTCGAGACCATGCTGGACGGCATAGACCTGGACCGGGTCTCGCTGCACCTCATCACGCCCTCGGCGTTCGCGCTTGCCTGCTACATCAACGTGTGCCTGACCCGCGGGAAGAGCCTTGCGGAGATCAAGGGCTCGATGTCCAACCACGTCCGAGCCGAGCGCGAGTGCTTCGACATCGCCGAGTTCTGCACCCGAGCCATGCCGCGTTTCAACGCCACGTACGTCGACGTGCGCAACATCCGCGAGGCGGGGTGCACGGCGGCCCAGGAGATCGCCTTCGGCGTGGCGCTCGGTATGGCCGCGACAGAGGCGCTCATCCAGCGGGGGCTCGGCGTGGACGAGTTCGCGCCCAGGATGAACTGGTTCGTCAACGCCGGCCCGGCGTTCTTCGAGGAGGTCGCGAAGTTCCGCGCGATGCGCCGCCTGTGGGCGCGCACGGTGCGCGAGCGCTACGGGGCCAGGGACCCGCTGTCCTGGCGCCTGCGCGCCCACTGCCAGACCTACGCGCCGACGCTCACGCGCGAGCAGCCGCTCAACAACCTCGTGCGCTCGACGATCTACGCGCTCGCGGCGGTGCTCGGCGGGGTCCAGTCGATGTCGGTCAACTCGTTCGACGAGGCCTTCGCGATCCCGACCGAGATGTCGGCGACGCTCTCGCTCCGCACGCAGCAGATCATCCACCTGGAGACCGGGGTCGCCGACGTCGTGGATCCGCTGGGCGGCTCCTTCTACGTTGAGTCGCTGACGGACCGGCTCGAGCGGGAGGCGCGCGGGATCGTCGCGGAGATCGAGCGCCGCGGCGGCGCGCTGCGCGCCGGCGAGTGGATGGAGCAGCAGGTGAGAGCGGCGGCGTTCCGAGAACAAAGGGCCCTCGACGAGGGGCGC
Source organism: Acidobacteriota bacterium (assembly GCA_016208485.1). GTDB lineage: Bacteria > Actinomycetota > AC-67 > AC-67 > AC-67 > JACQXY01. Next base: position 29,467 of record JACQXY010000066.1, on the reverse strand, counting down.
AGGACCCTCGTGGGCGTGAACGCCTTCGTCGAGAAGCCGGACCGTCAGCTCGAGCTCATCACCTCGAACGGCGAGAGCTTGCTGACCACGTACGACCCGGCGGTGCGCGACAAGCAGATCGCGCGCCTGGCGCGCGCGCGGGCGCAGCGCGACCCGGTGGCGGTGGAGCGCGCCACGCTCCGGCTGCGCCGAGCGTTCGCCGAGGGCGAGAACGTCCTTCCCGCCTACATCGAGGCCGCGGCGGCCTACATGAGCGCGGGTGAGGTGGCCCGCGTGTGCCGCGAGATGCTCGGCGAGACGCGGGACTACTTCGTATTCGGCGGGCGCGCGGACGCCTCCTATCCGCTGTCGTGATGGGCGCGGCGAGGAACGCCCGAACGCGCGTCCTGCTCATCCACGACGACGAGGTTCACACCCGCGGCTACTTCGTCGTCGCGCGCGCCCTGCGCGGCGCCGGGATGGAAGTCGTGCTCGGCGGGCCGGCCACGCCCGCGCAGGCCGCGGCAACCGCCGCGCAGGAGGACGTCGGCCTCATCGGCTACCACATCATGAGCGGCGCGCCCGTGATCCTGGTGGAGCGCCTCTTGGCGGCTCTCGATCGATCCGGCCCCGTGGTGCCCGTCGTCGTCGGGGGAATCGTGCCGCCCGAGGACCTCGCGAGGCTGGAATCGCTGGGAGTCGCCGCCGTCTTCCTGCCGGGTGCGCCTCTTCGCTCCATCATCGAGGGTCTGTGTGACCTCGTTGTTCGCACCCTCGTCGTCCGCGAGCTTGAGCGATGACGGGACCGCGGGTGGGGACATCGCACTGTCCGCTCGGACCGCGGGGACTTGACTATTACGCTGCCTCTGTCATAATGATGTCATGATACGCACCACGATCATGAGCGACGAGCGGACCTTGCGCAAGTTGCGAGCCCTCGCCGAAGACCGCGGCGTCTCGTTTGCGCAGGTGGCGCGCGAGGCCCTCGACCAGAAAACCGCCGAGTACCGCCCCAAGCCCAGGAGCATCGGCATCGGGGATTCCGGCCGGTCCGATGTCTCGTCGAGGGCCGGAGTCGGCCGAACCAAACCGCGAACGTGGCGCTGATCCTCGACACCGGCGTCGTCTACGCCGCGCTCGACCGGGGCGACCGCGCCCACAAGCGCTGTCGCTCTCTGCTGGAGCGGACGACGGAATCCCTCGTCCTCCCCTCGCCCATCCTGCCCGAGGTCGACTACTGGGTGAGCAAGCACCTGGGTCCCGGACCGATGGTCGCGCTCCTGCGCGACATCGAGGAATCGGCCTACGTCGTCGAGGACCTTTCGCCCGAGGACTACCGGCGCGCCGCGGAGGTCATGGACCGGTACTCGGACCAGGACGTCGGCTTCGTCGATTCGTCGATCCTGGCCGTCGTGGAGCGGCTGCGCGAGCCCAAGCTCGCGACCCTCGACCGCAGGCACTTCTCGGTCTTGCGGCCCCGGCACGTCGAGGCGCTCGACCTGCTGCCCTGAGCCGGGTCGGGGGGAGCTTCCGCCGCCCTCTTCTGCCCGAAGCAGAGGTCACTCCGCGCCGGAGAGCAGGTCGGCCATTTGCTTCGCGTTCGTCACGCCCTTGTCCCGGTAGCAGTTGTTGAACATCACGTGGACACGCTTGGCCTCGGACGCGAGCGCGCGCACGCGCGGCGCCCACTCGAGCAGCTCCGGCTGCGAGTAGAGGTAGTCGAAGCGCTCCGCGGCAGAGAGCCCCTTCTCCTTCCACGCGCGCGCGTTGCGGCCGTGGAACCGCACGACGGCGAGATCCGGCGCGGTCGCCGCGACGACCGGCGGGACGCTCGAGGGAAACCCCTGCGGCATGTCCACGCACACGTACGGCAGGCGGTGCTGCAACAGCCATTCGAGCGTGCGCCGGGCGTTCTCCTCCGGCGCCATCCAGGAGGCACGGCGGAACTCGACGGCCACCCGGTAGTCGGGCAGGCGCTCCGCGCACCGGAGCACCTCGTCGCGCGAGGTCCGCGAGGGCACGAACCACTCCGGGAACTGGAGGAGTACGTAGCCGAGCTTCCCGGCGGAGTGCAGCGGCATGAGGGCGGAGCGAAACATCTCCCAGACCTCGTCCACGACCGAGGCGGGCAGGTCCTTCGCGTACACACGCGCGCGTCCCCCCGCGGCGGGACGCAGGTCCCTCGGAAGCGACTCGACTCTGGTGGGGTGGCCGGTCATGAGAGAGTAGGCCTTGACGTCGAAGGTGAAGTGGGACGGCGTCCGCTCGGCCCAGAGGACGGCGTTCCGCTCCGAGGGCAGCGCGTAGTAGGTGGAGTCGACCTCGACGACGGGGAACATGCTCGCGTAGTGGGCCAGGCGGGCCTCTGCGGTGCGCGCGCCCCTCGGGTACCAGCCGCTATCGAGGAGGGTGCGGTCGGTCCAGGAAGAGGTGCCGACCAGGATCTCTCCCACGATCGCGCCCTCCAGTCCGCCCGGGGGTTGATCAGTTCCCGCGCGCGCGGCAGTCGGGGCAGATCCCCTTGAACACGATCTCGACCGAGAGCAGCTCGTAGCCACGCCGCTCCTTCGCAGGGAGCCGGAGATGGTCCTCCCCTCGGGCGCGGACGTCGGCGAGCCGGCCGCAACGCACGCACGCGAGATGCTGGTGCGGCACGTGGGCATTCGCGTCGTACTTCTTCGCGCCGTCCGTTGCGAGGCACAGGACCTGTCCCATGGCCGCGAGCTCGTTCAGCGCGTTGTAGACGGTGGCGAGGCTGACCTCCGGGAGCCGCTCCCGCGCCCGGAGGTACACTTCCTCCGCCGTGAGATGTCCCCCGACCTCTTGGAGCGCCTCGGCGACGACCCTGCGCTGGGGGGTGAGCCGCCAGCCCGCATCGCGAAGCCTTTCCAGAAGATCCATCGCTTGAGATCCTAGCACCGGAATTGCTCTAGCCTCAGAACTTGACAAGTTCTAGAGTTGGAACTATACCTGCTGCCGGAGGGTTCGGCCGGCCGCCCGGTAGGGTCCGGGACCACTCAGCCGGCCGACGGGACGGGGCAAAACGGGGGACCAAGGAGGAGCCATGCCCGAGCTGAAGGACTCGAAGACTCACGCGAACCTGAAGGAGGCGTTCGCCGGCGAGAGCCAGGCGAACCGCCGCTACCTCTACTTCGCTCAGAAGGCCGACGTCGAGGGGTATCCTGACGCCGCCGCGTTGTTCCGCTCGGTGGCGGAGGGCGAGACTGGGCACGCGTTCGGGCACTTCGACTTCCTTGCCGAGGTCGGCGACCCGGTGACGAACGTCCCCGTCGGCTCGACGACCGATAACTTCAAGTCGGCGATCGAGGGCGAGACGTACGAGTACACGGAGATGTACCCGGGCTTCGCCCGGACGGCTCGCGAGGACGGATTCGACGAGATCGCCGAATGGTTCGAGACCCTCGCGCGCGCGGAGAAGAGCCACGCCGGACGCTTCGCCTCGGGACTGGAGGCGATCTCCTCATAACGACGACCTACGACCCCGAACATCCGGCCTATCGCGATTCCGCCGACGTAAGGGCCGAGCGCGACCGTGTCTTCGACCTCTGCCACGGCTGCCGTCTCTGCTGGAACCTTTGCCCCTCGTTCGGGACTCTGCTGCGCGCGATCGACGAGCACCACGACGGGGACGTCGCAGCGCTGACCGATGCCGAGCACGACCTCGTCGTCGACCAGTGCTACCAGTGCAAGCTCTGCCTCCTGAAGTGCCCGTACGTCCCGCCCCACGAGTGGCAGCTCGATTTCCCGCGGCTGATGCTTCGCTCCGTGGCCGCGCGCGGCCGCAAGGCGCGCGGCTTCGGCCGGCTCATGGCTTCCACGGACCGGCTCGGACGCATGGCGACCCGCGTCGCGCCGCTCGCCAACGCGATGCTTCGGAACCGGGCCGCCCGCGCCCTCATGGAGCGGACCGCCGGCGTCGCCCGGCACCGGGCGCTCCGGCCGTACGCGCGCACTCGATTCTCCACCTGGTTCCGGCGCCACAAGACGCCGGCCCCGCAGGAGATATCCCTCTTCCCCACCTGCCTCGTGGAGTACCAGGCCCCGGCGATCGGCAAGGACTTCGTCCGGGTCTGCGAGCGGAACCGGGTCGGTGTCGCGCTTCCGGAAGGGACCGTCTGCTGCGGCATGCCGTGGCTCGACCTCGGGGACGTGGAGCGGTTCCTCGAGGCGGCGCGCCGAAACGTCGCCGTCCTGGAGCGTGAAGTCGCGGCTGGCCGCGACATCGTCGTCCTCCAGCCGACATGCGGCTACGTCCTCAAGAAGGAGTATCCGCAGTACCTCGGGACGGAGGCCGCGCGCGCGGTCGCGGCGCGGACGCTGGACGCATCCGAGTACCTGATGCGGCTGCACGCCGAGGGGCGGCTCGCCGTCGACTTCCCCGGCGCACAGCACGAGACGATCACCTGGCACCGGCCCTGCCACCTCCGCGCGCAAGCCACCGGCTATAAGGGCCGGGATCTCATGGCCCTCACCGGCGCGCGGGTCAGCGTTGTGGACGGGTGCTCCGGCATCGACGGCATGTGGGGGTACCGGGTGGAGAACGTCGAGATGGCGCGCGCGGTGGCCGCGCCCTTGGCCAAGGCCATCGAGAAGGCGGGGGGAGCGGTCGTAGCCGGGGACTGTCACCTCGCCAACGGCGCCATCGAGGAGGAGACCGGGCGCCGTCCGCTCCACCCGGTCCAGATCATCGCGCGCGCCTACGGCATCCCGGAGGCCTGACCGTGCCCGCACCCGTCGCCCGCCGCGTCCCCGAGGAGTGACCATGCGCAAACTCACCCCGGCCGACATCGTGGATCTTGCCGCCTACGAGCGCGAGCGAGCGACGATCCGCGCCCGCATCATCGAGCTGAAGAGAGGAAGGCGCGTGCCGCTCGGCGACCTCATGACGATCACGTTCGAGAACACCGAGACGATGCGCTTCCAGGTCCAGGAGATGGCGCGCGCGGAGCGCATGACGGCCGACCAGCAGATCGCCCGCGAGATCGACACCTACAACGAGCTGATCCCGGGCGACGGCGAGCTGACCGGCACGCTCTTCATCGAGATCAACGAGAAGGCCCTCCTTCGCGAGTGGCTGCCGAAGCTCACGGGGATCCAGCGCCACGTCGGCATCCGGCTCGCCGGCGGCGCGCTCGTCCGCGGCGTGCCGGTGAGCGAGGATCTCCTGACGCGCGAGGCGTCGACCACCACGACCGTCCACTACCTCAGGTTCCCCTTCCCGCCCGACGGAGCGGCGGCGCTGCGCGCGGGGCCGGCCCGGCTTCTCGTCGACCACCCGAACTACCGGAGCGAGGCGGAACTGAGCGAGCGCCTTCGCGTCGAGCTTGCCGGCGACCTCGCGCCGACAAACGGTTAGGCAGGGAGCGGCCGGGTCACCGGCTCGGCGCGGCGGCGGGTTCAGCGGCCTCCCCCGGCGGGACGGCTTCGGATCCCTCCTCACCGCCGAGCAGCTCGGCCGCGGGTCCCTCTTCCTCACGGGCGAGCAGCTCGGCCGCGGCGCGCGACAGCTCGAACGGGTCCGCAGGCCTGACCAACCAGCGGTCGGCGCCCGACCAGCGCGCGAGCCAGGCGTCCTGCGCGCGCTCGAGCAGCACGATCACCGCCGGGGGGTCGGGCAGGAACTTCAGCTCGCGCGCGAGCCCGAATCCGCCGAACGACCCGCTGATCGCGTCGGCGATCACGAGATCGAAGTCGTCGGCGCCGGCCCGGCGCACCGCCTCCCGCCCGCTCGGCGCGCTCTCGATCTCACAGCCGGGGCCGAGCGCCATCCGCACCCGCTCGGCAGCGCCGGGATCCTCAGAGACCACGAGCACGAGCACCTTCATCTCGACCGGATTGTACGGCAGCGGCGCGCGGGGCTCACATCTCGTCCAGGTGCGCGTGATACTCGGCCTCGCGAGGCTCTCCCTGTTCGTCAGGCGGAAGCTCTACACGCCCGGCATCGCGCCGCCGTCCTTGACAGCCTCCCGAGCCCCCGTAGGCTGAAGCTGGGCCGGACGGAGGAGGGGGAACAACAACATGGACCGACCGCTGCCGGCGCGGCTGCTCGCCGAGTTCGTCGGCGCTCTCGCGCTCGTCTTCATCGCCTCCGGCTCGGTGCTGGCGGCCGGGAGCGGCGCGCCCGGCACCGGGCTCGTCACGATCGCGATCGCCTACGGTCTCACGGTCGCGGCCATGGTCGCCGCTCTCCGGCACGTCTCCGGAGGACACCTCAACCCGGCCGTGACCATCGCGGCGTGGGTGACCCAGAGGATCGGGGCGGGCACCGCGTTCTGCTACGTGGTCGCCCAGCTCGCCGGTGGAGCGGCCGGGGCGGGGCTGCTGCGCGCCTCGGTGCCCGACGCGGTGTGGCGCCAGGACGGGGTGAAGCTCGGGGCGACGCTCGTGAACCCGGCCGTCTCAGGCGGCCAGGCCGTCCTGATCGAGGCCGTGCTCACGTTCTTCCTGGTCTGGGTCTTCTTCGCGACCATGATCGATCCGGAGGGAGCGCCGCGCGCCGTCGCCGGGCTTGCCATCGGCGCCGTCGTCCTCGCGGGCGTCATGATGGGCGGGCCGTTCACCGGCGCGTCGATGAACCCCGCGCGAACGTTCGGACCGGCTCTCGCCGGAGGTTTCTGGGCCGGGCACTGGGTCTACTGGGTCGGACCGGTCGCCGGGGGCATCGTCGCGGCCTCGACTTACGACGCCGCCGTCCTGAGGCCGCGGGCGGATCGAGCCGAGCGCTGACCCGGCCCCGCGCGCGCAGAGGTGGGCCACCCGCCGCGGCCGCGCGTTCCCGCTACTTCACTTCCCAGGTGTCACCGCTCATGAGAAGCTTGCCGAGATCTCCAGCGCCGAGCTTCGCCTGGGCCGCGACGAGCTGACGCTCGACGTCGTCCCCGTAGACCGGCCGCTCCACGTCCCGGAAGATGCCGATCGGAGTCGGCATCGTCGGTCCGGTCGACAGGTGAGCGAGCGCGAACGCGAGCGACGGCTCCCCCCGGTGCTCGTCGTGGACGAGGATCTCGCCCTCCGCCACGCTGCCGGCCTCCACGATCTTGAGCGAGCCGTCGCGGAGCTGCACCACCGCCCTCTCGTCGCGCTCGCCGAACCGGATGGGCTTGCCGTGCTCCAGCCGGATCTGGTTCTGCACCTTGTGGGCCTTGTCGGTGAGCATGTCGAAGGCCCCGTCGTTGAAGATGTTGCAGTTCTGGTACACCTCGATGAAGGACGTCCCGCGGTGAGCCGCCGCGCGCGAGAGCACTCCCGTGAGGTGCGGCCGGTCGACGGCGAGCGCCCGGGCCACGAACGTCCCCTCGGCCCCGAGCGCGAGGGCGATCGGGTTGAAGGGCTGGTCCACCGACCCGAAGGGGGTGGACTTCGTCACCTTCCCGCGCTCGGAGGTCGGCGAGAGCTGTCCCTTCGTGAGCCCGTAGATCTGGTTGTTGAACATCAGGATCGTGAGGTTCACGTTCCTGCGAAGCGTGTGGATCAGGTGGTTGCCCCCGATGGCCAGCGCGTCGCCGTCCCCGGTCACCACCCACACGCTGAGGTCCGGCCGCGCGGTCGCGAGTCCCGTGGCGATGGTCGCGGCGCGCCCGTGGATCGAGTGCATGCCGTAGGTGTTCATGTAGTACGGGAACCGGCTCGAGCAGCCGATCCCCGAGACGACGACGACCTTGTGCGGCTCGATCCCGAGCGTCGGCATGACGCTCTGGACCGCCGAAAGGATCGCGTAGTCCCCGCACCCGGGGCACCAGCGAACCTCCTGGTCGCTCTCGAAGTCCTTCTTGGTGAGCGCCGCCTGCGTGCCGACCGCTCCGTTGCCTTCCACCATATCTCTCACACCCTCTTCAGGATCTCGGTCTCGATGTCGCCGGCGCGGAACGGCAGCCCCTGAGCCTTCGCGAAGCTCTTCGCGTCGACGAGGAACTCGGCGCGGATGAGCTTCACGAGCTGGCCGTTGTTCATCTCCGGCACCAGGACCCGCTGGTACCGGCGCAGGACCTCGCCGGTGTTCCTCGGGAACGGGTTGAGGTAGAACAGGTGCGCCCGGGCGACCTTCTTCCCCGCGTCGCGCACCCGCCGGCAAGCCTCGCGGATCGCGCCCCAGCTCGACCCCCAGCCGATGACGAGGATCTCGGCGCTTTGCGAGGGGTCGTCGACCTCGAGCGGCGGGATGTCATCGGCGATCTTCGCCACCTTGGCGGCGCGCATGCGGATCATCCGCTCGTGGTTGGCCGGGTCATGGGAGACGTTCCCGCGGCCGTCGGCCCGCTCCAGCCCGCCGATCCGGTGCTGAAGCCCCCGGGTCCCGGGAACCGCGAGCGGCCGGGCGAGGTTCTCGTCGCGAAGGTAGGGCCAGAACTCCCCGTCATGGTTCGGCTCGGTCGCAAACGCGATCGAGATGTCCGGCAGGGAGGCGGGGTCCGGGATCAGCCACGGCTCGGCGGAGTTCGCGAGGAACCCGTCGGAGAGCACGATCACCGGGGTCCGGTACTTGAGCGCGATTCGCGACGCCTCGATGGCCGCCCCGAAACAGTCCGCCGGGGAGCGGGGGGCGATCACGGGGACCGGAGCCTCGCCGTGCCGCCCGTACATCGCGATCATCAGGTCGCCCTGCTCGGTCTTGGTCGGCAGACCCGTGCTCGGTCCGGCGCGCTGGACGTCCACGACGACCAGCGGCAGCTCGAGGATGGCCGCCAGGCCGAGCGCCTCCTCCTTGAGGTCCATCCCGGGGCCGCTCGTCGCGGTCGCGGAGAGATGCCCGCCGAACGCGCCCCCGACGGCCGCCCCGGCCGCGGCGATCTCATCCTCGGCCTGGAAGGTCCGGACCCCGAAGTTCTTGAGCCTCGACAGCTCGTGGAGGATGTCGGACGCCGGGGTGATCGGGTAGCTCGCGAAAAACAGAGGGAGCCCCGCTTGCCCGGACGCCGCGACCAGCCCCCAGGCCGTGGCCGCGTTCCCGGTCACGTTCCGGTAGCGCCCGGGGGCGTTGGACGCCGGCTTCACCACGTACTGAGCCGCGAATAGCCCCGCCGTCTCGCCGAACGCGTGCCCCGCCCTGAACGCCGCGAGGTTGCCGGCCATGACCGCGGGCTTGCCTCCGAACTTCTTCTGGATCCACCGCTCCGTGACGTCGGTCGGCCGGCTGTACATCCAGGAGACCAGCCCGAGCGCGAACATGTTCTTTCCGCGCTCGGCCTCCTTCTTGGTGAGGCCCTCGACCGACGCGGCCGCCTCGAGGGTCATCGCCGTCATCGGGATCTCGTAGACCTGATAGCCCGAGAGGCTGTCGTCCTTGAGCGGGTTGGACGAGTACCCGGCCCGCTCCAGGTTCTTCTCGGTGAAAGCGTCGGAGTTCGCGATGATCACTCCGGCCGGGGCAAGGTCGACGAGGCTCGTCTTCAGCGCGGCTGGGTTCATCGCGACCAGCACGTTCGCGCGGTCCCCCGGAGTGAGGATGTCCTCGTCGGAGAAGTGGATCTGGAATCCCGAGACCCCGAACAGAGACCCGGCAGGCGCGCGGATCTCGGCGGGGAAGTCGGGGAGCGTCGAAAGGTCGTTGCCGAAAACGGCCGTCGCGGTCGAGAACCGGTCGCCGGTGAGCTGCATCCCGTCTCCGGAGTCCCCAGCGAAGCGGATCACGACCCGATGGACCTCTTGAACCGTCTTTTGAGTCATCGGTCACCTGATTCCTCATGCCGCGCGCCCCCGCGTGCGCACGGCGCGCCAAAAACCGCCAAGACTCCCTCGAGCCGGCGGCGATGCGCCTCATTCTAGTCTCAACCGCCCGGCGGTCGCAGACGGCCTCCCGCGTCCGATGAGAGAATCCTCCCGGCGGCGGCAGGAATCGCCTCGCGCGCGGCGAATCAACGGGTCGTGAGCGCCTTCTCGCGACGCCTTGCCGCGGCCGCCCTGCTCGCGGCGGGGACGATCGCCCTGCCGGCCGCCTCTTCCGCGGGCGGCCTGGATTGCGCCCGGTACAACCAGGGGAATCGGACCGCCGGCGTCTCGGACTCCGCGTCGGGCGCGGGCCCGCTCCGGATGTTCGCGATCCAGTACCGGCAGGAGGTCGCCTACGCCGAGAGCTACCAGACCTACGCCGACAAGATGGAATGCCTGATGCAGGCCTACGTGAAACCGAACCTCGACCCGGCGAAAGTCGCAATGGTGGTCTTCAACGAGGACATCGGGCTGGCGACGCTTGCCACCGGCTCGCGCGGGGCGGCGGCGCGCGCCTGGGCCCTGAACCCGGTCCCCGCCGACACCCCCGCGCTCTACAACGCCTCCGGCGCGCCCGGAGGGGTCGCCGCCGCGTTCGGCTTGGTCGCCGCCGGCTACTCGCGCCAGCTCGCGGCCTACCGCGCGCGCTTCCCCGACGAGGACCCCCGCAAGGCGGTCATCACCGCGGCGACCGACACGTTCGTGCGCGGGTTCATGAGCACGTTCTCTCGCCTGGCACGCACGTGGGGCGTCTACGTCGTCGCGTCGAACAACCAGGCCGACTTCCACTACTCGACCGACCCCGCCGACGTCGCGGCCTTCGCCGACCCCGACCTCGCCGCGGAGTACGCCGCGGGCGCGATCAAGGGCGTCTGGGTGGCCTCGTCGGACAAGGCGTGGAACCAGGCGTTCCTCTTCGCGCCTTACCACGTCCACGACCCGGAGTCTGGAGCCTCGGAGGACGTCGCTTCCCCCGAGTACGACCCGAGGACGAACCTCGTCGCCGCCAACAAGAAGACCCCGCTCACCGAGATCGAGAAGCTCTTCCTCGCGCTCGACGACGGGGACATGTCCACGGCCAACACAGGTCCGGTCACTCTTTCAGACCTGCCGGGGTTCAAGTTCGGCTTCGCGATCTCGCTGCCGGCATTCCGGTTCGGCTACGACTTCGGCACGACTCCCCCGCCCGGTGAGACGTGGGCGTGCGCGTCCCCCGATCGGTGGATGCTCTGCCTCGACCGGCGCGGCGTGAACACGGTGATCCAGCCCGAGGCGAACTCCGGGCCCTGGGCGCGCTACGGCGCCGACGGCGGCAACTGGCAGGCGCTCACGTGGGGGGCATCCACGCTGCGCGCGGTGACCGACACGGCGGTCCACTTCAAGTACCTCGTCTGCCCGCACATGGTCGGCAACCTCGTGGACCTTCCCTTCGACGGGCAGACGGCGATCGTAGAGCGCGACCGGACAGGTTCAGAGCGGGCCTACGTCGGCGCGAAGGACTTCATCGCCGGGACGGACAGCGCGTGGGCCGAGCCGTACTCTGGACCCAAGCCGGAGTTCCTTGCGCTCGCGCCGTGGGTGCTGGACGATGATCCGGCTCTCACCCCGGAGGCCAACCGCGCGCGGCTGCAGGCGCGCGCCGAGGAGATGCAAGCGGGGTCGCTCTCCGCGGAACAGAATCGCTACCTCGAGACCGCGATCTTCGCCGACCTCGCGACCCCGTAGGTCCTCGGCCGCGCCCATTCGGCCGCATCCTAATTCGAGGTACAAGTCGTAATCTATGCCTTGACGGCGCAACCTCCCCGCTGGTACGCTTGTGCCGCTTTTGCCGTTCGGCGGGACGGCTTATGCCCTCCGACGGCCGTATCCATCACCTGAGGCACGGCCACGAAACCGAGCCCTGGTCGAGTAGGGGGGTACTCCGTGATCACGCCAGGCGCTCGCCGCGCCGGTCTCGTCGGCGCATGCTTTCTTCTCCTCGCCAGCCTCATCTCGCCGGCCGTAGCGCCGGCGGCGCAGGCTCCCGCGACTCAAGCTCCGAGGCCGATGCCGGCGATCCACCGGGGCCCGGCCTCGATCGACCCCCAGCTCGAGGCGCGCCTCTCGGTCGCCGCCGTCGCTCCCGCCGTCGTGACCGCCTGGACCCGCGCCGAGCTGGACCGGGTCGAGGCGCTCGGGGTGCGCGGCACGCGCCTGCGCGCGCTGCCGATGATCGTCGCCCCCCGCCTCACGGGCGCCCAGCTCGCCTCGCTCCGGCGCTCCCCCGCGGTTCGAAGCGTGTTCGGGAACCGCTCCTACAAGCTCGACATGGCCGACACCACCTGGATCACCGGCGCGCACGAGACATGGCGTTCCCCGGATCTCGGCGGGCTCGGCATCACCGGCGATGGCGTCGAGGTCGCGGTCATCGACACGGGGATCAACGGCAAGCACCAGGACACCGACAACCTCATCGAGTACTGCGAGGTCTCCGGCGCGGCCGACCGGCTGGCCGTCGCATGCTCGCCCTTCAATCCCGACTCGGGCAACGCCGGCCCGGCGGGAGCGAGCAACGACGCGCGCGCGGACTCCGCGGACGACGGAGGCCACGGCAGCCACGTGTCGGGCACGATCGCGGGAACGGGCGACGCGAGCGGCGGCATCGGCGCCCCCCACAGCACGATCGGGATGGCGCCCCGGGCGAAGCTCCACGTCTACTCGAGCGGCGCGGGCCTCTCGGTGAGCCTGATCGGGGCCGTGACGGCCTACGACGACATGATCTACAAGAAGCAGCGCGGCCTCGGGAACGTCGTCGCGGTCAACAACTCTTGGGGCGACGACGCGGCGAACGCGAACACCGTCTACGACCCGAACTCCTCGGTCGAGGTCGCCGTGCAAGAGGCCTACCACGCGGGAATCGTGACCGTGTTCTCGGCCGGCAACTCCGGCCCGGGGTTCGACTCGCTCAGCTCGAACTGCGTGAGCCCCTGGGTGATCTGCGTCGCGGCCTCGACGAAGACCGACCAGATCGCCGACTTCTCCTCGCGCGGCCTGCCGGCCGAACCCGCCGACACCGACCGGGACGGCTATATCGCCGACGCCCAGGACGAGGTCCCGCACAACCAGGACCGCGCGCTCGGTCAGGCGCTCGGGATCGGCGTCTACCGGCCGACCCTCACCGCGCCGGGCGTCGACATCCGGTCCATCAACGCCAACTCGGCCGACTGCCGGGAGGGAGACGGCCCGGACCCGGGCGACTGCTACTGGCTCATGAGCGGCACCTCTATGGCGGCCCCCCACGTGGTCGGCGCCGTGGCGCTCGTCGTGCAGGCCTACCGGATGGGGCCGTCCGGCGGGGCCTCGCCCTCAGCGGGCGAGATCATCGACATCCTCGAGCGTTCATCGAACATCGCGAAGCTCCCCGCCTACGAGGCGGAGGAGCAGGGTGTCGGGCGGCTCGACGTGGCGGCGGCCGTGAGGTTCGCGCGCGACTACGCGAGCAACCCCTTCGCCCTGAATCTCGCGAGCCTCGGGTACCCGACGCCTGCGTACTCGGCCCGGCCCGGCCAGGAGCAGACCATCGTCAACGAGCCCGGGTGCACCAGCCCCTCGAGCGCCGTCGTCGAGCGCGACCCGAGCACCGGCGAGCCCCGATTCGGGCAGCACGTGATCGATGTCCCTTCGGGCGTCGAGCGACTGCACGTCACCTGGGACTGGCCCTCTCTCGATGACACCTCGCTCGCCGTGAGCGGCGCGATCATGCGCATGTGGGAGCCGGGGGTCGACCCGGACGGCTCCGGGCGCGAGCCGGGGCCGAGCCGGACGTTCGCGGCGTCGGGCGGCGAGCTGGACCTGCGCGCGCCGCGCGCGGGCGCCTGGACCCTGCGCTTCTACACGGCGGGCGAAGCCGGCGCCCGGCCGTGCAACCCGAACTCCAAGGAGAACCCCAAGCAGTCGACCGGGTTCAACTACGTCCTGGTGGCCGTGGCCACCACGGTCGCTTCGGCAGCTCCCGCAGCGGCGATCATCTCACCGCTCGAGGGCAGCCGGCACGCCGCGGGAGCGATCGCGGTCGACGGGACCGCATCCTACCCCGCGAGCTGGGACGGGGTCACCAACTGGGAGGTCGCCGGCACCGCGCTGCCCGGCGGCGGAGGCGGAGGCGGGTCCGCCACTCCGACGACACTCTACTTCGACGGGAACACCGAGGACGGCTGCACCGGCGACGGCGCGACGGACGTCCTTCGGTGCGGCGGGCCGTTCCTGCGCCCGGCCGCGGAGAGGACGCTCTCCGCCGAGACCGCCGCTTCGTGGAAGGTGGCCGACCCCGCGTTCGACGGCAGCGGCGCGCACAACGTGTACGACCCGAACTGGATCTGGCAGCTCGGGGCCACGACGAGGCTGCAGGGGCCGATGACGGTCTCCTGGTGGGCCGGCTGCCCGGGCTGCAACGTGGACGCGCTCTGGACGATCCGGCTCTGGGCCGATGGGGTGAAGAAGTTCGAGCGGGACGTCACGGCGACGACCGCGCTCCCGAGCGTCCCCGAAAGGCTCACCGCCACAGTGACGCTTCCATTCGTGCAGGCGGCGAGCGCCTACGTGCTGCACGTCGACCCCGGATACATCGACGCGCAGGCGAACACCAGCATCTACTACGACTCCTCGCAGCCCTGCCCAGGCGCGCAGGGCACCGAGGCGTGTGACTCCTCCGCGGTGATGCCGGTGACCGACTCCGGCCCGGCGCCGGCGGGACCGGCAACCCCGACCGAGGTCCGCGTGACCGACGTCCACAACGGCCTGCGCGTGGCCTGGGATCCGGTGCCCGGAGCCGTCTCCTACGAGATCCACCAGACCTTCCATCCGGACTTCCGGCCGGAGTGGACGCGGGTCACGACCGTGCCGGGCGAGAGTTGCATGTCGCCCGATGTCCCGACCTGGCCGGGCGCGAGCCGGTCCGGCCTCTGCTACACCGATCCGAGCGGCTCGGTCGGCGACTACAACACCTCCTACTACCGGATCGCTGCCGTTGGCTCCTTGGGAAACAAGAGCGGGCTGTCGGCGGTTGCAAGCGGGATGGTGACCCCGTACGACCGCCGGGTGCGAGTCGTGGCCGACCGTCCGTACGGACAAGGGGTGGCGGAGTTCGTCGCGCCGCCCGGAGACGGGACCGCGTGGACCGCAACGTGGGACGCCGCCGGCATCTCCGTGGGCGCCCACCGGCTCCTCGCTCGGGCCTTCACCCAGGGCTTGGGATCCTCCGAGCCCCTCGTCCGGGTCATCGTCGGCGCGACGGCGCCCTCCTCGCCGATCATCACCGCGCCGCTCGAGGGGGCCGTGCTCACGAACGGCTCCGTGACCGTTGCCGGCACCGCCGAACAGAGCGCGACAGTGAGCGTGATCGAGGCGGGATCGGGGATCGGCGTCGGGACGGCGGGCGAGGATGGCCGCTGGACGGCCGCGCTCCACTTCGCGCCCGGCCCGCACACGATCACGGCCACGGCCACCGACGCCGCCGGCTACACCTCGACGGCCTCGCCGCCGCGCTCCTTCCGGATCGAGCCCGGGTCCACGGGCATCCACCCCATCGCAACGGGGCTCTTGCCGGCGATGGGCTCGGTGATCACCGGCACCGACACCGTTCAGGTCTCCTGGACCGCCGCGACCGGCGGCGAGCCGGTCGTCGCCTACGTTCTGGTCGTCGCCCGGCCGGGCGAGTTCAGCCGCGTCTGGTTCGAGCGCGTCGACCCAACGGCCTGCACGGGAGGCGCGTGCGGGGCGACCCTCGCTTTCCCGCTCACGATCCCGGGCGGCAAGCTCGAGGCCGGCGATAAGTACGCGACCGGCATCTTCACGGTCTTCGCGGACGGCCACCGCTCCGACGGCGCCTGCGACGACGAGTCGGCCTTCGGCAAGCCGTGCCCGAACGAGGTCTCCCACGCCCCGGGCTATGCCCACACCGAGTACCTGCTGAGCGCCCACCCCTGGGAGCGCGCCTACCAGAGCTCGCGGACCCGCGACACCCTGCTCCTCGACTCCGCGACCGGAGAGTTCCAGTTCGTCCGCTGGAACGAGGACCGGATCGCTCGAATCTTCGCCGGCACCGGCAGCATCCTCCACACACCTGCCGGGAGTCTGCTCCTCTTCGCCGGAAACGGGTTCGCTCTCGCGGCGCAGCTCTCCGGCGACGCCGCGCAGGGGTTCCTGCTCACGACATCCGCCTTCCCGGGGGTGATCGGATTCGAGGGGATCCGACGGTAGAGACGCCGGCCGGCGGTGCCCGGAACTGGTAGGGATTCGTACTAAAGGGCGGATTCCTGCCGGGTTTGACAGATAAGCGAATCGGTAGTACTCTTACCCCGCTTTCTGCCTATCGACGGCGGGCCTTGAGGCCTGCCCAGTGCAAGGCGGCCCTGAAGGGGGTGCTCGTGACCTCCAGCGGACGTCCCAGCGCCCGGCGCGCGGGGCTGCTCGCTCTCGTTCTCTCGCTCGTCTTGCCGGGGATCGCGGCCGCGGCTCCACCCGCCGAGCTGGCAGTGGATTGCGACGTGCACGCCGACGACATCACCGCGGTCCAGCAGGCCGTCGACTTCCCGAGCGCCACCGGCCGGATCGTGCGCCTCTCGGGAACCTGCGACTTCACCGCCGCCGCCGCGCACGGCGGGGATCTCACCTCGATCGAGGCCGCCGCCGTAATCGTGCGGGCCTCCGACACGACCGTCGAGTCGGCCGGCACCGATCGGGCCATCGTCGTCGGCTCCGGGACGCAAACCGCGTTCTTCGTCGCCCCCGGCACCGACTCGGTCGTCATCCGCGGCTTGAAGCTCGTGAGCTTCGGGCGCCCCCTCGTCGCGGTGAACACCGCGGCGACCACGATCGGCGCGCCGGGCGGGCTCCCTTCTCCCGAGGCCAACCGGATCGCCGGGGGCCTGACTATGGACAGCGCGATCGTCGGCCTCGCGGTGGACCGAGGGTACGGCGATTCGTCGGGCACGCTCACCATCCGCTTCGGCACAGCCGGGGTACACAGCGACGTGTTCTCCATCCCGCCCGACCAGAAACTGACCGGGTTCCGGGTGACCGGGAACTACGTCACCTACGCCCCGCCGGGTGTGCCCGACGGCGACACCGGCGTCGTCGCGGTCGACGTGCGCGAGCGCTACGGACGGGTGGCCGACGGCATCGAGATCACCTCCAACGCGGTCGGGCTGTTCAGCTCCGACTTCCCTTCGTTCGACTCCAACGGAATCCGCGTGCAGGCGCTGTCCACCGACCTCAACGCGCCCACCCCGGACGGCCGGCACGTGCGCAACGTCCTCGTCGCCCGCAACAACCTCGGCCGGCTCGAGGAAGTGGACGGCCTGGATCCCGACGGCGTGGACCCGGCGGACGCGCACGCGTCCGGGCGCGCCGCCGTCGTGCTGCTCGGGGTCGGTGCCTTCGAGGTCTCCAGCAACAGCGTGCGCGCGAAGCTGAGCCCGACCGTGCTGCCGATGCCGGGCGGGGGGATCGTCGCCTCCGACTCGGCGGACGGCACCATCAGCTCGAACGGCGTCATCGTCCTCACGGCGGACGCCTCCACCCTCTCGGGAGACCTCGGCGCGATCGGGCTTGTTGACGACCTGCTGACCCTCTTCTCGGAGAACGCCGGCCCCCCCGAGGAAGGGGTCGTCGTCACCGACAACGTCGTCGGCCCGGCGGGCACCGGCCCCCCGGGGATCGGATCTCAGCGCGGCCTGCTCCTGAACGGCACCTCGCGAGTGACCCTCGGCCGGAACAACGTGAAGTTCTCCTCCGCCGCGGCGCTCAACATCGGGACCCAGGTGTCCGGCCCGGGGAGCTTGTCCAACCCCGGAACGAGGACGCTCGCGCGCGCGGTGTATCTCTCGGTGTCCTGCCAGAACTTCCTGGACGGCACTGAGGACGACCCGTACGAGCGTGACTACAACCAGGGGATCGGGAGCGCCGGGAACTCCTTCCCCGCCGGATGGAACTACGCCGGCGGCTCCGGGTGCACCCCGCGCGCGAGCGCTTCGCCCCCGGCGGTCGGAGCGGGCGGCTCGCTCACGATCTCAGGCACCGCCTG
The DNA here is from genome assembly GCA_016208485.1 of Acidobacteriota bacterium. GTDB lineage: Bacteria > Actinomycetota > AC-67 > AC-67 > AC-67 > JACQXY01. The sequence continues at coordinate 11,700 of JACQXY010000066.1, read as the reverse complement.
GCCGGCCCGTCCGGTGACGGTGCGCCTCTCCGGGCCTCCGAGCGGCACAGAGCTCATCCGGACCTTCACGTCGGGCAACCTCGCCGACTTCAGCACCGTGTTCACCGCCCAAGACCTGTCGGTGTTCCAGGACGGCACGCTGTGCGCGACGGCACTCGCCCGTGACGACCTCGGCTCCGGACTCCAGAAGATCTCGGCCGAGGCCTGCGCCACCAAGGCGACGGTGCCCCCGGCGGCGCCCGTGATCACCTCTCCGGCGGAGGGGGCCGCCCTCCCGGCGAGTTGGGTGTACATCGCGGGGACCGCCCGGGCGAATGCCACCGTACGCATCTGGGAGCAGACGGTCGAGCGTGCCCAAGTCCAGGCCGAGCCGTCCGGCTCCTTCTCCACCTGGGCATCGTTCTCCGAGGGTCCGCACGTGATCACGGCCACCGCGACCGACGAGGCCGGCAACGTGAGTGCGCCGTCGGCGCCGCGGAGCTTCACCGTGGACACCGTCGCGCCGGCGGCGCCCGTCATCACCTCACCCACCGAAGGCGCCGTGGTCCCCTCGACTTCGGTCGCGATCGCCGGCACGGCCGAGCCGCTCGCCACCGTGGTCGTCAAGGAGGGGACGGACGAGATCGACAGGACCGCGTCGCTTTCGGACGGAAGCTGGCAGGTCGAGACGACCCTGGCGGAGGGCCCCCACACGGTGCGCGCCACGGCGACCGACGCCGCCGGGAACTCGGGCCCCGCGTCGGCTCCCCGGCGCTTCACGGTCGACACCACCGGGCCGGTCGCGCCGTCCATCTCTTCGCCCGTCGAAGGAGCCGTGCTCACCTCCACGACCGTCACGGTCGCCGGCTGGACCGAGGGGAACGCCACGATCCGCGTCTGGGAGAACATGGTCCAGATCGGCGAGACGGATGCCACGGCGGCAGGAGAATGGACGGTCCCGATCGAGTTCGCGATCGGCTCTCACTCCATCACCGCCACCGCCACCGACACCGCCGGCCGCACCGGGCCGGCGTCGGACCCGCGCAACTTCCAGATCGACCCGACGGCGACGGGCATCCATCCGATCGCCACGGACCTGCTGCCGCCTCCCTTCTCGGTGTTCACCGGCGCTACGGAGGTCGCGGTGTCCTGGAAGGAAGCCACCGGCGGTGAGCCGGTCGACTCCTACATCCTCGTTGTGGCCAGGCCGACCGACAACACCCGGATCTGGATGGGGCGCGTGATGGCGAGCGAGTGTGTCGCCGGGATCTGCTCCACGACCCTGTCGTTCCCCCTCCCCACGTTCGGCGGGCCGATGGCTCCCGAGGACAAGTACGCGGTCGGGGTCGTGACCGTCTTCGCCGACAAGCATCGCTCGGACGGCCAGTGCGACAACAACACGATCTGGGGGCTCCGGTGCGGCGCGAACATCTCCCACCCGCCGGGGTACGTCTCGGCCGAGTTCCTGATCACCTCGAAGACGTGGCCGGCCGCCTACCAGGACGCGAGCACGCACAACGTCTTCTTCGTGAATCCCGCCACCGGCAAGCTGGAGTTCTGGTGGTGGAACGACGGCAGGGTGGCCGAGCTGTTCGCCGGCACGGGCCTCACCCTGCCCGTCGGAACCGACTACGCGACGGTGGCCGCCGGGACGAAGTTCGTGCTCGTGATGGACCACGGGAACACTCGCGCGCGCGGGGTGCTCGTCGCGCCGGGGATCATCCCGCGCGTCGTGCTGTTCGACGGCCAGCGGCTGTAGGGGCGCCGGGCGCCGCGAGTGCCGGGCGCATCGGTGGAACGCGTCGCCGCGACCTGGCCGCGCGCCACCGGGCCCGGTCAGCGGCGCCGCGAGGCGACGCGCGCGCCGAGCGCCTGAAGCCCCGCCGCGGCCCGCCGGAAGGCCTCGTCCCGGTCTCCGCCGAAGTGCTCCAGGAGAGAGCGCACGTGCTCGAAGCCCTCCGGCACTTCTGAGGCTTGACCGACGAGGGCGACGCAAGGGACGCCCGCCGCGCGCGCCGCGCGCGCCACCGCGGCCGGCCCCTTCCCGGCGGCGGTCGTCATGTCCATCCGGCCCTCGCCGGTCACCACCAGATCGGCTTCCTTCAGCCGCTCGGCGAAGCCGATGGCATCCAGGACGACCTCCGCACCGGAGCGCAGTTCCGCCCCGAGCGCCATCAGCATCGCGCCGGCGCCTCCGGCGGCGCCCGATCCTGGGCGCTCGGCGACGTCGGCCCCAAGATCATTCCGGAGCCGCCCGGCGAGGATCCTCAGGCCGCGCTCGAGCGTCTCGACGTCGCGCGGCCGCGCGCCCTTCTGCGGGCCGTATGCGCGCGCGGCGCCCTCCGGGCCGAGGAGAGGCGCCAGGACATCGGAGGCCGCCGACAGGGCGACCCCTGCCAGGCGGTGGTCGAGCCGCGCGGCGTCGATCCAGGCGATCCGCTCCAGGCCGCCGCCTCCCTCTGGGACCTCGACCCCCGCCTCGTCGAGGAAGCGCAGGCCGAGAGCTCCGGCGAGGCCCGTGCCGCCGTCCACGGTGGCCGTCCCGCCGATCGCCACGAGGATCCGGCGCGCGCGGCGAGCGAGAGCCGCGCGAACCATCTCCCCCGTCCCGAACGAGGTCGCCCTCATAGGATCCCGGTCGCGCTCCGGGACGAGCCGCAGCCCCGATGCCTGGGACATCTCCACGACCGCGGTGCCACCTGTGAGCATCCCGACGTGCGCGCGCACCGGAACCCCGAGCGGCCCGCGCGCGATCACCCCCATGACCGAGCCGCCGACCGCGGCCACGAGCGCGTCGAGGGTCCCCTCCCCTCCGTCGGCAACCGGCGCGAGGTCCACGTCCGCGCCGGCGGCGCGCAGCCCGCGCGCGATCGCCTCGGCCGCCTCGGGGGCCGAGAGGCAGTCCTTGAACTTGTCGGGAGCGACGAGCACGCGCATCGGGAGCCAAAGACTACCCGCAGAGGGGGCTCCGGGGGGCGGAGACGGCCCCTCGGGGGTCGCCCCCCGACCCGCTCGGCCGTCGAGCCCCCCGGTCGATCGGGGTTTCCGGCGCGCCGCTGTGCGCCGGTAGACTGACGCGCGCATCAGCGGCCGGGATTCTCGTGCGCCGCGGCGGCGCCGGCCTGCAACGGGGGAACCGATGAGCCTTCGCACCGTGCTCGTCAGCGACACTTTCGCCTTCGCCTTCCTCGAACGGCGCCCCTCCCCCTCCTGGGAGCCGTTCTGGAAGGGGTACCGGGACCGCGCGGTGATCACTCCCGAGTACGGCATCCTCTATGTCGCCGCGGTCCTGAAGAGCCGGGGGGTCCCCTTCGAGCCGGTGAATGTCGTCGCCGACCACTGGGACGACCTCCGCTGGTTCGAGGTCTCCGACGCCCACGTCCGCGACCCGGCGGCGCGCGCCGAGCTGGAAGGCCTGATGCGGCGGATGAAGGCCGACCTGCTCGCCCGGGTCGCCGGCGCCGACGTGATCATGGTGCCTCTCAGCTACTACTACATGGTGCGCGGCGTGAAGCGCCTGCTCGCCGGCATCCGCGCCGCGAACCCCTCGGGGATCCTGGTCGTCGGCGGGAACTACGCGACCATGCACGCGCCCGAGCTGGTGACCGAGGGGTTGGCCGACGTCGTGGTGCGCGGCGAGGGCGAGGAGACCGTCCTGCACCTCATGGACGAGCTTGGGGCGGGCGGCCTGCGGAACGGGGGGCTCCAGACGCGCGGAGTCACCTACCGCGACGGCGGCGGGCACCCGCGGCGCAACCCCGACATGCCGCGGATCGACGACCTCGACCGGCTCCCCCACATGTACTTCGCCGGAGAGGAGTTCCGGATCGGGATGCGCCATCGCTTCCTCAAGACCCTCATGCCGGAGGGTGACTACTTCGTCGGCTCCTCGTTCGTCACCTCCCGGGGCTGCCCCGAGCGCTGCACCTTCTGCATGGACCCGACCATCTGGAAGCGCCGTGTCCGGTTCCACTCCCCCGGCTACGTCCGGGACGTGGTCCAGTTCTGCTGGGACAACTACCACGAGACCGGGAACCCGAAGTTCTACTTCGGCGACGCCACCTTCACGCTTCGCCGCGCGCGGCTGCACGAGATCTGCGAGAAGATCGCCGGCATCGGATGGAACTACAACGTTCAGACCCGCGCCGACATGGTCGACGAGGAGACGCTCACTCGGATGAAGGCGGCGAACTTCCGCAGCCTCGCCTTCGGGAGCGAGTCGTTCAACGACGAGGTCCTGACCGACGTGGTGAGGAAGCGCCAGACCGCGAAGGACGTGCTCAACGGGGCCCTGCTCACCCGCCACCTCGGTCTCGAGCCGATCCTCACCTTCATCGCCGGGCTTCCCGGCGAGCCACGGGAGTCGCACCTGCGCACTACCCGGATCCTGCGCGAGCACGGGCTCCGCGAGGCGACCTTCTTCCCGCTCGTGGTCTTCCGCGGGACGCCCCTCTACGACCGGTTCGCCGCAGGCCGGACTCCCGAGGAGATCGAAGCTGCCCGGTTCGACGCGGATTCCGACGAGTTCTGCTGCCTCTCCCCGGAGTTCCCCACGAAGGAAGCGCTCATCGCCTGGGCCGCCTCGCTCAACGCTGAGATCCGGACCGGAGCCGCGGAAGATATGTCCGGCTCGAACGTCGGGCACCTCCTCACCGGCTGAGGCGAAAGAGTCCTCCGGTTCGCTACACTCAGAGACGGGGGATTCCCTTCACGACGTCCGAGTCTCGAGGAGCGCCCGGTGGAACGATCCCTGGTCACGGTCGACGGCAACGACGCGGCCGCCTACGTCGCCCACAAGTGCAGCGAGGTCATCGCGATCTACCCCATCACCCCGTCCTCGACCATGGGCGAGCTCGCCGACGCGTGGTCGGCGGCCGGGCGGCCGAACATCTGGGGCGCGGTCCCCCGGGTGGTCGAGATGCAGAGCGAGGGGGGCGCGGCCGGCGCGGTTCACGGCGCCATTCAGGCGGGGGCGCTCACGACGACCTTCACGGCCTCCCAGGGCCTGCTCCTGATGATCCCGAACATGTTCAAGATCGCCGGCGAGCTGACCCCGACCGTCTTCCACGTCGCGGCGCGAACGCTCGCCACACACGCGCTGTCGATCTTCGGCGACCAGAGCGACGTCATGGCCGCGCGATCGACCGGGTTCGCGTTTCTCTGCTCCTCTTCGGTCCAGGAAGCGCAGGACCTCGCTCTGATCGCCCACGCCTCGACCCTGGACTCCCGCGTGCCCTTCGTCCACTTCTTCGACGGCTTCCGGACCTCCCACGAGGTCAACAAGATCGAGCGCATCTCCGACGACGACGTGCGGGCGATGCTGAGCGCCGACGCGATCCTCGCGCACCGCGAACGGGCGCTCACGCCCGACCTACCGGTCCTGCGCGGCTCGGCCCAGAACCCCGACGTGTTCTTCCAGGCGCGCGAGGCCGCGAACCCCTTCACCTTCGCCCTGCCCGACATCATCCAGCACGCCATGGACCGCTTCGCCGACCGGACCGGCCGCCGCTACCGCCTGTTCGACTACGCCGGCGCGCCCGACGCGGAGCGCGTGGCGGTGCTGATGGGATCGGGATGCGGCGCCGTCGAGGAGACCGTCGAAGCGCTCGCCGCCCGCGGGGAGAAGGTCGGCGTGCTCAAGGTGCGGCTGTTCCGCCCGTTCTCCGCCGAGGCCTTCGTCGCGGCGCTCCCCCCCACCACGGGCGCCATCGCCGTGCTCGACCGGACCAAGGAGCCCGGCGCCGTGGGCGAGCCGCTCTACCAGGACGTCGTCACAGCGCTCGCCGAGCGGGTGGCGGCCGGCCGCGCGCGCTTCCCAGGCATGCCGCGCGTGATCGGAGGGCGCTACGGGCTGTCCTCCAAGGAGTTCACCCCCGCGATGGCCGCGGCGGCATTCGCCGAGCTGACGAGAGACGAGCCGAAGAACCACTTCACGGTCGGCATCGTCGACGACGTCACGCACACGCGCCTGCCCTACGACCGGTCGTTCTCCACCGAGCCGGAGGACGTCGTGCGCGCGGTCTTCTGGGGGCTCGGAGCCGACGGCACCGTGGGAGCGACCCGCAACACCGTCAAGATCATCGGGGAGGACACGCCCCTGTTCGCGCAGGGGTACTTCGTGTTCGACTCGAAGAAGGCGGGATCCATCACCGTTTCCCACCTGCGCTTCGGGCCCCGCCCGATCCGTTCCACCTACCTGATCGACCGCGCGAACTTCGTGGGCTGCCATCAGTTCAACTTCCTCGAGCGCATGGACGTGCTCTCCGTCGCCGAGCCCGGCGGCACGTTCCTGCTGAACAGCCCGTTCGGCCCCGACGAGGTCTGGGACCGGATCCCCGCCGAGGTCCAGGAGCAGATCCTCTCCAAGCGCCTGCGGTTCTTCGTGGTAGACGCCTACCGCGTGGCGCGAGAGACCGGCCTCGCTCGGCGCATGAACACCGTGCTCCAGACTTGCTTCTTCGCCCTCGCCGGCGTCCTTCCCCGGGAGGAGGCCGTCGAGGCGATCAAGAAGGCGATCCGTCGCACCTACGCCAAGCGCGGCGAGGAGGTCCTCGCGAAGAACTTCGCGGCAGTGGACCTCGCCCTGGAGGCTCTGCACGAGGTCGAGGTTCCCGAGCGCGCCACGAGCGAGATCCGGCGCTCCGCCGTCGTGCCGGCGGAGGCCCCGGATTTCGTGAAGCGGGTCACGGCGTCAATCATCTCCGGCAAGGGCGACCTGCTCCCGGTGAGCGCCCTGCCGGTCGACGGGACGTTCCCGGTCGGCACCGCCCGCTGGGAGAAACGGAGCATCGCGCTCGACATCCCGATCTGGGACCCGAGCATCTGCATCGATTGCGCCAAGTGCGTCATCGTGTGCCCGCACGCGGCGCTGCGGATGCGCGTCTATGAGCCGGCTGCCGCGAAGGGAGCGCCGCAGGGATTCCGGTCCAAGGCGTGGAAGGCCAAGGACTTCCCCGGCCACGTCATGACGATCCAGGTCGCCCCGGACGACTGCACCGGCTGCGGGGTCTGCGTGGACGTCTGCCCCGTGACGAGCAAGGAGAACCCGGATCACAAGTCCATCAACATGACGGCCAAGGATCCGCACCTCGAGGTCGAGCGGCGCGCCTTCGACTTCTTCTCGGCCCTTCCGCAGATGGACCGGAGCCAGGTGAAGCTCACGACGGTCAAGGGCTCGCAGATGATCGAGCCCATGTTCGAGTTCTCCGGCGCCTGCGAGGGTTGCGGCGAGACCCCGTATCTCAAGATCCTCACCCAGATGTACGGGGACCGGCTCCTCGTCGCCAACGCGACCGGCTGCTCCTCCATCTACGGGGGAAACCTGCCGACGACGCCGTGGACCTCCGGGCGCGACGGCCGCGGCCCGGCGTGGTCGAACTCGCTGTTCGAGGACAACGCGGAGTTCGGGCTCGGGATGCGGCTGGCGCTCGATCAGCACGCCCGGCACGCGCGCGACCTCCTCGCCCGGCTCGGCTCCGAGGTCGGCGAGGACCTCGCCGCGGCGATCCTCGCCGAGACGCGGGACGACGACGCCGCGATCGCCGCGCAGCGGGCGCGAATCGAAGAGCTGAAGCCCCGCCTGGCGGCTCTCGATTCACCGGATGCCCGGAGCCTGCTCGCTCTCGCCGACTACCTCGCGCGCAAGAGCGTCTGGATCGTCGGCGGGGACGGCTGGGCGTACGACATCGGGTACGGCGGGCTCGACCACGTGCTTGCGAGCGGCGAGGACGTGAACGTCCTGGTGCTCGACACCGAGGTCTACTCCAACACGGGGGGTCAGGCGTCCAAGTCGACGCCGCGCGGCGCCGTCGCGAAGTTCGCGGCCGGCGGGAAGCCGATGGCCAAGAAGGACCTGGGGATGATCGCGGTGTCCTACGGCACCATCTACGTCGCCCAGATCGCCCTTGGGGCCGACAACCCGCAGACGCTCAAGGCATTCGCGGAAGCCGAGTCCTACAAGGGACCCTCCATCATCATCGCCTACAGCCCCTGCATCGCCCACGGGATCGAGATGTCCACCGGCATGAGCCACCAGAAGGAAGCCGTCGACGCCGGCTACTGGCCGCTCTACCGCTACGACCCGAGGCTCGCGGCGCGCGGGGAGCGCCCGCTGCGCCTGGACTCCAAGAAGCCGACCCTGGGTCTCAAGGAGTTCGTCGAGAAGGAGACCCGGTTCACGGTCCTCTCGCGCACGAACCCCGAGGAGGCCGACCGGCTGCTCGAGCTCGCCCAGCGGGACGTGGACGAGCGCTGGCGTCTCTACGAGCAGATGGCCTCGATGGAGCGCGCCGCCCCGGGACAGGAAGACGCCGCCGGCGCCTAGGATCCGGGCGTAGGCTCGTCCGACGGATCCGCGCTCGCATCCGGCGTCGGGCTCGCCTCCGGCGTCGGGCTCGGGGAAGGATCCCGTGAGCGGCTCGGACCGGGGATGATCGACGGGACGGGGTAGGAACTCGGGGTCTCGGTCGGATCGGGCGCCGAGCTCTCGGTCGGCTCCGCGGACGCGGGCGACGGCGTCGGGCTCGGCGAGGGAGGCTCGGATTCCGCGCGCACCGCGCGGCCGCCGCTCGAAGACGCCGGCGCCCTCCGCCAATCCCCGCCGCTCTGGGCGAGCCGACCCAGGAAGGCGCCGCTCGAGCGCTCGTGCACCTCCATGCGTCCCCAGCGGAGCGCGCGCTCCGGGGCGTGCACCAAGCCGTAGCGATTCGTGACGGCCGACCGGAACCCCGCGCGCGAGACGAGGAGATCCACACTGGGGTCGTGGCGTCCGAACGGATAGGCGAAGTCGCGCGCCCGCCCGCCGAGGTGCTGCTCGATCGCGAGGCGACTCCCGACAATCTCCTCCCACGCCTCGTCGACCGGCATCCGCGTCAGGTCGCGATGGGTGATCGAGTGCGCGGCCACCTCAACGAGCCCGCTCGCCTTCATCTCGCCGAGCTGCTCCCAGGTCAGGTACCCCGCGCGCCCGACCCTGCCGACCGGAACGTAGAGGGTCGCGCGCGCGCCGTAGCGTCTCAGGATCGGGAACGCGAGCCGGTACTGGTCGGCCGTGCCGTCGTCGAAGGTGATCGCGAAGACGCCCTCCGGGAAGGAGCGCCGCTCGCGCACGGCGGAGGCCACCTGGTCGACCGTCAGCGAGCGGGCGCCCGACGAGACGAGGCCGGCCACCTGGCGCTCGAACGCCGCCGGGCTCACCGTCAGCCCGGGCCAGCGCCCGGGATCCTCGCCGACCCGGTGGTACATCAGGATCGGCACCCGCAGGCCGAGCCCCCCGGCCTCGCCCAGAGGTCCGTCTTCGACCGGGTCCGTCGGCAGGGCGCTCGCCGCCGGCGGGATCTCGCCGCGAACGATGCCGCGCGCGAGGCTCTCGCGATGTCTCGAGGCCGCCCGGCCGGCCACGAAGCCCGACAGCGCGAGCGCGAGCACGGTGGCAAGGACCCAGAGCTTCCGCATGCATCTCCCCCGAAAGAGTGGCGAAAGAATAGCGCGGCGCGCCCTCCTAGGGCCCCGCCCCCCCGACAACGCGACCGCCCTTGACCACGATCGCGGCGAGATTGGCACCGTAGTGGTAGACGAGATCGACCTCGCTCGCGGCCCCCAGAACCACGAGGTCGCAGGCGGCGCCGCGGGCGAGCCGGCCGATCGCGCGCTCGCGCGCGATCGCCGCCGCCGCATGGCGCGTGATCCCAAGGATCGCCTCCTCGGCCGTGAGCCGCAGGAGCGCGCACCCGAGCGCGGCGGAGAGCGGCAGGTTCTCGGAGTAGGACGTGCCGGGGTTGAGGTCGGTCGAGAGCGCCACGCGGACGCCTCGCCCGATGAGCGTGCGCGCCGGCGCGTACGGGCCGCCGAGCGACGCCCCCGGCAGCAACACGGCGACCGTCCGGGAAATCCCGAGAGCCTCGGCGTCCTCCTCGGTCGCGTGCTCGAGGTGATCGACGGAGACGGCCCCGAACGACGCCGCGAGCGCCGCGGCGCCCGTGCGGGCGGTCTGCTCCGCGTGGACCTTGATCCCGAGACCTTCCGCTCGCGCCGCACGCAGGATCCGTCGCGCCTGATCGACCGAGAAGGCCCCTTCGTCGCACCAGACGTCGCAGAACTCCGCGAGCTGGCCGATCGAGGGGATCATCCCCTCGGAGACCAGCGTGACGTAGCCCTCCGGATCGTCGTCGTATTCCGGCGGGACCACGTGCGCGCCCAGGAAGGTGCGCACCACGTCGACGGGGTGCCTCAGCCCGGCGGCGACCGAGAGGAGCCTGCGCTCCTGTTCCAGGGTGAGCCCATAGCCGCTCTTCGCCTCCACCGTGGTGACCCCCCAGGACAGGAACCGGTCGAGACGCTCGAGCGCGAGCGCCGCCAGGTCCTCGTCGCCCGTCGCGCGGGTCGCGCGCACGGTCTCACGGACTCCGCCGGTCGCACGAGGTTCCCCCCGCAGGCGCGCGGCGAACTCCGGCGCCCGGTCCCCGGCGAACACCAGATGGGTGTGGCAGTCCACGAGACCCGGGAGGACCGCGCTCCCGCGCGCATCCACTTCGACGGCGTCCGGCGCGACCTCCACCTCGCCGGCCAGATCGGCCTCGCGGCCGACCCAGACAACCTCCCCGCGCCAAGCGGCGAGCGCGCCCCGCTCGATCACGCCGAGCGGCCCCTCCCCCAGCCCGGGCTCGCACGTGACAAGCCGGCCGGCGCCGGTGAGAACGAAGTCGGCTTTCACGGAACCTCGGGCCCCGACCGGCCGGCGGAGGCCGCCTCCGGACCCGCGGCCGGCTCGGCGCCCGGGGGCTCGTCCGCGAGCATCGGGATTCGGACGCGGCGCTCCCGCGCAACCTCGATCGCGCGCTCGTAGCCGGCGTCGGCGTGGCGCATCACGCCGGTCGCGGGATCGTTCGTGAGACAGAGCTGGAGCCGGCGCGCTCCCTCCTCGGTCCCGTCGGCGACGACCACGAGTCCCGCGTGGATCGACTTGCCGATGCCGACTCCCCCGCCGTGGTGGACCGAGACCCACGACGCACCGCTCGCGACGCTCAGCATGGCGTTCAGGACCGGCCAGTCGGCGATCGCGTCGGACCCGTCGCGCATCGCCTCGGTCTCCCGGTAGGGAGATGCGACCGACCCAGCGTCCAGGTGGTCGCGCCCGATCACGATCGGCGCGCCGACCTCCCCCCGCGCGACGAGGTCGCTGAACGCGAGCCCGGCGCGGTCTCGCTCGCCGAGCCCGAGCCAGCAGATTCGCGCCGGCAGCCCCTGGAACCGGACCCGCTCCGCCGCGAGGCGAAGCCAGCGCTGGAGCCCCTCGTTCTCCGGGAACAGCCCCGCCACCGCGCGATCGGTCACAGCGATGTCGGCCGCCTCCCCCGACAGCGCGGCCCACCGGAAGGGGCCCTTCCCTTCGCAGAAGAGCGGCCGGATGTAGGCGGGCACGAACCCCGGATAGGCGAACGCGCCGGCGAACCCGCCGCGCAGCGCCTCCCCCCGGAGGTTGTTGCCGTAGTCGAACACCTCGGCGCCGGCGCGCATCATCGCGACCATCGCCTCGCAGTGCACGGCCATCGAGGCGCGCGCCTCCTCGGCGTAGCGTCCCGGGTCCTCGCGGCGCAGTCCGGCGGCCTCCTCGACCGTGTAGCCGCGCGGGATGTAGCCGTTCAGCGGGTCGTGCGCGCTCGTCTGGTCGGTCACCACGTCGGCCTCGAACCCACGGCGCACGATCTCAGGAAAGACGTCGGC
>JACQXY010000062.1 GCA_016208485.1 Acidobacteriota bacterium | reverse complement strand
GCCCCGGGCGTCTTCGCCTGCGGTGACATGGCGCGCGGGCAGAGCCTCGTCGTGTGGGCGATCGCCGAGGGGCGGTCGGCCGCCGCCGCGTGCGACCGGCACCTCATGGGCGAGACGATCCTGCCCGCGCCCGTCGCCGTCGGCGCGCGCTGAGGCGCGTCGGCGTCGGGCGCGACCGGGTCGCGACGCGCGCGCGCGGTCGGTACCCTGTCGATCGAGGCACCCCTCGCCCGATCGCGGAAGGAAAGCGTTGGAATCCCCGACTCCGGACGGCCGGCTCTCGCACCGCAGGATCATGATCGTCTTCTCCGGCCTCATGGCCGGGATGCTCCTCGCCGCGCTCGATCAGACGATCGTCGCGACGGCGCTGCCGACCATCGTCGGCGACCTCGGGGGGCTCGATCACCTGTCGTGGGTGGTGACCGCGTACCTGCTCGCCTCGACCGTCTCCACGCCTCTCTACGGCAAGATCAGCGATCTCTACGGGCGCAAGGAGCTGTTCCAGGCGGCGATCGTGATCTTCCTCGTCGGATCCGCGCTGTCGGGCCTCTCGCGCAACATGGCCGAGCTGATCGCCTTTCGCGGGATCCAGGGTCTCGGTGCAGGCGGCCTGATGGCTCTCGCGATGGCGATCATCGGCGACATCGTCTCCCCGAGGGAGCGCGGCAGGTACCAGGGGCTCCTCGGGGCCGTCTTCGCCTTCGCGAGCGTGTCGGGCCCGCTGCTCGGCGGGTTCTTCGTGGACCATCTCTCGTGGCGCTGGGTGTTCTACATCAACGTCCCGGTCGGCGTGGCCGCGCTCGCGGTCACCTCCTCCGCCCTTGACCTCCCGTTCCGGCGCCACGCGCACGCGATCGACTACGTGGGGGCCGGACTCCTCGTCGGGGGCGTCTCGAGCCTGCTCCTGGTCACGGTCTGGGGCGGCAACGAGTATCCGTGGGGCTCGCCGGTCGTCGGCGGCCTCGCGATCGCCGGGGTCGCGCTCCTCGCCGCCTTCGTCGCGCAAGAGCGGCGCGCGCGCGAGCCGATCCTGCCGCTGCGCCTGTTCCGCAACCCGGTGTTCGTGGTGACGAACGCCGGAGTCTTCATCCTCGGGCTCGGGATGTTCGGGGCGATGATCTTCCTCCCCCTCTACCTGCAAGTGGTGCGGGGCACAGGAGCGACGAACTCTGGGCTGCTCATCCTGCCCGTCATGGCGGGGATGATGTTCTCATCGGTCACCTCCGGCCGGCTCATCACGCGCTTCGGCCGCTACAAGGCCTATCCGGTTGCCGGGATGGCGCTCCTCACGGTCGGGCTCTATCTGTTCTCGACCATGGGGACCGGGACCGGCCGCGCGGTCTCCTCGGTCTACATGGTGATCGCCGGGCTCGGATTCGGGCTCGTCATCCAGGTGATGGTGCTCGCGGTGCAGAACGCGGTCTCGCACCGGGACCTCGGGACGGCGACCTCGGCCACGAGCTTCTTCCGCTCCATGGGAGGCTCGTTCGGCGCCGCGATCTTCGGCTCGATCCTCACCAACCGCCTCGCCTTCCACCTGCCGCGGCTCGTCCCGGGACTCAGGACGGGCACGATCAATGTGCGGGCGCTCCAGGGAAGCCCGGCGAGCATTCTCGCGCTCCCGCCGCCGGTCCGCCGCGGAGTGGTCGAGGCGTTCGCGCGCTCGATCCACATCGTCTTCCTGTGGGGCGTGCCGATCTGCGTCGTCGGGTTCTTGGTGATGCTCTTCTTGAAAGAGCTGCCGCTGCGGGAGGACGCGCACCTCGTGGTGGAGCCCGAGGAGCCCGAAGGGGCGCTCGAGGCCGTCCCAGAGGGAGCGCCGTAGCGCGCTCTTTCGGGACTCGCCGGATGCCCTGTCGCTCACACGGCGATGCGCGTCGGCTTCGCGAAGGGGAACGGCCTCCCCTGCCGATCCCATAGGTCGCGAAGAAGTGCCTCGTCGGGCTGCGTGATGGGGAACCTGGTGATGATCTCCTCCAGAGGCCATACGCGCGCCGGCTGCAAGACCTCGATGCCGATCACGCGACCACGACGATCGAGGTCGACCAGTGTCCCAGGGTCGACCTGCTCGGTCCTGGAGATCTCTTCGCCTTCAGTCAGAAGGATGTAGAGAGCCTCCTCGTCCTCGTCGTAGCGCAGCTTCATGACCTCACTCCTCCCGTCCGGGCCATGCTGCAGTGACCACATAGTTCTGGTCGGTGGTGCGCACGCACACCTTGAGGATACGCCCTCCCGACGCATGGCCCCGAATCCATAACGGACTGGACTGGTCAGCCGGGCGTGCGAAGCTCGGCGAACCCGGCGGCCGAGAAGTCGCCGTCGAAGGCGAGCGCGTGCCGGATCCTGAGGGACTTCATCACCGCGAAGCTCGTGGCGTCGACGAACGAGTACTCACGCTCATCGTGACGCCGGAGCCAGCGGAGGGCGCTGCGCTCCGTCTCCTCGGGAACCGTGACGACTCGGATGCGCGGGGAGCGATCAATCGCGTCCAGGAAGCCGACCGCGGACGCGTGCCCCGCGCGCCGGCGAAGGAAGGTCCAGGCCTCCCCCCTCACGTGGTTGGTAGTGACCAGGGAGTCGTCGCCGTGCGCCGTGAGGAGGGTGTACGCCTCCGGGTACCTGGCGTCGCGGCCGTTCCTGAGCGCCACCCAGAAGGAGGTGTCGACGAAGATCACCCGTAGACGACCTCGTCGACGTCCGCGGGCTCGAAATCATCCACGCCGGCCATCTGTGCGAGCGGATCCGACGCGATCGGCGGCAGCGGTCTGATCTTCTCCCGGACGAACTCGCGGATGAGCGCCGCCTTGGACCGCCCCGCCTTTGTCGCGAGCCGCTCCAGGGCCGCGTCCAGATCCTCCTCGATCATGATCTGCAGCCTCTTCATGTGGGTGAGCATACACCACAAGTCCTACAGCAGCACAAGGAGGTCTTGAACTCGCTCAGCAGATTCTCGGGAGCTGCTCCCCGGCGAGCATGTCCACGACGCGCGTGCCCCCGACCGCGCTCCGGAGCGCCACGATGCCGGAGTGTTCGGACACGACCTCGCCGATGAGCGCGGCGCGACCTCCGAGCGGGTGGGACCTCATCGCCTCGAGCACCCGGTCGGCCGCCTCAGGAGCGACGATCGCGACGAGTACCCCCTCGTTCGCGACGTACAGGGGATCGAGGCCGAGCATCTCGCAGGCCCCGCGCACGGCGTCGGGCACCTCGATCGCGCCCTCGTCGAGCAGCATCCCGACTCCGGAGGCCTGCGCGATCTCGTTGAGGGCGCTCGACAGGCCCCCGCGCGTCGGATCGCGCATGCAGCGGATCCCGGCCCGGTCGACCGAGGGGCTCGACGGCTGTGCGTGGCGGCCTCCGCTCGTGCTGGGGCCGTCTCCGCCCTCCGGACCCCCCGCCGCCTCGAGCATCACGCGGGTGAGGCCGGTGAGCGGCGCGGTGTCGCTTCCCATCTCGGTCTCGAACTCGATCCCCTCGCGCACGCTCATGATCGCGACGCCGTGCACGCCGATCGGGCCCGACAGCAGGATCCGGTCGCCCGGCCGGCAACGGTCGGCCGAGAGCGAGACCCCGGCCGGGACGATCCCGACGCCCGTCGTCGTGATGAAGATGCCGTCGCCCTTCCCGCGGTCGACGACCTTCGTGTCGCCGGTCACGAGCGTGACGCCGGCCGCCTCGGCGGCCGCGGCGGTGCTCCGCACGATCCTCTCGAGGTCGGCCATCGGCAGGCCCTCCTCCAGGATGAAGGCCACCGCGATCCACATCGGGATCGCGCCGCCGACCGCGAGGTCGTTCACGGTGCCGTTCACCGCGAGCGAGCCGATGTCGCCTCCGGGGAAGAACAGCGGGGATACCACGAAGGAATCGGTGGTGATGGCGATGCGTGTGCCGTCCCACTCGACCACGGCCTGGTCGTTCAGCGCGGCGAGCGCCGGGTTCGCAAACGACGGCAGGAACAGGCCGGCGATGAGGCGCGCCGTCATCTTGCCCCCGCTTCCGTGCCCGAGAAGCACGTTGGGGTAGTCCGAGATCAGCACCGGACAGGTGAAGTCCTCTGGCGAGACGGCCACCTCCCTCACCTCCGGCTCGGCGCTGCCTCGCGGAAGCGTCCGTAGTGGTAGTAGGCGGCGCACGCGCCCTCGCTCGACACCATGGTCGCCCCGAGAGGGCGCTCCGGGGTGCAGAGGGTGCCGAACGCCTCGCACTGGTTCGGCTTGATGAGGCCTTGCAGGACCTCCCCTGCTCGGCAGGCCGGCGACTCGGCCACCTCGATCGCGCCGACGTCGAAAAGCGACTCGGCATCGAAGGCTCGGTACTCCGGTCGGAGCCGGTAGCCGGAGAGGGGGATCTCGCCGATCCCGCGCCACTTGCGGTCGCAGACCTCGAAGACCTCGGCGATCTGCCGGCGCGCGGGAAGGCAGCCTTCGCGCAGTACCGAGCGCGAGTACTGGTTCTCGACCTCGCAGCGGCCGTCCTCGAGCTGCCCGAGCAGCATATACAGCCCCTGGAGGATGTCGAGCGGCTCGAAGCCGGTGACCACGATCGGCGCGCGGTACCGCTCGGCGAGCGGCTCGTACTCCTCGTAGCCCATGACGGTGCACACGTGGCCGGCCGCGAGGAACCCCTGCACGCGGCTGGCGGGGGAGGACAGGATCGCCTCCATCGCCGGAGGGACGAGCACGTGAGACACCAGGACGCTGAAGTTCGGGACGGCGAGCCGGCGCGCCTGCCACACGACCATGGCGTTCGCCGGCGCGGTCGTCTCGAACCCGACGGCGAAGAACACAACCCGCCGGTCGGGGTTCTCGCGCGCGATCTTGAGGCAGTCCATGGGGGAGTAGACGATACGCACGTCGCCGCCCGCCGCCTTGACCGCGAGCAGGTCTCTGGAGGATCCGGGGACCCTGAGCATGTCACCGAAGGAGCAGAAGATGACGCCCGGCGTCGACGCGATGGCGACGGCCTTATCGACCAGCTCGAGCGGGGTTACGCAGACGGGGCACCCGGGGCCGTGCACCAGCTCGACGCCGCGCGCGAGAAGCTCGTCGATACCGAACTTCACGATCGTGTGGGTCTGGCCTCCGCAGACCTCCATCACGGTCCAGGGGCGCGTCACGCGGCGCGCGAGCAGACCGACGAGCGCGCGCGCCGCGTCGGCGTCGCGGTACTCGTCGACGAACCTCACGGCGTCGCGCCTCCCGGGATCCCGGCCTCGCGCAGGTCTCCCATCTCGGCGAGGAACTCGAACACCCGGCGCGCTTCCTCCTCGTCGACTTTGGAGATCGCGAATCCGACGTGGATGATCACGTAGTCGCCGAGGCCGGCGTCGGGCATGTACTCGAGGCACGCGCGGCGGGTCACGCCCCCGAAGTCCACCCGGGCCATGCGGAGACCGTGCTCTTCGAACACCTCGACGACCTTACCGGGAACGCCAAGGCACATCCGTGCTCCCCCCTTTCGCCGCATCCACCTTACCGGGATCCGTGTATCCCGGAGGCCCGCCTCCGGCGAGCACGGCCGCGGCCACCGCAGCCTGCCCGAGCGCGATGCCTCCGTCGTTGGCGGGAACCCGGCGGTGCCGGAGGACCTCGAACCCGCCGCCCTCGAGCAACGGGGTCACGGTGCCGGTGAGGAGCGCGTTCTGAAACACCCCTCCCGAGAGCGCGACCGTGCCGATCCCGGTCGCCCGCCGCAGGCGCTCGAGGACCTCGGCCACCATCGCCGCGACGCCGGCGTGGAAGCGTGCCGAGATCGTCGGCGCCTCGAAGCCCTCGAGCACGTCGGCGACGACCGCGCGCACGCACGGCACCGGGTCGACGAGGAGGGTCCCATCCGGCCCCTCGGCCACCCCGAAGGGGTAGGGAGCGCCGCCCTCGCGCGCCGCGAGCGCCTCCAGCTCGATCGCGGCCTGCCCCTCATAGGTCACCTCCGCGCGCACGCCGGCGAGCGCGGCGACGGCGTCGAATAGGCGCCCCATACTGGAGGTCGCCGGCGAGTTCACGCCGCGCGCCGCCATCCTCAGGCAGTTTCGCCAGCGCGTCGCGCCGACCTCGGCCGGCAGGTCGAGCGGCAGCCGCACGTGGTCCTCGCCGAATGCCCGCTCGAGCCACACCGCGGCCATTCGCCACGGCTGGCGGATGGCCTGCTCGCCTCCGGGCATGGGAGCGGTCGCCAGGTGGCCGACGCGCTTGAATCCGGCGAGGCTCGCCACCAGGAACTCGCCTCCCCAGAGAGTTCCGTCCGAGCCGTAGCCGAGCCCGTCGAAGGCGACTCCGAGCACCGGGTCGGTCCGGAGGTTCTCCGCCATGCACGAGGCGATGTGGGCGTGGTGGTGCTGGACCGGCACGCGCACGAGGTCGCTCCGGGCCTCCGCCCACTTCGTGGAGAGGTACTCGGGATGAAGGTCGTGGGCGACGGCGCCGTAGGGCACGTCGAACAGGCGCGCGAGGTGCTCGGCGGCCTGCTCGAACGAGCGCAGGGTCTCCAGGTTCTCGAGGTCGCCGATGTGGTGGGAGAGGAAGCAGAGGTCGTCCCGCACGGCCGCGACCGCGCTCTTGAGCTGCGCGCCGGTCGCGAGCAGGGGCAACGGCGCGTGAAGCGGCATCCGGACCGGCTCCGGCGCCCAGCCGCGCGAGCGGCGGATCGGGCTCTCCGCGCCGGCGATGATGCGGGTGACCGAGTCGTCGCACCGGATGTGGATCGCGCGGTCGTGGACGAGGAAGGCGTCGGCTATCCCCGACAGGCGCGCGCGCGCCTCGGCGTCCTCGAAGGCGATCGGTTCGTCCGAGAGGTTGCCCGAGGTCATCACCAGGGTCCGGCGCGCCTCCGCGAGCAGAAGGTGGTGCAGGGGGGTGTAGGGGAGCATGATCCCGAGCGTGTCGTATCGGGGCGCGACCGACGGGGCGACCCGCGCGCCCGGCCGCTTGCGGAGCAGCACGATCGGCCGCCGGCGCGACAGGAGCAGCGCCTCCTCCTCGGGCGAAGTCTCGCAGAGCGCTCGCGCCGCTTCGAGGTCGGGGGCCATCAAGGCGAAGGGCCGGTCCTCACGGTGCTTGCGACCGCGCAGGCGCGCGACGGCTGCCTCGTCGGCCGCGTCGCAGGCGAGGTGGTAGCCCCCGAGCCCCTTGACGGCGAGGATCTCACCGGAGGCGAGCAGGCGCGCGGCCCGGGAGATCTCGTCGCCGGGCGGCGCGGCGCCGGGAAGCATCCAGGGTGGGTCGCCCCCGCGCTCCCGCGCGGCCGTGCCCCCCTGCGCCACCTCGCGCGCCCCGAGCAGGTGCACGCGCGGCCCGCAGGCGGGGCAGGCGTTCGGCTGGGCGTGGAATCGCCGGTTCGAGGGGTCCGAGTACTCGGCCGCGCAGGCGGGGCACATCGGGAAGGCCGACATGGTCGTGCGCGCGCGGTCGTAGGGCACATCCTCGACGATGGTGTAGCGCGGCCCGCAGTTGGTGCAGTTCGTGAAGGGGTAGCGGTGGCGCCGGTCGCGCGGGTCGAGCACCTCTCGAAGGCAGTCCCCGCAGGTCGCCACGTCGGGTGAGACGTGCACGCGCCGCTCTCCGGGCTCGCTCGCAAGGATCCGAAACCCCGAGGCACCCGACGGCGGCAGCTCCGTCACGCGGACGGACTCGACGACCGCGAGTGGTGGAGGGCTCTCGGAGATCTCGGCGAGGAAGCGCTCGACGGCGCCCGCATCGCCCTCGACCTCGGCGGTCAGGCCGCGCGCGTCGTTGCGCACCCAGCCGGCGAGACCGAGGCGCGCGGCGAGGTTGAACACGTGGGGCCGGAAGCCCACGCCCTGCACGATCCCGGTGACGTGGACCCCCGCGCGCCGAACCTCGTCGTTCATCCCGCCTCTCGACTGCTGCGGCCCGGGCCGGCGGCGCCGTCTTGGGAGTCCGCCGCGACCCACCCGGAGAGGATCGCGAGGGCCTCGTCCACAAGGTGCGGGAGCGCGGCGGCGACCTCCGGAGACAGCTCCAGCCCCGGCTCGACGCGCGCCGGCTGGATCCCGAGGACGACGATCTCCTCGGGCGCCGTCCCGCGCAGGCGCGCCAGGCCGACCGCGTCGGCGAACGTGACCTGATGGGGGGAGAGCTTGCCCGAGGCGGCGCCCGGCGGATCACTCAGGCGCAGCACGGTGCCCGGCGCGCGGCCGGAGTCGATCGAGTCGAGGACCATCAGGCGGGAGGCCTCCTCGACGGTGGCCAGCAGCTCCAGGCCCATGACCCCTCCGTCCAGCACTCGGACCTCCTCGGGGGCGAGGGACCTGAGCATCTCGGCCGCGCGAACGCCGGCCCCGTCGTCTCGCAGGAGCAGGTTCCCGATCCCCACGACGGTGGGGACCCTCGTCCCGCTCCCGCTCACCCTGCCGCTCGGGCGCTTCCCGGCGCGGGCGACGGCGCGGCCCCGCGCTCGGGGAGGATCGGGAAGTTCTCGGTGATGAACAGGTAGGTGAGGACGGCGCCGGCGATCAGCCCGCCCGTCACCGCGAGTTCCATCCAGTACGGGAAGTACGAGGGCGCGTTCACCGACCTCGCCATCCCCGTGAACACGACGTTCGCGCGGTTGAACACCACGCCGGCGACGACGAGGAAGGAGGCGGCGAAGAGACCGCCCACCGTCTGCCGGATCCGGGGAAGGAGGAACATGGCTCCCGGGACGACGATGCCGATCAGCATCTCGATCAGGAAGAAGTTGCTCGCGGTCGTGCCCTCGAACATCCGGCCCAGCTCGCCTCTCCAGACGAGGTCCGCGATCTTCAGGACGAGGTACACGCCCATCAGCTTGCCCGTCACGCGCACCATGTCGCCGAGCACGGGGACGGGGGCCCGGCGCCCGTGGGCGCGCGCGGAGACGATGTTCTCGATGGCTACCATGGCCGGGCCGACGAAGAACGACGACATCAGGAAGAACAGCGGCAGCAGCATCGACCACCAGAGCGGGTCGAGCCGTCCCTTCGCGACGATAAACAGGGACCCGAGCGCCGACTGGTGCAGGATCGGCAGGACGACCCCGACGATCAGCACCGGCACGTAGATCCGGTGCATGAGGCGGGTCATCCGCGGGGTCGGGACCCGCTCCACCCAGATGTGGCCGAACTCGACGAGCTGGACCACCGTGTAGCCGGCGACGCACCAGAACAGCAGGAACATCACGGAGTGGTAGCCCCAGAACCGAATGGGGCGCCAGAAGTTGAACCAGCGTCCGAGGTCGAGAAGCAGCCCGCCGGACACCATGACATAGCCGAGCATCGAGGTGAGGAACGCGCCGCGCTCGACGGTCCTCCACTTGTCCCCGCCCAGGAAGTTGACCATCAGGGCCGTGGAGTAGCCTCCTCCGGCGAGCGCCGCGCCGGCGGCCACGTCCCACCAGATCCACAGCCCCCAGGGCCACTGATCGGTCAGGTTGGTCGAGGCGCTGAGCCCGAAGAGGAACCGGTAGAGCACGGATCCGATGCCGAGCCCGGCGATCCCCAGGAGGACCACCCGGAAGGAGGTCATGTGGAACGTCCAGGGGCGGGGCGCCGCCGGACGGGCGAGGGCGGTTGTGGTTACGCTCATGCGTGCGTCCCTCCGGGCTTCTCGCCGTCCGGCGAGGCGCTGGGCGCGGCGGCGCCGCGTTCGAGCGCCCGGCTCCGCCGGACCCAGATCGTGGTCAGCACCGCGCCGACGGTTGCCGCGACGGGCAGAGCCAGCCGGCTGACCTGCCAGGTATAGTCCGGGATCGGTTCGGTTGGGAGCCCCTCCCGGAATCCCACCTCGGGGAAGGTAGCGTCGGAGATGTAGAGGACCGAGGTCCCGCCGACCTCCTTCTCGCCGTAGATGCGGGGCATGTAGCGCTCCGGATCCGCTGCGAGCGTGGCGCGTGCCTTCTCGAGCAGCTCGCCGCGCTTGCCGAAGGTGATGGCCCTCACCGGGCAGGACGCGGCGCAGGCGGTCGCCTCCCCGTGCGAGACCCGCTGGAAGCAGAGGTTGCACTTGCTCACCTTCGAGATCGGCCGGTCCCACTCGAACGTCGGAACGCTGAACGGGCACGCGACCAGGCAATAGCGGCAGCCGATGCACCGGGTGACGTCGTAGGTGACCGGCCCGTTGGGCTCTTTGCGGAGGGCCCTCACCGGGCACGCCGACGCGCACGCGGGCTCCAGGCAGTGCATGCACTGCCGCTTCGCGTAGCGGATCGACCCTGAAGGTTCGGTTTCGGGCTCGAAGGTCCGGACCACCGTCCAGTTCGCCGAGGCGAGCTGGGCATCCGGCCCCAGCCACGGTTGGTCCTGCCGCCACGTCAGGTCGTTCTGGAACTTGCAGGCGGTCACGCACGCGCCGCAGCCGATGCACTTGGACAGGTCGATGAGCATCCCCGGATCGTTCGCGTGCTCCCGCGCCAGCTCCTCGACTCGCTCGGGCGAGGCGATCGCGCCGGAGGGGAGCACGGCCGCGGCGGCGGCGGCGCCGGCCGTCGCTCCGACGAGCTTCAGGAACTCCCTCCGCCCGGGATCGGTGGGGCCGCCGGGAGGCTCGCCGGCCGAGTCGCGCCTCATCGGGCCTCCTTTCAGACGGCCTCGACGACCGAAACGGGCGTGCCCCGGGCGTCGAGAACGTGGACGGCGCAAGCGATGCAGGGGTCGAAGGAATGGATGGTGCGCAGGATCTCGATCGGCTTGGCCTCGTCGGCCACGGGGGTTCCGGCGAGCGCCGCCTCGTAGGGCCCCGGCGTGCCCGCCCAGTCTCTCGGGGAGGCGTTCCAGGTGGTCGGGACCACGCACTGGTAGCGCGAGATCTTCCCGTCCTCGATCAGGACCCAGTGCCCGAGAGCCCCGCGTGGAGCCTCGTGGAATCCGGCCCCCCGAGCCTCCTTCGGCCATTCGGAGGGATCCCACATGCGACCGGCGTGGGTCTTGGTGTCGCCGGACTTCATCGCCGCGGTGAGCTGGTCGAGGAGCGTCGGGATCAGCTCGGCCATGTAGAGGGTCTCGATGCCGCGCGCCGCCGTCCGCCCGAGAGTGGAGAACAGCGCGGCCGGCGGCGCGTCGAGCTTGGTGAGCACGAGGTCCACGAGTTCCTTGATGCGCTTGGTGCCGGAGGCGTACGCGACCAGGACCCGCGCGAGCGGGCCGACCTCCATCGGGTGGCCGTCGTAGCGGGGAGCCTTCAGCCACGAGTACTTGCTCTCCACGTCGAGGTGCTCGTACGGGGGCTTCGGGCCGCTGTAGCGCGGGATCGTCTCCCCCTCCCAAGGGTGGAAGGCGCGCGCCTCACCGGCGGTGTAGTGGTACCAGGACCGCGCGACTTGCTCGGTCACCTTCTCCTGCCGGAACGGCTGGACCGACGAGAGGTTGCGGTCGAGGATCACTCCGGACGGGAAGGCGAAGCTCCTTGGATCGCCCGACGGATCGAGCGGCAGCTCCCCGCACGTGAGGAAGTTCTTCGTGCCCTCGCCGAGCCCCGCCCAGTCCTTGTAGAAGGAGGCCACCGCGAGCAGATCCGGGATGTAGACCTTCTCGACGAACTCCTTGCCCTTCGCCGCGAGCGAGCGCAGGAGTGCGAGCCGGTCGGCGTTCAGCGCCCAGGGGCTGCTCGGATCGACGGGGATCGCCATCCCGCCGACGAGGAAGGTCTGCAGCAGCGGGTTCTTGCCGCCGAGCACGGCGTGCGCCTTGATGACCTCCTTCTGCCAGTCGAGGGCTTGCAGGTAGTGGGCGACCGCCATGAGGTTCGCGGCCGGCGGGAGCTTGTACGCGGGATGGCCCCAATAGCCGTTCGCGTAGATGCCGAGCATCCCGGAGGCGACGAACGCCTTGAGCTTGTCTTGGACGTCCTTGAACTGCTGGGCCGAGTTCTCGGGCCAGTCGGAGATGCTCCCGGCGAGCGCCGCCGCGTCGGCGGGGTCGGCTTTCAGGGCGGAGGTGATGTCCACCCAGTCCAGGGCGTGCAGATGGTAGAAGTGCACGACGTGGTCCTGGACGTACTGGAAGGCGGTGATCAGGTTCCGGATTAGGACCGCGAGCGGTGGGGGCTTCACCCCGAGCGCGTCCTCCACCGCCCGCACCGAGGCGAGCGCGTGGACCATCGTGCACACGTTGCAGATGCGCTGGGTGAAGAGCCAGGCGTCGCGCGGGTCGCGTCCCTGGAGGATCAGCTCGAGGCCCCGGAACATGGTGCCCGAGGCCCACGCTTCGCGCACGTGGCCGTTCGCGACCTGGGCCTCGATCCGGAGATGCCCCTCGATCCGGGTTACGGGGTCGATGACGAGTCGCGCCACGGTGTCACTCTCCTTCCGAGCCCGGGTCGCCGGCGCCCGAATCCGGACGCGCCGCGCCCGCCTTGCGCTGCCTGATCAGCACGGCCGTGCCGGCGGCGGCTGCTGCGGCCGCAGCCCCGGCGCCGAGGCCGATCCCGAGCGATCCCTGCGGGCGCGCCGGGCGGTGTGGCGTCGGGAGCAGGGACTCGCCCATCCACCGGTAGAACGGCGTCGACCCGTCCCAGAATCCCGGCTCGGTGCACGCGATGCACGGGTGGCCGGCCTCGATCGGCCACGAGGTGCCGTCGTTCCATCCGACGGCGGCGCAGTTGTGCATGGCCTTCGGCCCCTTGCAGCCCATCTGGTAGAGGCACCAGCCCTGCCGGTGCCCGGCATCGCCCCATTCCTTCACGAACCGGCCGGCGTCGAAGTGCGAGCGGCGCGGGCAGGTGTCGTGGATGCGCTGGCCGTAGGCGAAGAGCGGGCGCCCCAACTGGTCGGTGGCCGGCAGCTCCGAAAACGTCAGGTAGTGCGTGATCGTCGCCGCGAGGTTCACGCCGTTCACCGAGCAGCCGGGAAGGTTCAGAACCGGCTTGTTCTTGACGAGGTCGCGGACCCCCATCGCCCCGGTCGGGTTGGGGGCCGCGGCCGGGAGACCGCCGAAAGACGCGCACGTGCCGACGGCGATCAGGGCGGCGGCGCCGGAGGCGACCTCCTCGAGGATCTGGACCGCCGAGCGCCCGCCGATCGTGCAGTACGCTCCGCCGGCCGCCGTCGGGATCGAGCCCTCCACGATGACGATGTACTTGCCCCGGGCGCGCTCCATCGCGTCCCGCAGGTTCTTCTCCGCGGCGGCCCCGGCGGGGGCCATGATCGTCTCGTGGTAGGCGAGATCGATCAGGTCGAGCACCGCCTGCCCGGCGGTCGGGTGGCTGGAGCGGAGGAACGACTCGCTGTCGCCTGCGCAGTCCTGGAACTCGAGCCAGATGACGGTCGGCCGGGCGGCCGAGGCCAGGGCGCGGGCGATTCGTCCCGTGTAGCGAACCGGCAGCGCGAGCGCCGCCGTCATGACGGAAGCGAACTTCATGAAGTCGCGCCGGGTGACCCCGCGCGATCGGATGGAGCCGGCGAATGTGTTCATGGCAATTGCAAGTGTCGAGGCGCTACCGGCCGGTAACCAAGGGGCGAAGTGCCCGGAGGTCCCGGGCCGGATGGGACCTCGCGGCGCGGCGCGCCCTAGGATGCACGCTCGGTGTGCGCCCGGGTCGGGGACCCAGGTGTCTTGTCCCGGTTGACATCGAACGCGGGTATCGGCAGGCTATGGATAGAGGCGCCTGTGTGAGGGAAGCCGAGTGCCTCGCGCGGGGCGTCGGTCGTTTCCCTCCGACACCGCTGTCGGGACTTGCCGAGCGGACGCGCATGGTCATTCCGTCGCGTCGGCGGAAGGAGGGGCGCGATGATGGGTTCACGCGGGAGATGGCTCGGAGCGGCGGTGGCCGTGGCCACCGCGATCGCGCCCTCCGCGTCCTCAGCGGGGCCGAGGTGGGCCTCGCCCGGCGCCGCAACGATCCATCCCGGAGTGCAGGCCGTCACCCCCGTCGCGCAGTGCACGTCCAACTTCGTCTTCACCCGAGGCACCAGGGTCTACATCGGCATGGCCGCCCACTGCACCGGCACGGAGGGGAGCGCGGCCACGAATGGCTGTGAGTCCGCGACTCTTCCCGAGGGCACGCGGGTAAGGATCGGCGGCGCGAAGAAGCTGGGGACGATGGTGTACAACTCGTGGGCCCGCATGCGAGCGGCCCGGGAGCGAAGGCCCGACTTCTGCGCCTTCAACGATCTCGCGCTCGTGCGCATCGACCCGACCGACGTGGGCTCGGTGAATCCATCGGTGCCATTCTGGGGAGGCCCGATCGGGGTCGCAACCCCGATCGCCGGAACCGTCTACTCCTACGGCAACTCGAGCCTTCGCCTCGGGATCGCGTTGCTCAGCCCGAAGATGGGCGAGAGCCTCGGCCCGACGAGCGGCGGCTGGTCTCAGACCGTCTACACCGCGACGCCTGGGATCCCGGGGGACTCCGGAAGCGCGTTCCTGGACGCCCGCGGCCGCGCCGTCGGGGTCCTGAGCACCCTCATGGTCGCCCCGCTTGCCGCCTCGAACGGTGTCGGGGGCCTGGTGAACGAGATCGCCTACGCTCGGGCCCACGGGTTCGCCGGCTTGCGACTCGTCCCCGGCGACGTCCCGTTCTCTCCGGTCCTGCCACAAGCGTAGGCCGGGGGGCAGGGAGCGCCCCGGCGAGTGTTCGGCGCCGGTCAGAACCTCGGGCGCGGGTCAGAACCTCGGGCGCCGGCGCTTTCCGAGGAGGGAGTTCCTCCGGCGCGGCGCGGTGTAGACGGCGCGCGACGGGGGAGTCGTGAGACCCTCGCGCTCGAAGTCCTCGTGGAGCTTCAGGCGCGAAGCCATCCGGCCGACGTCTCCCTGCTGGTCCGGGAGAACGAAGGTAACCCCGGTGCCGCTCCGGCCGGCGCGCGCCGTCCGCCCGACGCGGTGGACGTACCCCTTGTCGTCGGACGGCGGGTCGAAGTTCACGACGTGGGTGATCCGGTCGAGGTCGAGCCCGCGCGCGGCCACGTCCGTCGCCACGAGCGTGTCGGCCTTGCCGGAGTCGAACCGCTCGAGGGAGCGCTCGCGCGCCGCCTGGCTCATGTCGCCGTGCATCGCGACGGCCCGCACGCCGTGCGCGCGGAGCCGCTCAGTCAGGCGGTCGGCTCCCCGCTTCGTGCGGACGAAGACGAGGGCGTGGCTGCGCTCGGCCGTGAGCAGCTCCACGAGCGCGCCGATCTTGTGCTGCGGGGCCACCGGGACGAAACGGTGGTCGACCTCGTCCACCGTCTCGATCGGCGCCGCGACCTCGTGGAGCCGCGCCGCGCGCGTGTAGCTGCCGGCGAGGTGGCCGACGGCTCCGTCGAGGGTCGCGGAGAAGAACATCGTCTGGCGATCCGAAGGAATGCGGGCGACGATCCGGTCGACCTGCGGCTGGAATCCCATGTCCAGCATGCGGTCGGCCTCGTCCAGCACGAGGATGGCGACGTGGCCGAGCTTCACCGCCTGGCGGGAGGCCAGGTCGATCAGGCGGCCGGGGGTTGCGATCAGGATGTCGGCGCGCGCGGCCCGGCGTCCCTGCTCGCCCAGGCCGACGCCGCCGTAGGCGGTCGCGACGCGCAGGCGCTTCGCGCGGGCGATGCCGGCGAACTCGTCGGCGACCTGCGCCGCCAGCTCGCGAGTCGGCACGAGGATCAGGGCCGTCGGCGGCCCGTCGGTCGCCACCGTCCGCTCTACGATCGGGATGGCGAAGGCAAGAGTCTTGCCCGAGCCGGTCCTCGACTTCGCGAGCACGTCGTGACCGGCGAGCGCGTCGGCCAGGACGAGACGCTGGATGTCGAAGGGTTGAGTGATGCCCTGCGCTGCGAGCGCGTCGATCACCGCGGTGGACGCGCCGAGGTCGGCGAAGGTGGTCAAGGTGGTCGTGGTCATGCTCTCCTCACTTGCGGCCATGCGCCGCGACGGATCGGGGAGGAATCAACTGGCCCGATGCCGCCGCAATGGAGGGAGCGGGAAGCGAAACCTCACAGGGCGCCACACTCGGCTGCCCGTAGGCTTGAGGATAGCAGGTGCCGAGCCCGCGCGCTTGCATTCCTTCGCACCACCCCAAATCGGGCGGCCGATGCCGGTCGCCTGCCCGGCTCCGGCAGTGAGCCTTCCCCCGGCGGGGGATCGGCGCGGCAGAAGGAGATCGCGCCGCGGCGGCGAAACCCGTAGGCAGGAATGGATCACCGGATGGGGAGGGAATGATGCGCCGATCATCTCTGCGCGCGCGCCGCGCGCGCACGTTTGGAGTCGCGGCCCTGGCGATCGCGCTGGCGGCGCCGACGGTGAGTGGGGTGGCGGCGGGCTCCGAGGAGCCTCTGAACGCGACGATCCGCAGGACCGCGTACGGCACTCCGCACATCCTGGCAAGCGACTACGCGGGACTCGGCTACGGCTACGGCTACGCTTTCGCGGAGGACAACCTGTGCGAGATGGCCGACGACTACGTCACCGTGTCGGCCCGCCGCTCGTACTACTTCGGCCCCGACGCCGGCTACGTCTCCTGGGCGAACGGCGTGCAGCCCACGAACCTCGAGAGCGACTTCTTCTGGCAGAAGATCATCGACGAGGGGACCATCGAGCAGATCCTCGGTCAGGCGCCGCCGAACGGCCCTCGCCGCGAGGTGAGGGAGATCGCGCGCGGCTACGTCGCCGGATACAACAAGTATCTCTCCCACACCGAGGCCGAGGGCATCCCCGACCTTCGCTGCAAGGGCAAGGAGTGGGTCCGCCCGATCACCGAGATCGATGTCTACCGGCGGTTCTTCCAGCTCATGCTCTTCGCCAGCTCGGGGGCCCTGATGCGGGAGGTCGTCGCCGCGGCGCCGCCGGACCCGACGGAGTTCCTGCCGACGACTTCCAACGCGAGCGTGATGGCGGCCCTGCGCCACTGGGACGGCTCGGGGCTCCCCGGATCCGGGGCGAAGAGCGTCGGCAGCAACGCCTACGGGCTCGGCAAGGACGCGACCTCCAACGGCCGCGGCATGGTGCTCGGGAACCCGCACTTCCCGTGGGTCGGGCCCGAGCGCTTCTACCAGTTCCAGCTCACGATCCCCGGCAAGATGAACGCGTCGGGCGCCGGGCTCTTCGGAGCGCCGCTGGTCCTGATCGGGCACACCGACAACGTCGCGTGGAGCCACACCGTGTCCACCGCGTGGCGGTTCACCCCCTACGAGCTGACGCTCGTGCCGGGCGACCCGACGGAGTACGTCTACGACGGCCGCCGGGAGCGCATGACCTCCCGCGACGTGACCGTCGAGGCGCGCGAGCCGGACGGCACCTTCACCGAGCGCACTCACCGGTTCTGGGACACGCGCTTCGGGCCTCTGATCGTCGGGATCCGGGCCACCGATTCCCCGGCCGGGCCGGTGAACATCTTCAACTGGACCCCGACCACGGCCTACGCCATTCGCGACGCGAACACCCACCTGCGCGCCCTGAACCAGTTCTTCGAGATGGACCACGCCCAGTCGGTCGAGGAGCTGAAGGCCGCGACCGACCGGAACCAGGGCATCCCGTGGGTCAACACCATGTCGGCGGACTCGGCGGGCAGGGCGTACTACGGAGACCACTCCGTGGTGCCCCACGTCACCGACGACCAGATCCGCACGTGCGCCGCGAGCCCGGTCGCCCAGGCGGTGTGGCAGCTCGCGCGGCTCCCGATCCTCGACGGGTCGCGCCCGGGCTGCGAATGGGGATCGGACCGCGACGCGGTCGTCCCAGGCATCTTCGGGCCGAGCCACCTGCCGATCCTGTTCCGCACCGACTACGTGCACAACGCGAACGACAGCTACTGGCTGTCCAACCCTCACCATCCACTCGAGGGTTACCCGATGATCATCGGTGACGAGCGGACCCAGCGGAGCTTGCGCACGCGCGTGGGGCTGCGGATGGTGGAGGACCGCCTGGCCGGACTCGACGGGCGCTTGGGCAACCGCTTCGAGCTGGCGACCCTGCAGGAGGTGGCCTTCGAAAACCGGCAGTACGCCGGCGAGCTGCTCCGCGACGATGCCATCCAGATGTGCGAGACCAACCCGACCATGAGCGACGTCGCGGATGCCTGCCCGGTCGTCGCGGCATGGGACGCGCACGACAACCTCAACAGCGCAGGATCGGTCCTGTTCCGTCGGTTCGTTCAGCGGGCGCTCGGGATCGACGGTCTCTACACGAACCAGTTCGACTACCGGGATCCGGTGAACACGCCGAACGGGCTCAACATCGCCAACCCGCAGGTGTGGGACGCGTTCCGCAGCGCCGTCGCGGACCTCCGCGATTCCGGGATCCCGCTCGACGCGATGCTCGGGGAGTACCAGTACCGGCTGCTCGCCGACGGGGCGCGTATCCCCATTCACGGTGGCCCCGGCGAGCTGGGGAACTTCAACGCCATCTACGCGGCGAACGACTGGGTCCCCGGAGAGGGCTACCCCGACGTGAACTACGGATCGAGCTTCGTCATGTCCGTGCAGTTCACCGACGACGGCCCGGTCGGGGGGACGTGGCTCACCTACTCGGAGTCCACGAACCCCGACTCGCCTCACTACGCCGACCAAACGCCGCTCTTCAGCGCGAAGGTGTGGGTGTCCGAGCGGTTCTCCGAGGGCGAGATCGCAGCCGACCCGCTGCTCCATACGACTGTGCTGTAGAGGACGGCGTCTGCGCTCCCCTGGGAGCCCGACGGATTGGCGATGCTGCGGATATAGCGAAAGCGCTATGACCAGTCACCATTGACGGCCGTTAACATTGTGATAATATAGCGACTACGCTATGAGTGAGGGGCGGACATTGAAGGCGGCGGAGATCGGGATCCAGCTTCGGCGGGCGCGGCGGAAGGCGGGGCTCACCCAAGCGGAGATGGCAAGGCGGATGGGGACCACCCAGTCCTCGGTCGCGCGCGCCGAGTCCGGTCTGGTCCGGCCGTCTCTCGACTTCATCGAGCGCTTCGCTCGCGAAACTCGCGAGCCTCTCCGGCTCGGATCCCTGGTCGTGTGGTCCGCCGGGGGGATCGAGGATCGCCGGGGCGAGCGAGCGGAGCGCATCCATCGCGCCATCGGCGATCGATCGTTCAATCCTTGGCTTCGGAACCCGACTCCGTCCGAGCAGAGATCGCTCGTGGCCGATGGGCTGACCCGTGACTACTTCGAAGGCCGAGAGGCTTCTCGCGCGCGCGGCCGCTAGCCCCGACCGGATCGAGCGGCACCTCATGGTTGCCGCTGCGCTTCGAGAGGTGCTCGCCTCCGAGCCCATAGTCATCGGCGGTTTGGCCGAGGACTACTACACCGGGGACCGGTACCAGCCAACCGACCTCGATCTGTGCGCGCCCGTCACCGCGTCCGACGAGCGCCGACTTCGCGAGCTGGGTTTCACGAAGGAGGGTCGTCACTGGTACCACGAACCCGCGCGAGTGGCGGTCGAGTTCCCCGGTGATCGTATCGACTGCGATGAGTCCCGCGTACTGAGCGTCGATTTCGGGGAGGGCGCAGCGCGAATCATCGGCGTCGACGACCTCTACCTCGACCGCCTGCACCAGGCCACGATGACGGAAGCCGAGTGGGACATCTCCTTCGCGGGCGCCGTCGCCATTGCGGCGTCGCGCTTCGAAGACCTCGACTGGAAATACGTCCGTCGCCGGATCGGCGAGATCCGCGCGGTAGAACCCGGCGTGGGGGCGACCATGGCGAAACTCGACGCCCGCGTCCGCCGGCGCGCGCGCGCGGCCCTCGGCAACTGACCCTGAAGCCCGAGTTCCTTCGGATCACGGGAAGGCGCGGGATGCCCCCCGCGCTCGAACCCATCTGCGCTACCCACGGCGAGCAGGCTGTTCAACAGGGCGAGTCCCAGGCGCACGTGTCCGTTTGGACATTGACCGGCTTCGCTCAACAAGCCTAGGGTGACAGCACAAACCGGGCGAAGCCCGCTGAGGAGGCGAAATGAGACGGCAGCGAAGATTGGCGTCGGCGCTGGCTCTGGGAACTCTTTGGACCGGGTTGCAGGCGGCGCCGGGGATGGCCGACGGGTACCCAACGCTCACGTCGCCCGCCAACGAGAGCTGGACCAACGACTCGACTCCCGCATTCGCCGGGACATGCGACCCCGTGGGTTCCACAACGGTGACGGTTCGCGTGTATCAGGGGCGCGACAAGTCGGGGACCGAGGAGCCGATCAGGACCACCTGCAACCAGGGGAGCTTCAGCGTCGATGCGACCAGCGAACTTGCTGACGGCTGGCACTCCGCAGAGGCTGAGCAGCAGGACGCGGTCGGCACTCCCCGCTACAGCGCCGTGGTCAACTTCGGCGTGGACACCGATCCGCCCGGCGCCAGCATCAGGACCTACTCAGCCATCGGCGGCCAGGCAGCCGTTCTCACGTTCGATGAGGACGTCAAGGGAGTGTCGGGCGACCTGAACCACGGGAGCATCCAGCTCGAAGCTCGCTATCCGACCGAGGGAATCGCCGCAACGCTCACATGCACGAACACCGACAACCAGGCGGTCAGCTGCTCGGCGGGCCCGGCGCGCTACGTCACGGTGAAGCCGACCAGGCCGCTTGTCCCTGGCCGCGTCCACCGGATCCACGTCAATCGCTCGTCGGCGGACCCGAAGGCGACCGACCTGGCAGGCAACGAGGTTCCCGGGAGCTTCGCGCAGTTCCGTGCCGAGCACGAGCAGCAGGAGTCGAGCGCCGCCGCCGCGTGGAGCTCCGGTTGGGGGACGGTCTCCGACAGCCACGTCTCCGGCGGGAAGTACAGGCGCTCGAGGACAGCGGGCGCCTGGGTCACCCTCCGGTTCTCTGGCACCGGAGTCTTCTGGCTCACGATCACTGGCCCGGACCAGGGAAAGGCCCAGGTCTACATCGACGGCGAGTCCAAGGGGACGGTCGACAACTACTCCGCCAGGCGCGTCTACGGCGTGAAGAGGAGCTACGGGAGCCTGAAGAACGCGGCGCACACCCTCAAGATCAAGGTTCTCGGGAAGCGGAACTCGAGGTCCTCGAACACCTACGTCGCCCTTGACCGGTGGGTCGCGCGGCTCCCGTCGCCCTTCGGGGGGCTCGGGACGTGGGTGGACCTGTGGGACTACAACGAGGGCACGGCGGACGCGGACATCGCGTCTCGCGTCCAAGGCATGCACGACAGGGGCGTCCGGACCCTCTACGTTCAGACCGTGACCTACTGCGATCCGGAGCCGCGGTTTTCATGCCGACCGGATCCAGACGACCGGACCACGCGCTATCGCCACTCCTCAAGGCTCCGCAGGTGGGTCACCGAGGCTCACGCCAAAGGGATGCGAGTGGTCGGTTGGTACCTGCCGACCTACAACAGCCCGCAGTACCGCGATCGCGAGGTGTTCCGCATCGCCGCCATCGCGCAGTTCGAGCGAACGAGCGGCCAGGGATTCGACGGTCTCGCCATCGACATCGAGCACTGCGGTACCGCCTCGGCCAAGGACTGCATGGCGGGGGTTTCCTGGCAGATGGGGCAGGTTCGGAGGAGGGTGGGCCCGGGATTCCCGATCGGGGCAATCACGCTCCCTCAGAAGGACATCGATGTCTCCCGGCCCGAGTGGGGCGGCCTTTCCTGGCGTGATATCGGGAAGTACGCGGATGCTGTGCTTCCGATGAGCTACTGGACGCCGCGTAGAGAGCGCTGCAAGAGCGACAGCAGCTTCTGCGCGGGGCCATTCACCGCATACAACGTCCGTGAGGCCCGGCGGCGCACAGGTCGCCCGGTTCACGTTATTGGAGGTCTGGGGGAGGATGCCACGGCAGCGGAGGTCCGGGCCTTCGTGAGCGCGGCCAAGGACGAGGGTGCGATCGGCTGCGGCCTCTACGACTACGCCACGACGAAACTGGAGCACTGGCAGCCGCTGAGGGCATGCAACTCCCTCTGATGGCGTTGACCGCGCGCGTCTGGGGCTTGTGCCGGCGGACCCGCAGGGGGATGAGTCGCGAGCCCTCGGCCGAAGGCCGGGTCCTCGCGGGGCGCCTGCCGCGGTTCGTGGATCCCGCGGACGGGGCGCCCGGGATCGCAGTGGGCGTCTCTATCCCACGGTGGGCTTGTGAGAGCAACGCATTTCGGGGCCTGGAAGGGATCGAGTGGGTAACGCCGGGTTCTACACCGTGCCTGAGGCGGTGCGGATCGCCAAAGTGCCGCGCACGACCGCCGGCTATTGGGCGCGGACGGGGCTGATCGAACCCTCCCATCGTTGCGGACGTCGACGCCTCTATTCGTTCGGCGATCTCTGTGACCTCGTTGTGTGCCGTCAGCTCAAGGATCAGGGCGCCAACCTGCGTGCTCGCGGAGCGTCGGTTGGCTGACTGGCGGGCTCGGGGGCGTGGGCCGGTCGGCCTGTGATATCGTTGCTATGATCCTAGATATGAGATATCCTGACCGAGGATGGACCGCGACGAGGAGAGGGCATGGGTCCTCGAGACGACTTCGTTGACCAGTACA
Organism: Acidobacteriota bacterium; assembly: GCA_016208485.1. Classification (GTDB taxonomy): domain Bacteria; phylum Actinomycetota; class AC-67; order AC-67; family AC-67; genus JACQXY01. Next base: position 42,058 of record JACQXY010000062.1, on the reverse strand, counting down.
TCGAGGAGCGGGCGCAGAGGGAGCCCGAGTTCCCCGAGCTCGTCGAGGCGGCGCTGGAGCGGCGGAAGCTTTTGCGCGAGCTGGCGGCTGCCAGGGAGGATGCAGGCATCAGCCAAACGGTGATCGCAGCTCGCATGGGCACGTCGCAGTCTGCCGTGGCTCGTATCGAGGCGGGAGGGGCCGATGTGAGGCTTTCGACGGTGGGCAGATACGCCGCCGCTGTGGGGAAGCGCATCTCTTGGGCGATCGACAGCCGTTCTGGGAGCGCCACAGCACGCAAACCAGCGCGTCGCGAGCAGAACCGCCCTGTGACCAGGAATCGGATCGGTGCCCCCGGGAGGAGTCGAACCTCCACGCACGGTTTAGGAAACCGCCGCTCTGTCCGTTGAGCTACGGGGGCCGGCCCGAATCCTATCGGCCACCGGGCCCTGTCGCGGGCGTTCCCATCCGCGCGCCGAGGGTCAGTTGACGAACACGCGCTCGGGCTCGATCAGGATCGTGACGCGGCGCTCTCCGGGCTGGCGGTACGGGTAGCTATCCACTCCGAGGTACTTGTTCGCGAGCCGGTCGATCACCGCGTCGGCGCCCTCGTTGGTCCGCTTGACGACGCGCCCCCGAACTCCCACGTAGTGGTAGGGGTTCTCGGGATCGGCCGCCGAGAGGGCTACGGGCGAACCGACCGCGAGCCGCCGGGATTTCACCCGACCCTCCGCGGTGTTGACGACGACCAGCCCATGGTCGTCCACGTCGACCCAGACCGGGGACACGTGGGGGCTCCCCTCGTCGTCCAGGGCGAGGTGCGCAAAGGACTTCGAGCGCAGGATGCGCGCTGCTTCCTCGTCGAGCATTCCCTTCACCTCCGGTCGAATGCCCCCCCGGCGTCCGGCTCCTGGGAAGCGCGGGCCGGTCGAGGGTGGCGGGCGCGTCAGTCGGACTTGCGGATCGCCTCGATCTCGATCTCGACTCGCACTTTCTTGCCGACGACCCAGCCGCCGGCCTCGATCGCCTGGTTCCACGTGATGCCGAACTCCTCCCGATCGATCTCCGTCGTTGCCGTGAACGCCGCGCGCGTGCCACCCCACGGGTCGGTGACGGTCCCCTCGTACGTCACATCCAGGACGACGGGGCGCACGGCCTCGCGGATCGTCAGCTCGCCGGTCAGGCGGAACCGCGCGCCGGCAGCCCTCTCGAGCCCGGCCGTCTTGAACCGGAGAACCGGGTAGCGCTCGACGTCGAGGAAGTCGGGGGAGCGAAGGTGGGCGTCGCGCGACGGTTCCCCGGTGTCGATGGATGTCGCTTCGATCTCGACCTCCGCCGAGGACCGCTCGGGGACCTCGTCCACGTGCAGCGCGCCGGAGAACTTCGCGAAGCGACCCCGGACCTTGGCCACCATCAGGTGGCGCGCCGAGAAGGTGGCCGCCGAATGAGCCGGATCGATGTCCCAGGTCCCGGCCGGAGGAAGGTCCACCCCTTCAGGTGCTCTCGTCGTTGCGTTCATCCAGGTCTCCCCTCTCCCGCGGGCACGGCGCCCGCTACGCGAATCTCCGCCTACCGAACAACTGCTTGGTCCCAAACTATATTCCCGACGCTCTGCCGGCCCCGCCCGCTCCTGGGGAGCTACCGGCCGCGTCCGCCCGATTCTCGCGGCTCGCGGCGCGCTTCGAGGTGGCCCTGGATCTTGCCGAGCAGGCGAACCAGCATGTCCTTCTCGGCCGCGGTGAGGCAGGAGAGCATCTCCTTTTCGCCGCCGTAGTGGGCGGGGAGAAGCCTCTCGAGGCGCGCCCCGGCCTTGTCGGTGATCTCGATCAGCAACGAGCGCCCGTCCTCTGGGTGCGGCGTCCGCCGCACGAGGCCCTGCCGCTCGAGCGAGTCGAGCAGGCCGGTGACGGTCCCTCGAGTTACGAGCCTCCGTTCCCCGATCTCGTGGGGACAGAGCGGCCGGCCGGCGCCTCGCAGGATCATGAGGACGTTGAAGGTCGCCGGCGTCAGGCGGTGGCGCCGGAGGAGCCGGCTCAGCTCCCCGGTCACGAGGTTCTCCGCCAGGACGAGGTTGACGACCGACGCGGTCGCGCGGCGGTCGGACCCCGGGAACTCCCGCTCGATCTCCCTGCCGACCCGGATCGGCGTCTCGCGAGCGGCCACCGGTCTCCTTCGCATCTAGTTAGGCTCCAAACTATACCGCGCGACGCGCTTTTGCGCTGCGATCCTGACGGGATGCGGGCGTGACCGTCGCCGCGCGCGCATCCGCGTCCGACAGGCGGTTTCGGCAGATTGCGCCCGAGCGGCAGAGGCGGCGGGTTCGCGGCAGGCGAACGGGGCGCGAAGCGGGAAGAATGACGACGTGAACGACGCGCGCGCCACGATCTCGCCGGTGGTTGCCCGGCACTGTCCGATCCCGTGGACCGACGAGCACCGGCGCACCGCCGACGAGATGGCCGCCATGCTTCGCGAGGACATCGAGAAGGCCGGCGGCCTGGACCGTTGGATCGAGCGCGGGGTCGCCGGGGATCGCTGCCCGGTCGTCGTGCGCCGCCGCCGGGCCTGAACCCGCCCCGCTCACTCTCCGGCGAGCAGCACCACCCCGAGCGCCCCCCAGGCGAGCATCGCGATCAGGGTCGCCGCGACGAGGCCGGCGTCGTTGAACGCGACCGCGGCCAAGGCTCCAACAAGGCACGCGGAAAGCGCCGCGCGCAGGTGCACCCTGCCCCACAGGGCGCGCCCGAGCAGCGCCGGATGCCGCCGGACGAGCAGCGCGAACCCGGCCGCGAGGAGGAGGAGAACCCTCGACCAGACGGTGAAGGCGGCGATCCGGGCGGCGGCCTCGATCTTCCGCCCGAGGATGGCTCCGATCTCGCTGCCGCCCACCGCGCGGCCTATGTGGCTCTGCGCCCCGGGCGACCGCGCCGCGTCGACGGCGACGGCGAGCCCGATCGCCAGCACCACCGCGACCCCGAAGCCGAGCGCCGCTCTCCGGTCGAGCCGTGCGCCGAGGGACGCCAGCAGGAAGGCGCCGAAGGCGGGGATCGCGGTCGGCGCCGCGCCGAGCTTGGCGCCCAGCGGCGGAGCCGCCATGACCACGACCGCGACGGCGAACGCGACGCCGACCGGTGGCAGGAGCCGCCGGGGCTCGCGCGCGCGGTCCATGACGAGGCCGGCCGCGAGGACCGCGGCAGCGATGAGCGCGCCCATCAGCTCGTTGCCGATTCCCCAGAACCGCGCGCCGGCGGCCGGAAGGAAGGAGATGGGGGAGCGGGATCCGAGGGGCGTGCCGAGCAGCACGTCGGTGAGCACAGTCGCCCCCGTCGCGCCGAGGATCACCGCGAGCCCGCGCTCCCGCCCGAGCGCGCCGCGCGCGAGGGCCGCCGCCGCGAGCGCCATCCCGGTCGCGGCGATCACCTCCGCGCCCGCGGTGCCGACCGGCAGGGCCGGGGCCACGAGGAGCGCGAGGGGCATCGCCGAGAGCGCGAGCAGGAGCGTCGCGAGGACGTCTCTCCATCCGCGGGGGATCCGGCCCAGGCTCGCCGGCTGCCCGCGTCCCCCGAGCACGGTGGCGAGGGTGAGAGCGACCAGGGCGAGGGCGGCGGCGAGCATGCCGCGGGTGGCCGGGCGGCGGCTCCCCGCGGCGAGGAGGAGGTCTCGGTCGAGCGCCAGGGCCTCGCCGAGCGCCGTCCGACTCGACCGGAGCGTCGCCGCGCGGGCGCCTGGGACCGGGGACCCGAGCCGCTCCGCCACCGTCGCTGCGAGATCCGCCAGGGTGATGAGTCCCGCGCGGCGAGTGGAGCGGCTCTCTAGGAGCCCCGGCCGGATCCCGGCCCCGGCGGCCGCGACGGCGCCGAGCTGAACCGCCTCTCGCGCGCGGGACTCCGGCGGAGCAAGTGAGGCGACGATCAGCAGGTCGGTGGGCAGGAGGCTCGCGCGAGCGACGGCGATGAGCCGGTCGGCCCGGCGCATCGCGAGCCGCATCCAGAGGTCGCGCGCGGCCGGGTCGCCGCTCTCCGCCCCGTCCGCGCGCCGCGGATCCCCCGCGTCCGCGATGAGGAAGCGCGAGCCCCGCCGGATCTCCGAGCGCAGCGCCGCCGCGGCCCCCTCGAAGTCGGTGCGGGCGCCGGAGGGGAAGTGCGCGTCCGCCCGCCGGGGGAGCACGAGCGATCTCGCTCCCGGGATGCGCGTGAACGGCCCCCGAGCGGAGGTCCCCCGGTCGCCGGTTCGAGTCGAGAGCAGCCCCACGGCTCCGTGGTCCAGGATGGACCTGAGGGCGGGCAGCCCCGGCTTCGTCCAGTCGGGCAGCGCGGATCCGTCCAGAGTGACGAGCACGACGCGCGCGGACGGCGGCGTCGCAGCGCCGGCCGGGACGGCGGCGCAGGCGGCGAGAAGGAGCGCGAGGAGGGCGGGACGGCGAGCGCGCGGCATTCTTCCCAGAGTCTAGCGGCCGCCGGGGCTCCGGCCGCCGCGCGCCTCACGGTTTACGCGGGGATCTCCAGGAGCCACAGCTCGGTCGTCGTGAGCCCGGCGGTGGCGTGCACGCGATAGCTCCAGGTGCCGCTCGTCGGCTCGGCGATCGCGATCCAGGGGGACTCGCCGGCTCCGAGGTAGCTCTGACCCTCGGGACCCGCGACTTGCGCGACTCCGATCTCGCCGGGCACGAGGAGCGCGGCGAGGAATCCGCTGCTCGTCCGGTCGTAGGTCTCGACGAGCGACGCCGGGCCGGCCGCCGCCCCGGTCGGGAAGTCGTAGGTGGTGAGGTGCGCGCCGCGCGCCCGGTCGAGTTCGCTCCACGCGCGCGACGTGCCGCCCAGCGAGAAGATGCACGTCGCCGGATCTCCCCAGAGGGCCCAGGATACCCGGAGCACCCCGGCGCTTCCGACGCTCCCCTCGTGCCGGAAGCCGTTCGACGATGGGGAAGCCGCCCATTCGATCGAGCGGTCGATGGACCCGAGCTTCGCCCGCGCGCGCATGCCCCCGCCCGGCCCGCCGGCCGACCAGCTGTCCCATCCGCCGCCGTCGGAGCCCTCGAAGCGCTCCACGATGAAGTCGCTTGCAAGCCTCCCCGAGTCGCACTGGAGCGAGTAGGCGTCGCCGGCCTTCACGGGGAGCTTGATCCAGCCTGCGGTGGCCGGGGCCTCCGGTCCCACGGCGCTCGCGCCGCCTGGGACGACGGGCAGCAGAGCGAGCGCGATGGCCGCGATGGCACGGGATCCCGCTCTCATCGGCTTCCCTTCTCCCTCGTTCGTCCGGATGATCCCGCCCGAAGACTTCGGCCTTCCTTCCCTACCAGGCATTCGCCGCGCAGGGCGCGATTCCCCCCGGCACATTCGGGACTCTTGACACCTGGACGGTCGTCGCTTATTCGTATCCGCGGGGGAGTCATGCTTTTCAAGCGCGAACGCATCATCGACGCGGCCTTCGAGGTCGTTCAGCGCGTCGGCGTCGGCCGGGCGACCATGACGGAGTTCGCGCGCGCCGCGCGCCTATCCCGCCCCACCGTCTACCGCTACTTCTCCACCAAGCACGCGGTGCTCGCGGCGCTCGTGGCGCGGGAGGAGTCGCGGCTCGTCGCGCGCGTGCGCTCGGCGGTGGCGCCCCACCCCGACCTCAGGGCCGCCGTCGAGGCCGGCGCGCTCGCGTCTCTCACGTGGCTCCGGGAGCACCCGCTGCTCGGCTCTCTTCTGAAGGCGGAGCCGGAGGCGCTGCTGCCGTACCTGACGGTCGAGGCGCACCCGCTCATCGCCGCCGGGCGCCGGGCGGCTCAGGAGATCTTCGGCGCGCGCGTGGCCGGCGCGCCTCCCGCGCTCGTGCGTGCGGCCGCCGAGTGCTTCGCGCGCCTGATGCAGTCGTACGCGATCACCCCTCCCGCCGATCCTGTGGAGGAGGTCGCGCGCGCGATCGCCGAGCTGCTGGCCGGCTCGCTCGGCCGTCCCCGGGATGAGGCGCTCGGCCCGCCGGCCGCCGGTTGAGGGAGCGAGAGGGGGAGGCCATGAGGACGAGCCGGTACGCACTGCCGCTCGGCGATCCGCGCTGGCTCGTTCCGGCGCGGTTCGATGCGGCGTTCGACTGGGAGTACGACGAGGCGCGCGGGCAGCTCCTGACGCTGTACCGGAAGGGAAAGCAGCGCCAGTGGGATGCGGAGACGCGCCTGGACTGGTCGATCGACGTCGACCCAGGCTCTCCCGAGAACGCCCCCGACGCCATCATCCCCATCTTCGGCTCGCCGATCTGGGAGCGCCTGTCCGAGCGCGAGCGGGCGGAGCTGCGCCACCACATGGGCGCCTGGATGAACTCGCAGTTCCTCCACGGCGAGCAGGGCGCGCTCATATGTACGGCGAAGATCGTGCAGTCGGTGCCCGGCATCGACGCGAAGTACTACGCCGCGACGCAGGTGATGGACGAGGCGCGCCACGTGGAGGCGTTCTCGAGATACCTGCGCGAGAAGGTCGAGATGGTCTACCCGATCAACCGCTTCCTGAAGATCCTGCTCGAGCAGATCATCGCCGAGTCGCGCTGGGACTTCACCTACCTCGGGATGCAGGTCATGGTGGAGGGGCTCGCGCTGGCGGCGTTCTCCCTCATCCGGGACTTCACCGATGAGCCGCTCGGCAAGGCCATCAACACCTACGTCATGCAGGACGAGGCCCGTCACGTGGCGTTCGGACGGCTCGCGCTGCGCGACTACTACCCGCAGCTCACCGAGGCCGAGCGCGCCGAGCGCGAGGAGTTCGTGGTCGAGGCCTCCCACCTGATGTACGGGCGGTTCATGGCCGAGGAGGTCTGGTCGAATCTCGGCTTCGACGTCGGCGAGGTGCTCGACTACGTCGAGCGCTCGGAGATCATGCGTCAGTTCCGCAAGATGCTGTTCAGCCGCATCGTGCCGATCGTGCGGGACATCGGGCTGCTCGGTCCGACGGTGCGCACCTGCTTCGAAGGCCTCGGCGTGCTCGACCTCCAGGACGTCGACCTGGGGGAGCTGTCGGCGGCCGACGAGCGGATCGCCGAGGGCTTGAACGAGGAGATGGACCGCCGGCGGGCTGAGATCGACGCCGTGGCGCGCGCCGGCGCTGCGGCGCCGCGCGACGCCTGACCGACCAGGGCCCCGAGCGGGAGCGCCCGGAGGACGCCCGCGCGCTAATGCCCGACCCGCGCGCCCCGGAGGGCGGACGCGCAGGGGCAGGCCCGCTCGACGGGGATCGCGGGGACGACCGCGAGCAGCAGGTCGCGCAGGAGATGGATGCTCGCGCCGAAGGCCTCGATCACCTCGTCCACCGAGACCGGTGCCGTGGTCTCGACTCCGGCGTCGTAGTCGGTGATGACGGAGATGTTCGCGTAGCACAGCTCCAGCTCGCGGGCGAGCGCCGCCTCGGGGTGCTGGGTCATGTTGATGACCTCCCAGCCGGAGGAGGCGAACCAGCGCGACTCCGCGCGCGTGGAGAACCGCGGTCCCTCGACGACGACGACCGTTCCGCTCTCGTGCAGGGGGAGGCCGGCCGCCTTGCCACGCTCGATCGCCACGCGGCGCAGCTCCGGGCAGTACGGGTCGGCGAGCGACACGTGAGTCGCCCCCGGTCCGTCGTAGAAGGTCGCCGCGCGCCCAGAGGTCCGGTCGACGAGCTGGTCGCAGATCACGAAGTCGCCGCGCCGCACGCGCGGCTGAAGGGACCCGGCCGCGGTCGGCGCGAGGACGCGAGTCACCCCGAGATCCTTCATGGCCCAGATGTTGGCGAGATACGGGACCCGGTGGGGCGGGAACTCGTGGCGCGCGCCGTGGCGGGGAAGGAAGGCGACGCGCCGGCCGGCGACCTCGCCGATCACGACCGGCGCCGAGGTCTCGCCGTAGGGAGTCGCCACGCGATGCTCGGCGGCCCCCTCGATGAACGCGTAGAGCCCCGACCCTCCGAAGACGCCGATCTCAGCGCGCGGGGTCATGTGCGAGCGGTCATGGGGTCATGTGCGAGCGGTCATGGGGTCATGTGCGAGCGGTCACCTGCGTCCCGGAAACCGGCTACGAGGCGGCCGAGCCCCTCTCGGTCGAGGAGTCCGTCCCGGACTTCTTGGGTTTCGGCTCGGTCGCCCCCGCCTTCTGGGTGGATTCCGTCTTGGTTTCGGTCTTGGTCTCGGTCCCGGTCTTGGCGGCCGGCTCCTTGGGCGCGCGGCGCTTCGACGCGCGGTTGTCGGTGGAGTAGAAGCCCGACCCCTTGAGGACGATACCGACGGGATGGAACAGGCGCTTCAGCTCCCCGTCGCAGCGCGGGCAGACCGTGAGCGGCGGGTCGCTGAAGGACCGGACGACCTCGGTTCGCTCACCGCACGAGAGGCAGGCGTATTCGTACGTGGGCACGGCGCCGGAATTGTAGCAAGCGCGGCTCAGCGCCCGGCGCGGCAATCGAGCACCCTCGCCTCGGTCACGATCACGTCGACCCGTTGATCGTCCGGCTCCTCGGGGACCTCGTCGACCACCTGGACCTCGAAGGCGACCCCGACGCGCGGGACCCTTCGCGGGATCGCGGCGAGGAGCCGGTCGTAGAACCCGCCCCCGTGGCCGAGCCGGGCTCCCCGCGCGTCGAAGGCCACTCCGGGAACGATCGCGACGTCCGCGGCCGCCGGGTCGGCCGGCTCGACGCGCCCCGGCTCGCGGATTCCCCGGTAGCCCGGAGCGAGGTCGTCGAGGGACCGGATCGGCGCGGCCCGCATCTCGCCCGGCCCGGTGACGGTGGGAAGCAAGACCACCCGGCCGTCCCGGAGGGCGGCCGCAAGGATCGCGTCGGTCGCGACCTCGCGCGCGGTGGAGGCGAAGGCGAGGAGCGTGCGCGCGCCGGCGACCTCCGGCAGGGCGAGCAGGCGACCTGCGATGGCCGCGGAGGCCGCGGCGCGCGCCGCGAGCGAGAGGCGCGCGCGCCGCGCGAGGGCGAGCCGCCGGACCACGTCCTTTCGCGAGCGCGCCTCCATCCTGCGGTGACGGTAGCGTACCTTTGCCCCGAAGGCGCTCCGCCCCGTAGACTCACTCGCTCGGGAGCGGGAACCCATGGCGGTCACGAAAGCGATCATTCCGGCGGCGGGGCTCGGGACGCGCTTCCTCCCCGCGACGAAGGCGCAGCCGAAGGAGATGCTGCCCCTCGTCGACAAGCCCGCGATCCAGTATGTGGTGGAGGAGGCCGTCCGGGCCGGCATCACCGACATCATCATCGTCACCGGCCGCGGAAAGCGCTCGCTCGAGGATCACTTCGACCGCTCGTTCGAGCTGGAGTACTACCTCAAGGCGAAGGGCGACAAGCGCAAGCTCGACGCCGTTCGCGAGATCTCCGAGATGGCCGACATCTACTTCGTGCGCCAGGGTGACCCGCTGGGGCTCGGCCACGCGGTGGCGTGCGCCGAGCGTCACATCGGAGGCGAGCCGTTCGCGGTGCTCCTCGGCGACGACATCATGACCGACGGGCCGCTCCGCCGGATGATCGAGGTGTTCGAGCAGTACGGCCGGAGCGTGATCGCGCTCCAGGAGGTCCCGCTGCCGGAGATATCGGCCTACGGGGCCGCCAAGCCGGAACCGATCGACGACCAGCTCGTGAAGGTGCTCGACATCGTGGAGAAGCCCGCTCCGGAGGCGGCGCCGTCGAACCTCGCGGCGATCGGGCGCTACGTGTTCACCCCCGAGATCTTCTCGGTCCTGCGCGAGACCGCGCCGGGCGTCGGCGGGGAGCTACAGCTCACCGACGCCATCCGCGGCCTCGCGCAGGTGCAGGCCGTCTACGGGTACCTCTACGAGGGCGCGCGGTACGACATCGGCAAGAAGATCGACTTCCTCCGGGCCACGGTGGAGCTCGCGTCGGAGCGCGAGGACATCGGAAGGGAGTTCCGGGAGTTCCTGGCCGATTTCGCGGTGCGCAAGAAGTTGGTGTAAACGGTAGGGGAGCAATGCCGGCAGGGCGACCGGCTCGGGCCGAATGTGGGGGATGACCAGGGTGCTTGAATCACGATCTAGGGCTGTTAGGCTCCGCCCGGACCCAGATGTTGTGGGTGCTGGGGCGCGAGGGGCGTCCCCGGGGGCCCTGGGGAGGGATTCGGCTGGGCTTCGTGTTCGTGCTCTTGCTGGCCCTGGTGTGGGCGGTCGTTCTGGTCCCCTCCCTCTTCCGAACCCGTCTCGAGTCCTCGCCGATCGACGGCGTCCGTAGCTTCGAGCGATCTATGGGCGTGCTGGCGAACGCGAGGAGGCGAGGACAGGCCCTGTCCGGCCGGTGGGTCATGGTCCCGCGCGACGTGACGGCCCCTCGGAGCCGTCGCCGGCGAGTCGTCCGGCGCCGGCGGACCACGTTCGAGAGGCTCGTCGCCGCGGCGGGCGCGACCTTCGTCCTCGGTCTCGTCCCGCAGCTCCGGTGGTTGCTGCTCGTCCATCTCGCGATCGACGCGGTGCTCGGCGGCTACGCGGCGCGCCTGATCCAGTGGAAGCAGGACGAGGAGCGCCGGACCCCCGCCGCGCGCCCCTACCCGGTCGAGGACGCATACCCCGACCGCGCCGTCGGCCAGTAGCGGCGTCCTTCGACTAGAATCCCGCCTCGTGGACCTGACCAGGACCTCGGACGAGATCCGCGCGCGCCTCGACGCGAAGAGCGCCGCGCGCGAGCAAGGCCTCACCGCGTCGCGTCAGGCGATCCGCCACTGCGCGAACTCGATCCGGGCCGTGCACCGCAAGGAGATGGACCTCGCGCGGGAGCTTCGGGGCAAAGCGAAGGAGTCGCTCGATCACGCGCGCGGCTCCATGAAGGGCTACCCCGACATCTACTACGCCGGGTACCTGCAGGACGCCGAGAAGGAGTACGCCGAGGCATGCTCGACCGCCGCGCTCATCGAGGGGCAGGAGGTCCCGTCGCCGGAGGAGATGGGGGTCGGCGACGCCCCCTATCTGAACGGCCTCGCCGAGGCGATCGGCGAGCTGCGCCGGCACCTGCTCGACCTCATGCGCCACGGCGAGGTCGAACGGGGCGAAGGCCTGCTCGCGGCGATGGACGATATCTACTACGTGCTGATCTCCATGGACTACCCCGACGCGCTCACCGGCGGGCTCCGCCGCACCACCGACATCGCGCGCTCGATCATGGAGCGCACGCGCGGGGACCTGTCCATCACCCTCGTGCAGCGGAATCTCCAGCGCGCGATCTCCGAGCACCAAGAGCGGCTCGCGCCGTAGGGCGCGCGGCGACGTGCTAGCATTTCCTCCCGCTACGGGGGTGTAGCTCAGTTGGTAGAGCGCCGCGTTCGCAACGCGGAGGCCGACGGTTCGAGTCCGTTCACCTCCACAACCCGCGGAACAGCCACGGAATAGCCCCTGACCAGCGGTTTTGGCCCCGAGTCCGATCACTTCTCGACCGTCCAACTGTCCAGTTCTCGGGCACAACGCGCTGACCTGCGCATTTCTGGTTCGAGTCCGCTCACCTTGACAATCAACGAATGCGCGCTCGCGTTCCAATTGCTCGTATGCAAACGCCGGCAGAGCGCGCGCGAGCTTGCCGAGCGCCTCGTCGCTCATCCCAACACCGCGCCTGAACGTTGGCGGGCGGTCAGTATCCAGGAGGCGTCGGACGATCGCAACCGGAGTGATCGAAGGAGCCTGTCGTCATCTGGTGAAGGACCGGATGGACCTGACTGGCGCCAGATGGGGGCTGGAAGGAGCCGAAGCCGTTCTCAAGTTACGGGCACTGCGCGGCAACGGCGACTTCGAGAGCTACTTCAAGTTCCACCTCGACCGCGAGCGCCAACGTGTGCACGAGGTTCGCTACTCCGACGGTGTAATCCCGACGGCCGCCTGACGTCCCTCTACGGGAGCCGCACCGTGTGTCACGAACGCTGAAGGAGGTGTCATGTAGAAGACCCCTTACGTAGGCGGAGCTGTGCGAGAGATGGAGGATTGTTGGCCCTCCAGCGTTGGCCCGCGGGGGCAGGCGCTAAACCACCCGGTGCTGCGTTAGCTGAAGGCTGTCGTGGTGAGCGATCCGGGAAACGGCGCGGCTTGATCGCGTCAGGTGGGGACCAGGCAGACGTTCCAGAAGCGCTCGCCCGAGATGCTCTCTGGTCGGGCGTGCGCTGTTGAGGCGTCGAAACTCTGAGACGGCATCGAAACCGGGGGTCCTGGTGTGCCCTCCGGGATGAGCCTGGCGGATGCCCGCGTACTGGCCAGGCGGTGCCCGGCGTAGAGGCGGCGTGAGCCTGGTCTGCGGCTCTTGCACGGAACGTGAGAAGGCGAGCGTCGACACGGCGATCGGGGGTCGCAGACCCCAGGTCGCGAGAGGGAGCGTGCCGAGGCAGAAAACCGAAGGCATTGAGTACCGATGCGGCGCTCGCCGGCGGACCGGCCCGTAGTAGCCGAGAAGCCGCTGCTCGCTGGGGTGGCGGTGGAGCCAAGGGGCCGGCTCACCAGGACTGTGCATCTCGGTCAACCGGGGCGTCAGCCCCGGGAGGAAGCGAGAAGAACATGCCAAAGCCGAAGGACAAGCCGTTTGCGATTCCCAAGCAGATGGTCTGGGAGGCGTACCGGCGGGTCGCGGCCAACAAGGGTGCCCCGGGAGTGGACGGGCAGGCCCTGGATGAGTTCGAGGCCGATCTTGAGAACAACCTCTACAAGATCTGGAATCGGATGAGCTCGGGGTCCTACTTTCCGCCTCCGGTCAGGGCGGTGGAGATCCCCAAGCCGCACGGCGGCGGGGTCCGAGTGCTCGGCGTGCCCACGATCGCAGACAGGATCGCCCAGTCGGTGGTGGCCATGTATCTGGAGGAGCGGGCGGAACCGCGGTTCCACCCCGACTCCTAGCCTGGACTCCCACCCTCGTGACTATCCCTAACTGTTGGGCTGCTTGAGGCGCCGCGAATCGAGGGGTCTTGACGGCTTGCTGTTAACGATAGCTGCTAACCTATGATCTTACGCCCACTATGTCAGGTGGCAGCCTGAACGAACGCTTTCCCGCTCCTCCCCATCCGGTGGAAACATAGGGAAAGAAGCAGGTGACAAGCAGATGATGCCCGAGTGCTTGCCATCTTCTCCCACGAGTGAGATAGTGGGAGTATGTTCATCGGTCCATCGCGGAAGCTAACTGCGGTCGAGAGGGCCTTCCTCGAGCCGAGCAACGCGACGCACCGCCAGTACGAGGCCCTGCGCGCGTATTTCATCGACAACCTCCCCTCCCGGGAGGCCGCCGTCCGGTTCGGGTATACGCCCGGGAGTTTCCGGGTGCTCTGCCACGAGTTCCGCCAGAACCCAGGCCGCGCCTTCTTCCTGCCTGAGCGCGCCGCCGCCAAACGCGCCGACGTCTCCCCACCCGAGACCAAGACGTCGCGCCTGCGCGAGCGGGTGGTGGCTCTGCGCAAGCAGAACCTGTCTGTCTACGACATCGCGCGGACGCTCCGCGAGGAAGGGGAGCCGCTCAGCCCCCCGGCGATCTGGATCATCCTCACGGAGGAGGGCTTCGCGAAACTTGCGCGCCGCCCGGACGAGGAACGCGCCGGGACGCTGCGCCCCCTCGCGGCAGCCCCGGCTGACGTTCGCGCCGTCAACTGGACGCCGCGCGAGTTTCGAACCGACCTGGGCGGCCTGTTTCTGTTCGTCCCCATGCTCGTCGCTGTCGGCTTCGACCCACTGATGCGCCGCTCAGGACTCCCCGGCACCACGATGATCCCCGCGGGAGCCGCCATGCGGGCACTGCTCGCGCTCAAGCTGTTCGGCAGCGCCCGGCACAGCCACGTCATGTCGCACGTCTTCGACGAGGGCCTCGCCCTGTTCGCCGGCCTGAACGTCACCCCGAAACGATCGTTCCTCACCGAATACAGCTGCCGGATCCCCCCCGCCTGCTACCCGAAACTCATGCAACGCTGGTTCGACGCCATGACCCGCCTCGGCCTCAAGCGAGGCGTCTCATTCCATCTGGACTTCCACACCATCCCCTTCCACGGCGACGATGCGCTCATCCAGAAACACTACGTGTCCAGACGCAGCCGCCGCCAGAAAGGCATCCTCGCCTTCCTCGCCCAAGACGCCGACCAGCGCGTCTTCTGCTACGCCAACGCTGACCTGCGGAAAGAAGATCAGAACGACGAGATTCTCCAGTTCGTGAACTTCTGGAAGAGGCGAACCGGCCGGCTCCCCGAAGAGCTCATCTTCGACTCCAAGCTCACCACCTACGCCAACCTGGATGCGCTCAACCGGGCAGGGATCCGGTTCATCACGCTCCGCCGGCGCAGCCCCAAACTCCTCGAAGCGATCGACGCCTCACCATCGTCCGCGTGGCGGCGCGTCGAGCTCAAGAACGTCACCCGCGCCTATCGCACCCCGCGCATCATCGACCAGCGGACCACCCTGGACGACTACGAGGGCGCGATCCGACAGATCGCCGTCTGCGACCTCGGCCACGAACAACCCACCCTGCTCCTCACCAACCAGCTCCGCCGCGGCGCCGCGAACCTGATCGAGAACTACGCCAAACGCATGCTCATCGAAAACAACATCGCCGACGGCGTCGACTTCTTCCACATGGACGCCCTCTCCTCCGCCGTCGCCCTCAAGATCAACTGCGACCTCCAACTCACCCTCATGGGCTCAAGCCTGTACCGAATGCTCGGCGCACACATCGGCGGCGCCTACACCACCGCCAAGTCCCGCCACATCTACCGCGACTTCATCCAAACCTCAGCGCGCATCACCATCACCGACGACACCGTCACCGTGAAATACGGGAAGAGAGCCCACAACCCGTTTCTCCTCGACGCCGGCTTCCCCGACACCGACATCCCAGTCCCCTGGTGGCAAGGCCGCAGACTCAAACTCGCATTCGGCTAAACCCACCCACCAGGCCCGTGGTGTTAACCCGAACACCTAACGTGGGAATCCAGGCTAGCGACACTCAGCGTCGGACGTGCTGAATCCGCCGATGCCACGATCCGGTTCCTGATCCGAGACCGGGACGCAAAGTTCTCCGGACCCTTCGACGAGGTGTTCACGGCCGAGGGCATAATGATCGTCCTTACCCCGGTCCAGACGCCTCAAGCCAACGGTCATGCCGAACGTTGGATCGGAAGCGTTCGGCGTGAATGCCTCGATCATCTGCTTATCTTCAGCGAGAACCACCTGATGCGCGTGCTCGCTCAATACACCACGCACCACAACCGCTACCGCCCGCATCGAGGACTTGGGCTCGCGTGTCCCGAAGCGTCGACCTCGGTGATTTCTTCAACTGCAAGCGTCCATCGAAATCGGATCGGCCGCCGCGATCGGCTCGGCGGACTCATTCATGAGTATCACGCCCGCGCAGCGTAGCCGAATCTGAATTCTTGACCCGGACACCCGTTCGATGGTGCTCCGCGCCGTCCCCGTCGCCCGATGCACCTTCGCGATGCCACCGCGACCCAACGTCAGAGCTTCTGCGGCGGACACGAGCCTGCGGCTGCGCTCGTCCAACGCGGACCCGAGCGCGATCAGCTTCCGCTTCAGGAGTCGTCCATCGGCTGAAGCCCGCGAAGCCACATCTCAATACTACAGCACTTATTTACTGACGGGCCCTAACGACGGCTGCGGTTCTTCCGCTACCCGGCCCTTCGCCTGGCGGGTGTTGATCGCGCCGGCCGACCCGTCCCCGATCGATGGGAACTGATCACCTGGAACTCGCGCTTGGTGGAGCCGGGCTTCTGCAGCGCGACGGCGAGATCGAAGCCCGTGGCCTCGGCGATCCGCAACAGGCTGGTCACGCTCGGAACCTGCGCACCAGATTCCCACCGAGCGATCATCGGTTGCGAGGTCCCGATTCTCTTTGCCAGTTGCGCCTGGGTCAGCCCCGCCTCGGCGCGCGCCTTCAGGATCAGGTAGCCGACGCCCATCTTCTGACGCGCTGCCTCGTAGGCGCGCTTCGCCTCGCCTTCCAGCGGACGCTTCCTCTTGAACTCGCTCCAGGTCGTCATGTCGGTTCCTCCCTCGTTCGCCTCAGCCAGTCATCCATGGAACGCGTCGCCTTCGCGATCTCCCGAGGGTCGGCGCGGGCGCCCTTCTTTCGGAAGCTCGTCAGCAGAACGAGGCGACGCTTGGGATCCGCGAAGTACGTGATTCTCCACGGACCCGGCCTCAGCTCCCGCAGCTTTCCCTCGAGTTGCTTCGAGTACGGCTGGGACAGATGGACACCGAACTCCTCCAGCAGGTCGATTGCGTGTCTTACCGTTCCGTACTCACTTGGGTTTCTCTGCTCCAGCTCATCGAGCCATTCCCGGACCTGCTCTCGACCGCGGACGTCCCGATAGAAGACCACCATCCATGACATATCACAATAAGTATAGCCCAAGCAAGGGGATCGTCAACACTAGCCCGCGGATGAGGTTCGAGTTCGACAGAGGGTGAGGCACGCTTCCCGATAGGCGGCCGGAAGATCATCCGACTACCCGACGCCCTCGCTGAGCAGCCCAGATAGGAGCGAGAAGCGGTTCTGATACTGTCGCCTTACCTCCACGCAAGATCTGCACCAGATCCGCACCAGATCCGCACCAGATCCGCACCAGATGCTTCCGGAGCGCGAACCGGGTTCCTCACGCCCGATGCGGCGGCCGGAGACCAGCGCTCACGGAGATGCGCTTGACGTTCTGCGCCACCAACTGGAGCCCAAGCCTCCCAGCTTTACCGTGCACGGGATTGGAACGCTGCCACGAGCTGAGAGACCTCATATCGATCGCCGGGATTGCAGCGCGCGATGCGTCGCTCGATCCCGTCGAGCTGTATGACGAAGGCATAGCGTGCGCGGACGCTGTTCAGCCAAGCGTCGGGATCGACCGGCTGGGTGAGAAGTCCGAGGTCCTCGGAGGGCATGCGTCGCATGTCGATGTGGGCGACGACATCGGATGGATCAAATGGTCTCTCACCGAGCGAATCGTTGACGACGTCGTGCCACACCTTGAGCACGAGGATGCGGCGGATCAACGGCTCGTCGAGCGCGCCCCGGCCGAAGAGATGGAGATCGTAGAGGTCGCGCAACTTGCGCCGACGTCGCCAGGCGGCGAGCTTCTCAGCCAAAGCCTCCTCGAGCGCTGGAGCTGGGAGCGCGGGAAGGCTGAACTCGTATCCGTCGTGGACGGGAAGGGGGACGAGCTTCGTCCGCCGGGTTGGAAGCCATAGCGGACGAGGAGATATCTCGATGCGGGCGGGAATCCGCGGTTGGCCCAGCGGTGTCTCAACGACGAGCTTCGCGCGCAGCGGCTCGCGGTCTTGGAGGCGGAACCGAACGTCGAAGGTCTCGGCTCCGTCGAGGGCGTCGAGAAGGAGGCCCGCGGCGTCGACCTCGGGAGCGGCGAAGTCGAGGTCGGTCGAGAATCGGCCGGCGTTTCCTGCGCGGAACTTGCGCAGCGCCGTGCCTCCCTTGAGAACGATCCCCAGATCGAAGATTCCCTGGTCGTGAAGGTGCTTGAGGGCGTAGTCCTGAACGACATCGAGCAGGGCGGCATCCGCCATGCCGCCGCGTCCTTGAAAGTGTCGAGCGAGGTAGCCCTGAGTGATCATCGGGTTGGCAAGAGGGCGTCGTAGAGACGCCAGCGCTTGCTCCACCGATCCCGGCTGTCTCGAGGGCCGAGGGAGGAGACGGGCAGGCGTGAGGGGAGCAGTTCGGCCACGCGGTCGGCGATATCCCGTCTCCCCGACCACTCCGCGAGGTAGCCAAGACGAGCCAGCGTCGAGGCTCGACGGCCACTTGCTTCAGCGAGAACTTCATCGGGCGTGGTTGCTCCGAAAGTCTCAGGAAGCCAGTCGTCGGCGTTGGCCCAGTCGCCTTGAGCCGCAGGTCGGTCTGCGGCCGCAACGACGACGGTTGCTTCGCACCAGACGGGCAGACCGCTCACAGTCCGGAGCGGCAGGGCCCACTCGTGGGTGACGGTTCTCATCCCTCCAAGAGAGCGTCGGGGCCGCCAGCCGCGTCGGTGGGCGAGAACGGGCACTGAAGGTTGATGGGATGAGTGGCCCAGCACCCACGCGGCCGACTCGAACGCGACCGCAACAGGCGCGTCGGGCTCGTGTTGCAGGAGTGCGCGCAGCTCGATCCATGGGTCGCCGGACCGAAATCGGCCGGCGCGAGCCGCCGGGGCGAACTCCCACGAGTCCCGGGTTCGAAGGGGGAGAAGCCACCCGAGGCGGACGAGGCGGTCGACGGCCACATCGGCGCTCAGGCGAAGTCCGGTCCGGGCAGCGATCCCGGACAGAACGGCTCGCGTCACCACCCTCGGCTGCCGAAGCTCGAGTTCCTCGACCAGGGGCGCCAGACTGGACGGCAGCGGCCGCCGTGTATGCGCTCGGACGCTTATCACGGTTCTATATTACGCCAGGCGCGTCCATATGCAAACCCGGCGCGCTCCTCGAAAACATGGTATGATACTGGAGTTCATACGTGAGGAGGGCAGAGGTGGCACGTCGAACCTTGAGTCTTCCTGACAGCGTCGAGGCATTGGTGCGCGAGCAGGCCGGCGAGGGGGAATCCTTCTCTGCCGCAGCAGCGAGGCTGATCCAGGAAGGCGCGCGGGCAGGCGGCGAGAAGAAGGCGCCTCGGTATGCGGCTTCCGGGGAAGGACCTCGGGATCTCGGACGCCTGGCTGAACGGTACCTGCGTGATCCCGCGACCGCACGGTGAGAGTTGTCGCAGACACCGGCCCGATCGTAGCCGCCGCGAACGCGGCAGATGAGGCTCACGAGCTGGCGGCGGCATTGGTCACGGAGCTCGGTCGAGACCTCATCGTCCCGGATCCGGTGATCGTTGAGGCAGAGCATCTCCTTCGATCGCGTGTGGGCAGTCAATCCGCCCGGTTGTTCCTGTCGGCGCTGGTCGCCGGCGAACACCAGGTCGGATTCCTGACGCCCGGGTTGCTGCGGCGCTCCGCCGAAATCGCCGAACGATACGCGGATCTCGACCTCGCCGACGCCTCGGTTATGGCTTACGCAGAGCGCCACCGACTTCCGATCCTAACTTTCGATTTCCAGCACTTCAGGGCGACGAGACCGACCCGTGGTTACTGGCGGCTGGTCGTCGACGAGGCGCGGTACCAAGACGCGACGCGATGAGGAAGCGAGCGAAGCGCCCCATCACTTCCTCATCGCGCGCCAGTACCTGTCGATCGTCTACACGGAGCGCCTGGCCGAAGCCGGTATCGCGGGCTCGGTCGGATCGGATGACGATGGCCGGTCTCAGATCCTCTCCGGTTTGCCGGCGTTGACGGTCGAGCACGTTCTTCTGGAGCAAGGCGAAGAACGATTCCATGGCGGCGCCATCCGCACATGTTCCGACCCGGCCCGCCGACCTCTCGCCACTCCGGTTCCCGGTACATCGGTGGCCTCCTCCCTTGCGCCGCTATGACTTATCTGTCATGCTCCTGGCGTGAGACGGTGGCGAGTGGAGTTCTACCGGCTTCGGCGGGAGAACCCGGTTGTGGAGGAGTTCTTGGAACTCCGCGCGAGGGACCTGCGGCTGGCTACCGAGGTGGTCCAAGACCTCAAGGACCTTGAGGAGTTCGGGCTCGAGCTGCCCGAGAGGAGGCTCCACAAGGTCAAAGGGACCGGCCTCTGGGAACTCCGAAGTCGGTGGCAGCATCGGATCGCGCGCTCGCTGTTCTTCGAGGCGGGAAGCCGCCTGCTGGTGGTGACGACGATCTTCCAGAAGAAGACGAGTTCGATTCCGAAGACAACACTCAGCCGGGCGGTCGAGCGGATGGGGAAGTGGAAGAAGGGACGACGGTGATGGAACTAAAGCGGTTCGTCGAGCGGTACGTGATGACCGACCCCGAGTGGCGGCGCGCGTACGAGGAGGCCGATGCGACCCGGGAGGCCGCGCGCGCGCTGGCTCGCGCGCGCCGTGAGGCCGGGCTCTCCCAAGCTGCCCTGGCGAAGAAGGTCGGCACTGGCCAGGCCGTGATCTCCAGGATCGAGAACGGAACCATGAGCCCGACCCTCGACATGGTGAGTCGGTTGGCACGCGGCCTCTCCCTTCGCCCGGTCATCGCCTTCGAGTCGGCCGGCCCGGCTCATCGGGCAAGGGCAGCGAGACGTTCTCCACGGACTGCCGGACGGAACAGAGCCTCGTCAGCCGCGCGGTCCGTCGTAAAGACGCCTTGACCTGTCGCTCACGGCCCGAGCGCATCCCCTTGTGCCGGTCTCGACGCGTCGCAAACGCAAGCGCGATTCCGCGCGGCCGCGGCGAGCGAGCGCGAAGCTCGGCCTCGTCGGGAAGGGCGACCGGCGCGGCCTGCCAGCCGACTTCCGCGCGTTGGAGTCGGTGTCGGCCGGGTTCGCTCGTCGCTCGAGCCAGGCCGGGCGGGACTCGCGACTGGAGCAAGCGCAGTATCTGGTTTGCGAGGCATGGGACCACCCAATGTGCGGCGGCTTGCCGTCGGCGGTCCCGTGGGCGAGAGTGCGGGGGTGACGAGGATGCGTTTCCCTCAAGGACGGGGACTCCATTCCCGCCGGAGCCACCGCGCGGATGCCGCCGCGCCGCCTCCGCAGCCGCCGTCGCCTGCGGGCGCCGGCGCGCCGCCCGCGCTGCCCGCGCAGGCCGTTGCGAAGAAACGCGGGCTCCTCACGCCTCGGACCGTGATCCCGGCACTCGTGGCCGGCCTGCTCGCGAGCGCCGCCATCAACATCGTCCCGACCTTCACCGCGAGGATCGAGGCCCGAAGGCAGTTCGACGCGCTCGTGCGACTGGGAGCCGAAGCGCCGGACCCGCGCCCCGAGGAGATGCTCGACTGGCAGCGCCGGCTGAACTCGATCCTCGCGCGCATCGACGCAAGCCGGCGCGTCCGGCGCGCCTTCGACGGGATCGTCCTCGCCGAGTTCGGCTCGGCTCTTGCTCCGCCGGACGAACCCGTGCCCGTCGCCGCCGTTCGGGCAGCTCAAGACGAGAGCGGGATCCTTCAGCAGATGCGCGCGGCGCGCGCCGAGACGGCCAGGTCGGGCGTCTGGGAGTTCCTCAAGCGCGTGATCGAGAGGGCGACGGAGAAGGCCGGCGGGATCGGCAGGGCCCTGGTTCGCGAGGCCGTCCACGGGGAGTTCGTGCGCGATCCCGCCGGCTGGGAGAGTGGCTCGAGCCCCGTGCGCACCGCGTATGAACTCGGCGACTACCGGCGGGCGTACGCGGTGTCCAACCCGCGCTCCGCAACGGACTGCCCGAACGGCTACCTCTACACAGGGGATGGATGCGCGGCCGATCTGCGCGGGACATGGAAGGGGCGGTACCGCGCGAGCCTGTCGTTGGCCGGGGAAGACCGCACGTACACCTGCGACATCCAGGGCCCGATCACGCTTCGCGTCGCCCAGTCGGGCTCCTCGATCAGTGGTGCGTTCTACTTGGGAGGGTCGATCATCAACTTTGAGTCGTGCGGCGCGCTCCGCGACGAGCGGTTCTCGTTCCAGAACGCGAGCGTGACCGGGATATCGGTCTCCCACCCGAGCTTCCAGCTGGTCAGGACGAGCCAGAACTGGATGGGCGGAGTCCTGCACGGCAAGCTCGGCGACGTGAAGTTCGATGTCGCGCGGCCTGCCTCCTGAGCTTCGCGCCGCTTCGTCGGGTGCCGGGCCGGTCGATCGTGCTCTCGCAGGCGTCGATTGAGGATTACCGCGCCCTCCATCTGCTCCTCCTCCCGCACGCCGCGGTCTTCGGGGAACACCATCGGACCCCCGAGCGCCCCGGCGTCAACGAGGCGCTGGCGGCGCGCGGAGGGGGGCGCATAGACTCCGTGCAAGCCGCGGGGGGCCGCATCTTCTCTTGGACCGGCCGCGTTCGAGGACGGCTCCTTCCGCCGACCCAGGAGGTGAGGGCATGAGCAATCCCTGGCGCACCGCGCTCGTCACCGGCGCCTCCAGCGGCATCGGGGCGGCAATCGCGCGCGAGCTGGCCGCGGAGGGCGTGGACCTCGTCCTGGTCGCGCGCCGAGCCGATCGGCTCGACGGTTTGGCGACCGAGATGCGAGACCGGCACGGCGTGCAGGTCGAGGTGCTCTCGGCAGATCTCTCCGACGCCGGTGAGCTCGCCATGGTCGAGGCGCGGCTCGCCGACGAAGATCGTCCGATCGACTTGCTGGTCAACAACGCGGGCATCGGGAACGCGGGGGCGTTCGCCGAGATCCCCCTCGACCGCGAGGACCGCGTGGTTCGCCTCAACGTGCTGGCGCCGGTGCGGCTCACTCGCGCCGTGCTCCCCGGGATGATCGCGCGCGGCCGGGGCGGGATCCTCAACGTCTCGTCGGTCTCCGGGATCGTGCCGCAGCCCTTCGGCGGGACCTACGCGGCCGGCAAGGCCTTCGTCACGGTCTTCACCGAGGGCCTCGCCGAGGAGCTGGGCGGCACCGGGGTGCGCGTGTCGGCGCTCTGCCCCGGCTACACGCGCACCGAGTTCCATGAGCGCCGCGACGCGGGCGGCGCGCCGGAGGGGACGAAGCACGGCGGCGGCGGGGGGGAGAAGCTCCCCGAGCAGTTGTGGATGACTGCGGAGAGGGTTGCGAAGGAGGGGCTCCGCGGGCTACGTCGCGGAAGGGTGGTCGTCATTCCCGGCCTCGCCTATCAGGCGGTCGCTTCGCTGTCGCACGCTCTCCCGCGCGGGGCGGTGCGCCGTCTCTCCGGCGCGGTCACCCGTCTCGGAAGAGGCGGGGACGGGTCCTGAGGGATCTCCGGGAGAGTTCGCGCGCGGGTCCGGAGCCCGGTTGCAGGCGCCTCTTCGAAGGTGGGATCGGCGGCCCGCGCCTGCTAAGGTTCCGTCAGACGTCGATAGGAGGCTTGAGTGGCCAAGCAGAAGCACGACAGCGGACGCAAGAAGCAGGACCTGCGTTTGAAGGCCAAGAAGGCGGCGGCGGCAGGGAAGCGCCGCGACAAGCGCGGCGGCAAAGACCGCAGCCGCTGAGCGCCGCCCCTCGCTGAGCGCGATCCCACCCGGAGAAGCTTTCCCGGCCGGAGAAGGAGACTCCCACTCGGACGTCGAATCCGAGTGAAGTCCCATCCGAGTCTGCGGCAACCCCTCTGGGAGGTGCGATCGTGCTTCGAACCCGACGACTGGTGTATGGAATCGTGTCCGCGGCGCTCTTGGCGGGCCTCACGGCGACGGCGCCGGCCCAGGGCGCGCCCGTTCGCCTGGCCTGCGACCCGCTGGACAAGGCCCTCTGCCTTCTCCCGTTCCCGAGCGACCGGTTCACGCGCGCCGATCCGACCACCGCCACCGGGCGCCGCATCGATTTCCTCCCGGTGGAGATGCCTCGCAGCGTCGCCGGCAAGCCGATCGACCCGGCGGAGTGGGACCGCAACGATGGGTTCTCTCCCGGCTCGATGGTCCTCACGTTCGTTCCGGGGCTGGATCTGCACAAGACGTGGGGGACGGCCGGGCTGAGCACCGGGGGGCCGAACGACCCGGCCGACCACCTCGCCGACATCGGCCGCTACGCTGCCCCGGACGCGTCGATCCTGATCATCAACGCAGCCACCGGCGAGCGGTGGCCTTTCTGGTCCGAGATGGACCTGAACTCGGCCACCACCGACGGCGAGCGCCTGCTGATCCTGCGGCCGGCCGTCAACTTCCTCGAGGGGAACCGCTACCTTGTGGCCCTGCGCGACATGCGGGACGCAAGCGGCGCCTTCATCTCTGCCGGCGCGCAGTTCGCGGCCTACCGCGACAACACTCCGGGGCCCGCAGGGGACCCGACGTTCGAGGAGTTCCGGCGCGCCGAGGTGAGCGGCATCATCGGCAGGATCGAGACGGCCGAGCGGGCGCGCGGGAACGCATTCGACCGCGCGCGGCTCTTTCTCGCCTGGCAATTCACCGTCGCGTCCGGACGGAACCTCAGCGAGCGGGTCCTGCACATCCGCGACGACGCCTTCGCGCAGCTCGGGGACGTGGACCTCGCCAACGCCGCGATCGAGGGGGTTCCGCCTCGCTTCCAGGTCACGAACGTCACCGACCAGACGGGCCAGGGCGCCCGGCTTCGCCGGGTCGAGGGCAGGATCACCGTGCCGAACTACCTCGACCGCCCGCCTCTGCCTCTGACGGAGGCCGATCCCGTCACCGGGCTGCCGGCGCAGGCGCCGCCGGGGGCGCGCTTCCTGTACGGGCTCGACGGTCTCCCGATGCAGAACCCCGCGATCCCCACCCTCGATGCCGCATTCATATGCACGATCCCCGCGACGGCCGGCGCGGAGAGCCCGTCTCACCCGACGATCTACGGCCACGGCCTGCTCGGGAGCCGCTACGAGTCCAGAGGAGGCTCGACCGACCGCGACCGCGAGCGCAACTTCATGCCCTGCGCGACGAACTGGATGGGCTTCGCCGAGTACGACATCGCCGGCGCGGCGGCGACGCTCGCCGATCCGTCGAACATGCCGTCGATGGCCGACCGGTCGCAGCAGGGTTTCCTGAACGCCCTGTACCTCGGGCGCGTGCTCGCGCACCCCAGCGGCCTCGCGACCGACCCCGCGTTCGAGGACGCCGACGGCAACCCGCTGTTTGCGACCGGCGAGCTGTTCTACGACGGCAACAGCCAGGGCGGGATCATGGGCGGGGCGCTCACGGCCCTCTCGGTGGACTTCACGCGCGCGACGCTCGGCGTGACCGGCATGAACTACTCGACGCTGCTCAACCGCTCCTCGGACTGGGAGGGGCCGCTCGTGAACCCCGACGCCGACCCGACCCACCCCGATCCCGAGGACTTCCTGCCGTCCTACTCCTCGGTGCTCTACACGATGTTTCCGAACAAGCAGGAGCAGCAGCTCGTGATGGCGCTGCTCCAGATGCTCTGGGACCGGGCGGAGGCCGACGGCTACGCGCAGCACATGACGACCGACCCCTACCAGAACACTCCCGCGCACCGGGTGCTGATGCACGCGGCGCTCGGCGACTTCCAGGTCACGAACTTCGCCGCCGAGGTGGAGGCGCGCACGATCGGCGCGCGCGTGATGGACACCGCGCTCATGGCCGGGCGGCACTGGGCGGTGGAGCCGTACTTCGGGCTCGAGCCGTTCCCGCGCGACGGCGATGGGAACGTCGCCCCTTGGGCGGGCTCCGCGCTCGTCTACTGGGACTCCGGCAACTACCCGCCGCCGAACGCCAACATTCCGCCGCGCGAGGACGGGGGAGACCCGCACGAGGACCCGCGACGCGACCCGCGCGGGGCCGACCAGAAGGAGCACTTCTGGCTGACTGGCGAGGTGATCGACGTGTTGGACGGCGGGCCGTACCTGACCTGCCGTCCCGGCTACGGGAGCGTCATCCCGCGCGTGCCGGGTCAGTTCGACTTCGATTGGTGCCCGTGAGGATCGCGCTCGGGAGGGGGCGGCGGCTTACTGGAAGGCGCTCAGCCCGGTGATCGCCTGGCCGATGATCAGCGTGTGGATCTCGTTCGTGCCCTCGTAGGTGAAGACCGATTCGAGGTTGTTCATGTGGCGGATCACCGGGTACTCGAGCGAGATCCCGTTGGCGCCGAGCACCGAGCGCGCCGAGCGCGCGACTTCCAAGGCGTCGCGCACGTTGGCGAGCTTCGCGAGGCTCACCTGCTCCGGGGCGAGGCGGCCCTCGTCCTTCATCCGGCCGACGTGCAGCGCGAGCAGAGCGGCGCGGTTGGTCGCAAGGAGCATCTCCACGAGCTTCCGCTGGGTGAGCTGGAAGGAGGCGATCGGCTTTCCGAACTGGGTCCGCTCCTTCGCGTATGCGAGCGCCGCCTCATAGCAGGCGCGCCCCGCTCCGGCGGCGCCCCAAGCGATTCCGTAGCGCGCCTCGTCGAGGCAACAGAGTGGTCCCCGGAGGCCGCGCGCCTCCGGGAGCATCATGTCGCGGGGCACGCGGCACCCGTCGAAGACCAGCTCGGAGGTGACCGAGGCCCGGAGCGACATCTTCCCGTGGATGTCGCGGGCCGAGAAGCCCGGCGTGCCGGCCGGCACCAGGAAGCCGCGGATCCCGTCCTCCGCGCGCGCCCACACCACCGCCACGTCGGCGATCCCGCCGTTCGTGATCCACATCTTGGTCCCGTCCAGGATCCAGTCCCCTCCGGACGTCTTCGCCGTCGTGCGCATGCTGCCCGGATCGCTTCCCGAGTCGGGCTCGGTCAGGCCGAAGCAACCGATGCGCTCGCCGGCGGCCATCGGAGGGAGCCACTCCCGCTTGTGCTCCTCGGAGCCCCAGCGCAGGATCGAGTACATCGCGAGCGACCCCTGCACGGACACGAAGCTCCGAACCCCGGTGTCGCCGGCCTCGAGCTCCATGCAGGCGAGGCCGTAGGCGACGGCGCTCGCGCCGGCGCACCCGTAGCCATCGATGTGCATTCCGAGGAGCCCGAGCTTCCCAAGCTCGGGGACCAGCTCGCGGGGGAACTCGCCGCGCTCGAACCAACCGCCGGCGTCCGGGAGCACGCGCTCGCGAACGAAGCGCCGGACCGTGTCCCGGATCATGCGCTCCTCCTCCGAGAGGAGGGCATCGACGCCGAGGAAGTCCAGGGCGTCGGCGCGGTTGCGAGTCGGCGTGCTCACGGCTGGGAAACCTACCAGATTCCGGCCTCCGCGCGTCCGCCGCTCCCCCCGCTCCCCCACGAGCGGAGCGGAGCGCCGCGCCTCATTCTCGTACGAGTTCACTATCGTATGCGGGCGCAGATCCGTACGAGAATGGAGCGGAACCGACCGCGAGAGGAGAAGCGGGGCGCACGGAGCCCCGCCGGACGGCGTGGCTCGCGAGGCCCGGGTGGCGCCGGCGGCTCGCCGGCGCCCGGCAGCGTGCTAGCGGCTCGCGGAGGCGCGCGCCGCTCGCTCCGGTTCCCGCGCGCCGTCGGTCCCAAGGATCGCCGGAGTCGCGCCGCGCGCCGGCGTCAGCTCGTCGGCGAGGCGCGCGACCTCCTCGGCGAGGCCCCGCACCGCGCGCTCGAGGTCGTCGACGCGGCTCTCGTCGCGGTCGAACTGCGCGCTGAGGAGGAGGGTCGCGGCCGCTCCGAACAGCAGCAGCGCTCCGACTCCGGCGCTCGCGAAGTACGGGAGCTGGAAGGCGACCTCGGTCTCGTTGCTCACTCCCATCCAACCGGCGATTGCCACCACTACCCCCGCCGCGGCGAGGGCAAATCCAAGGCCGATTCGATACCTGCGATCCATCATGTGCTTCCCACCTTTCACGTCCTCGCCGGGCGAACCGGCCGGGCGAGCGCCGGTAGCACGAGGGCGGACAGCAGCCCTCCGAGCACGAACAGCAGCAGGTACGAGGTGCGCAGCGAGCGCACCGCGGACTGAGACATCTGGCGCGCGCGCGGCCCCGGCCTCGGCACCCAGGCCGGCGCGGCCAGCTCTGTCGGCGCGGCCGCGGGAGGCACGTAGGCCGGCTCGGAAACCGCCGGAGCCGGCTCCCAGGCCGGGACCTCCTCGACGGCCGGCGGCTCAGATGCCCGAGGCGTCGGGGCCGCCGGGGCGACCGAGGCACCCCATCCGACCGAGGCGGCGCTCGCCTCCGCGTGGGCGATCGACACGAGCGCGGTGCCGCCCGGCGAGGCGATCTCGATCTGGAGCGCCGACGCCTCCCGGAGGTCCCCGGCTTCGCGCGAATCGAGCACGCGAATCGTCACGCCGGCGGTCTGCAGCCCGCCGAGCGCCGCGTCGAGTACCGGCTGGAGCACGGCGCGCGAGAGCAGGTCGTTCCCGGCGACTCGGATCCCGGCGGAGTCGGCGATCGTCTCGACGCCGGCGATCCGCAGCTTCGCGATGCGGGCGACGGCGCGGCGGTCGTCGGTGCCGCCTGCGCTCTCCGACACCGCCTCGGCCGAGATCCCCTCGGCCTCGATGAATCCACCGAAGAGCCTCACCGCGGCGAGCGAGGTGCGCGCGCGCGCCGAGGAGAACCCTGGGGCGGACGTCGTCTCGGTTCCCGACGAGACGTTCTGGGCGCGCAGGACGTCGATCCATCCGAGCCCTGCCATCGGCTCGAAGTGCGGCATCCGGATCCCGAGCGGCGACAGGGCGGCGCCGAGCGCATCCATCTCCGCGTTCAGCGGATCGAAGACCCGGTGGTTCGTGTCGATCCACTGGTTCATGAGCTGCTCCTGCTGGTCCCAGGTGAGCGCCATGTTGGCCACAGCGAAACCGGTGCCTCCGACCGAGGAGAACCCCGTGCGCGCGGTGGCGGTGGGGCCCTCCACGCGCGCCTCGGCGTAGCTTCCCTCGGCGTAGCCGCTCCCGGTCGAGTCCTGCCAGTCGAGCGGTGTGCTCGAGGCGAACGGGTGCTCGGGCGAGGCCGTTGCGCCGAACGGGCTCTGCCCGCCGATCGCGCCCGGCACCGCCGTCGCGGTCGGCTTGGAACCGCCCTCCGACGAGGCGTCGGCCGCCTGGAGCAGCTCCTGGTTCTGGGATGTGATCGCGATGCGCACCGCCCATGCGCGCGCGCGCGCGGGAGCCGGCGCCGCGGTCCCGAACCCCGGGCCGCCGGTGAGACCGATCGCTCCTGCGGCGAGCACCGCCGCCGCGATGAGGGCTGTCTTGCGCATGACTACCTCCTTGCCTTCGATGCGGCTGCCCCGGCAGGGGCGCGCCGCGGCGCACGTTTGGTTGTGGTGACGGTTGCCGCCTCGGGACCGGTGGTCTCCTCGGGGGAGGAGGCCGCGCCGGCGCCGAGGTAGGCGCGCGCGGCGCCTGCCCGTGCGCGCCGAAGCTCCGCGCCCCTCGCCTCCTGGACGATACGGCCCTTCTCCATGACATAGGCGCGGTCGGCGACGTCGAGGGCCGAGACGTTCTGCTCGACCATCAGGACGGTGATCCCCTCCTCGCGCCGGAGCCGGTCGAGCAGGTCGAAGATCGTCGTGACCATGGTCGGGGACAGGCCCATCGAGACCTCGTCCACCAGCAGGAGCCGGGGGCGTCCCATCATGGCGCGCGCGACGGCGAGCTGGCGCTGCTCGCCTCCCGACAGGCTTCCGGCGCGCTGCGCGCGGCGCTCGGCGAGGAGCGGGAAGGCGCGCAGCACCCACGAGAGCCGCTCGTCGCCGGCGCGCCGGTCGGGGAGCGAGAACGCCCCGACGCGCAGGACGTCGAGGACGCTCATGTCCCGGAATACCCCCGGCGGCTCCGGGACCACGCCGACCCCGAGTCGCACGACCCGCTCGGGGGTGACGCGGCCGAGGGGGCGCCCGTCGAGGCGCACCTGCCCGGCCCAGGGCCTGAGGAACCCCGACACCGCGCGCAGCGTGGTGGTTTTGCCGACGCCGTTCGCGCCGAGGATCACGGCGACCTCGCCCTCCTCCACCTCCGCGTCGACGCCGTTCAGCACTCGCGCGGAGCCGTATCCTGCGACCAGCCCGTCGATCGCAAGGACGCTAGACACCGGCGACCGCCTCCTCCGCGCGCCGGTCGGCGGCCGCGCGCCGGGCTTCGCGCCGGGCCTCCGGATCGCCCGCCTGCTCGCCGAGGTAGGCGGCGATCACCTGCGGGTCGCGCTGGATCTCCGCGGGGCTTCCCTGGGCGATCACCCGCCCCTCGCCGAGCACGTACACGTAGTTGCACAGGCCGGCGACGAGCGGCACATGGTGCTCGATGATGAGGACGGTGACCCCGAGCGCGCGGTGCAGCGCGGCGAGGCGCTCGGCCAAGCGGTGCGCCTCGTCCGGGTCCATCCCGGCCGCCGGCTCGTCGAGCAGGAGCAGCTCCGGCCCGGATGCGACCGCGGCCGCCACCTCGGCCAGGCGCTGCGTGCCGTGCGGGAGGTTGCGGACCGCCTCGCCGGCAAGGCCGTCGAGGCCGAGCAGCTCGAGGACGGTGTCGGCGCGCGCGGCGGCGCGCCGTTCCGCGCGCCCGGCCCACGGCGCTCGCAACAGCCCGGCGACCGCTCCGTACGGCTCGATCGCGTGCTGGGCGAGGAGGGCGTTCTCGCGCACCGTCAGCGGCCCGCACAGCCCGACCTGCTGGAAGGTGCGGACGATCCCGAGCGCCGAGCGGGCGTGCGAGGGAAGGGCGAGGAGGTCGTGGTCCCGGTATCGGATGCGGCCGGACTGCGGGACGACGAAGCCGGACACGCAGTTGAAGAGCGTGGTTTTCCCGGCGCCGTTCGGTCCGATCAGGCCGACCATCTCGCCCCGGCGCACCTCCATGGTCGTGCCGCGCAGCACCTGGAGTCCCCCGAAGGCGAGGCAGACGTCCTCGAGCGAAAGGAGGGTCCGGACCGGCACCGACAGCGACACCGGGCGGCGCGGTGGCCCGAGCGCGGCGACCGAGCCGGACAGAGCCAGTCCGTCGTCGGCGGCGGTGGGCGCCGGCTTCGCCCGGCGCCGGGGCGCGCCGATCGCGCGATCGAGGATGAAGGACAGACCCTCCGGCCGGAGCGGAGGGGCGAGCATGAGCAGGATCGCGCCGACGAGAGGGGCGTAGGCGGCGACCGGCCTGAGCAGCTCCGGGAGTCCGGAGAAGATGGCCGCGGCGACGAGCACTCCGCTCCAGGACCCGATCCCGCCGACGATGACGGCGGCCACGTACAGCAGCGAGTGCCACACGTCGAAGGCGCCGGGGGTGACCTGCTCGATGAGGTAGGCGGACAGGGCGCCGGCGAGCCCCGCGTAGAGCCCGCTCACGGCGTAGGCGGAGAGCTTGGTCGCCCCGACCGGGATGCCGCGCGCGGCGGCGGTGTCCTCGCGGTATCGCACCGCGTAGAAGGCGCGCCCGAGCCGGCTGCGCCTGAGCGATGCGTCCAGCGCGACGAGGACGAGGAGCGCGATGAGCGCGGCGGCGAAGAACGTTCCGTCCCCCTTGATGACGGCCGGCCGCGGCACCGGGACGCCCATCGTCGAGGCCTTGTCCCAGGGGCGGGCGAACAGCAGGCGCTCGGCCGCGATGCCGAAGGCGAGGGTGGTCGCCGCGAGCTCCAGGCCCCGGATCCGAAGCGACGGGAGGCCGATGATCGCGGCCGCGGCCGCCGTCGCGAGCGTGCCGAGCACGATCGTGAGCGGGAAGGGGACGCTCCACTGTGCGAACTGGGCCGTGGCGTAGGCGCCGATTCCGACGAACGCGGCCTGGGAGAGCGAGACTTGCCCGGCGTAGCCCATCAGGACGTTCAGGCTGAGCACGGCCATCATCTGGATGGCGACGAGGGCGAGAACGTAGAGGAGGTACTCGTTCAGGAACGGCGCCGCGGCGACTGCGGCGACGAGTCCGGCGCCCAGCAGGGCCGGGCCGGGCTTCACGCCGATCCGCCTACCGCGCGCGCTCACCGAGGAGCCCTCCCGGCCGGACGAGCAGCACCGCGATCATGAGCACGACGATCGCGGTGTCGACGGCTCCCCCGACGCCCGTCCGCCAGACGACGAGTGCCTCGAGGACGCCGAGCGAGATCCCCCCGACGAAGGCGCCGGGAAGGCTCGTGAGCCCTCCGAGCAGCGCCGCGGCGAGCGCGCGCACGAGGAAGAGCGTGTTGGCGAGGGGGAAGAAGGTGTAGATGGTGCCGAGCAGGATCGCCGCGAGCCCCGACAGCGCCCCGCCGAGCGCCCAAACGAGCGCGCGTACCCGGTCCACCGAGACGCCCGACATCCGCGCGAGCGCCTGGTCGGAGGTGGCCGCCCACACCGCGAGCCCGAGGCGCGTGCGCCGAAGGAAGAGGGCGAGTCCCCCGGCGACGGCGGCCGCCGCGACGAGGGATGCGACGCGCGGCGCGGTCACGGTGACCGTCCCGAGGTGGAATCTCCCGTTGCCGACGGGGGAGGGGAAGGTCTGGATGTTGTAGCCCCAGATGAAGGCCTCCGCGTAGCCGAGCGTGAGCGCGGCCCCGAGGGTGCAGGCGAGAGCCGACAGGGGGGTGCTGTCGATCACCCTGCGGATCAGCGTTCGCTCCATGAGGAGCCCCACGCCCGCGGACCCCGCGATGCCGACGAGCGCGGCCACGGCCACCGGCAGGTTGACCTTCGCGGTGAGGACCCAGGCGATGTAGAGGCCGATGCCCCCGATCTCGCCCTGGGCGAGGTTGAACACCCGGGTGCCCTTGTAGACGAGGACGAACGCCACGGCGAGCAGCGCATAGGCGGATCCGGTGAGGATTCCGAGGAGCAGGTACCTGAACATGCGACCCCCTCGGCTAGAAGCCGGAGGTGAACCCCGAGATCTGGCGCCAGCGCCTGGCCTGTCCATCTGCGCGGAACACCGCCACCGAGTCGGCGCCGATGTGATCCGACGGCGTGTAGGCGATCGGCAGCCAGTACGGCTTGTTGAAGCGGAAGGTCTGGAGCGCCTGGGCGAGCGCCCGCCTGCTGAGGTTTGGCCCCGCCTTCGCGAGCGCTTCATGGATGAGGTTCGTCCAGCCCCACATCACGAGCCCGATGTCGTCCGGTTCCTTGTCGGGCCGGTACTTCTTGTAGACGCGCTTGAACTCGTCGGCCCCGGCCGAGTCGATGGAGGGCCACGGGGAGAGCACGATCGCCCCGTCGAGCGCCATGCCGGCCGATTCCAGGACCATGTTGTAGTTCCACCAGGTGCCGCCGCCGAGCCACTGGGGGTGGTATCCCTGCCCTTGCGCCTGGACCGACAGCTTGATCGCGTCGACCGGCGGCATGCTGAGGAGCACGTACTCCGCGCCGGCGTCCATCAGCTTCTGCACGGTCGCCGCGTAGTCGGGCTGGCGCGGGACCGACTCCTCGACGGCGGCGATCTTGCCCCCGCCGGCCTTGATGGTCGCGACGAAGTTGTCGCGCGCGGAAACCTGGTCGTTCTGGAAGACGACGGCCGACTTGCGGCCCACCCCTCCGAGGCGCTTCAGGACGTACTCGGCGAG
This sequence comes from Acidobacteriota bacterium, assembly GCA_016208485.1. Taxonomy (GTDB): domain Bacteria; phylum Actinomycetota; class AC-67; order AC-67; family AC-67; genus JACQXY01. The sequence continues at coordinate 9,338 of JACQXY010000062.1, read as the reverse complement.
CATGCGCCCCTGGCGGTCGTCGGAGACGGTCCCGAACCAGGAAAGGGAGCGGTTGCGAAGGATCTCGGGGTAGGTGCCTCGCATGAAGTAGGGGATCCCGCGCTCGCCGAAGAGGCGGGCGCACGCGTCCTGGGCCGCGGGCATCGTGTGGCCGACGGCGAGCAGAGGGTTGCTCCCGGCGATCTTCTTGCAGGCCGCGAGGCCCTTCTGGGCGTCGTATCCGTCATCGGCGACGATGAACTCGATTGTGCGCCCGTGGGGCCGTTGCTCGGCGTTGAAGTACTCCGTGACCGCGTTGATCGTGTCGCGGTAGTCGGTGGGCAGCGGTGCGGCGCCGGTCTCGGGGAGATGGAACCCGATGCGGATCGTGTTTCCGATCACAGCCGAGGACACGTTCGAGAAGGACCCGGAACCGGACCCGGTCGGGCTTCCCGTGGTCGTGGGTGCCGCCGTCGAGGTGGGCAGGGAGCCGCCGGGAACCTGCGTGGGGCCGCCGGGGACCCCGCTCACCGGGGTCTCTCCCCCGGGCGCCGCCCCGCCGGGCTGCTGCCCGGGCGCCTGGCCGGTGCCGGGCTGGCTCGCGAGCGAGCGGTAGAACTCCTCGCGGTCGACTCGCGTGCCACAGGCGGTGGTGGCCAGGGCGATCGCGAGCAGCGCCGGCACCGCGCGCCGGACGGTGCGCGACCGCAGCCCTCTCCTATGCATTCTGCTTCCGCACACGAGTGTCCCTCCCATGGGCCGGGGCGATAAGGGTCGGCTGTACCCCGAGGGCTGGTCCGATTGCCCTACTGTAAACGAGCGACGCCCTATGGGGGGGCGCGGCCCGGTGCCGTCTCCATATGAACCGGCAAACGTAATATGCCAGTTGCCCGGGGGCACCTGGCACGAGTATATGCTGGCGTCTCAGTTTCATTGACGTAACCCGCTAGAGTGATAGAGTGGTTCGGGCATGACTGCGCTTGACGACCGTATGGGGACCGAACCGGGCGCGCAACCGGGGCGCCGCGCGCCGGCTCCCGGCGACCTCGCGATCGTCCAGGCCTTCGTCAACACAGGCGACGTGGAGGCCGGGATCGACCGGCTGGGGGATCCTCTCCGGGCCGCGACGTGGATGGCCCGGCACGGACTGGTCGCGCCTCGGTCAGATCTCGATGACGGCTCGGTCCGGAGGTTGATCGAGGTCCGGGAGGCGCTGCGCGCGCTGCTGCTCGCGAGCACCGGCGAGCCCCTGGACCCGTCGGCGACCGACGTCCTCAACGGCGCGGCGGCCGAGGCTCATCTGCTCGTCGGGTTCGAGGTCGATGGGACCTCGTGGCTCGAGCCGGCCGCCGGGGGAGTGGACGGCGCCATCGGACTGATGCTTGGGATCGTCTTCGCCTCGATGACCGCGGGGACGTGGAGCCGGCTCAAGGCGTGCGTCGAGGACTCCTGCCGGCGGGCATTCTACGATCGCTCGAAGAACAGGTCGGGGGTGTGGTGCTCGATGCGGGTGTGCGGGAACCGCGCGAAGACGCGCGCGTACCGGAGGCGGCACGCAGGGGGACTGAGCGCGTGAGTTCGCGTCTCGAGATCCACCCGGGAACCCCCGAGCGATGGGCCGACCTCTCGGCGCTCTTCGGGCCGAGCGGCGCCTACGGGAACTGCTGGTGCATGTGGTGGCGCACGACGGAGGCCGAGTTCTCGCGCGGGGTCGGGTCCGGCGCCCGCAAGGGAGCAGGGAACCGCCGGGCGCTCAAGCGGATCGTGGATTCCGGCCGGGTCCCCGGGCTGCTCGCCTACGTGGGCGGCCGCCCGGTCGGCTGGTGCTCGGTCGCCCCGCGCGAGGAGTTCGGGCGCCTGGAACGCTCGCGCACGCTCGCGCGCGTGGACGACTGCTCGGTTTGGTCGATCGTCTGCTTCTTCGTAGACCGGGCCCACCGCGGGGAAGGCGTCGGGTCGGCGCTCCTGCGGGCGGCGGTGCGTCACGCGACCCGCCGCGGCGCGCGGATCGTCGAGGGCTACCCCGTCGAAGGAGGGACGCGCGCGCCCGCCACCGCCTCCTACATGGGGCTCCGGTCGATGTTCGAAGAGGCCGGCTTCCGGGAGGTCGCGCGGCGCGGCGCGCGGCCGATCATGCGCTACGTCGCGCGCGGCCGGGGTGCGGAGGCCGCCGGCGCGCGGAGCCCCAGCGAGGCCCGGGGCGGTAGGACTTGACCATTTCGCCCCGCGGATGGAGGATGCTCGCGGCCCGTCCAAGGGCCAGGGCTGTCGCGGGGTGGAGGCAGAGGGGATTGCACGGAACCGACGACCGCCCGCGGCGGATCGAGACGAGGAGGTGAGCCGGGCACGGAGGGGACCACCGCAAGCGGAGAGGAGGGGGAATGAAGCGGATCGTACTTCTCAGTCTGGTTCTCGCCCTGGTGCCTGCATCCTCCGGCGCCCAGGCCACCCCGATCATCGGGGCAGGAGGTACCGCGGTCGCGACAGGCACCGCCCAGACTGTCTGCACCGCCGCCGTCTCGATGCTCGTCGAGGAGGTGACGGTGGACCGGTCGCCCATACAGGTGCGGGGGAAGGTCTCAGGCGAAGCGAAGGGAATCTGCGCGGGGACCCCTCCCGTGCCATACGCGACGGATGTTCATGTGTGGGCAGGCAAGACCGAGATCGTCCACAACACGTGCTGGTCGGGCTTCAGGTGCCCATTCCCCGCGGTCGGCTTCGTCCTGCCACCGGGGCAGACACTCTCGGCGGCGAGCCACCAGTGGTGGGACCTGCCGGCGGGGCGCACCTGGAACGCCGCTACACCTGCCTACTGCGTCATCAAGAACCCCCGGGTGTTCTGCGGGGCCTACGCCTTCGCGACCCCATGAGAAGGCGCTGGGCCGTCTGCCTCGGCCTGGTCTTGGTCCTTGCCGGGGCACCCCCGTCCGAGGCAGCGGTCCGGCGGCACTCGGCACCCGCCCCCCTCTGGTGGAGCGGAACGGTCCAAGGGCCGGGGCGCGTGAAGATGTTCATGGAGACACTCGCCCCAGGGCGCACGGACGTGTGCCTGATGTTCGAGCGCGGGGTAGACGGCCTGCTCGGGGCCTACTGGCCGAGCATCCAACCCCACGCCCCGACAGTGGAAGGCGTCCAGGCCGAGTGGCCCGCCGGCACCCACCGGGTCCTTGTCTGGTGCGCCGCGGACGCGCCGAGCCGGGTGACGGTCGAGTGGGAAGGCAGGGTCCGGGGCGCCCGGTGGGGCCGGACCGGAATCACGCTCGCGCGGGAGTGGGATCTTCGCGGGACGGCCGTGAGGGGCACGCTACCTGTCCGGTTCCGTCGCGGCGCGACCGCCTGGATGCGGTCGGAGGCGGGCGTGCTCTCGCTTCGCGGCCAGCTCTACTCCGACCATCTGGAAGTGGTCCAGGGGGCGCCGGGAGAGTACGTCTTCGGCCTGGAGGCGGGCGCGCCTCCGCTGATCTTCTCGAGCGTGGACGCGGCCTGGTGAACACCAAGAGGTCTCCATAAGACAAACGTTGCACTCTAGCTCTGCTTCGGGATGCGTCGCGCGCGTTGGTGAGGCGGGATCGTGTAATTCCAATCCGGGAACGTGCGGTGACGGGACACCTGTACGCGGTCGAGTTCCTCATCGGTGACCTTGACGCCTTTCTCGTAGGTCCGCTCGTCGAGCAGGGCCTTGATCTTCAACCCGGTCTTGGTGCGGGTCCCGGCGATCAGGTTCACGACCGTGTCGTAGCTCACCAGCGGCTCGCCGTCAGGGCCTTCGGGCAGTGGCGACGGCCAGCCAGGCGCCACCAGCGGCGGATCGCCTCGACGGCGAACTCCGCAGTGTCTGCCGAGCGACCCACCGACACGAATCCTTGGTTGCGAGCGACGTCGTAGGCGCCGTAGGGAACCGCGGTCCCCTCCGCAAGCGAGGGATAGTTGGGGCTCCGGTCGATGTTCGAGGAGGCCGGTTTCCGGGAGGTCGCGCGGCGCGGCGCGCGGCCGATCATGCGCTACGTCGCGCCCGGCCGGCGCGCGGAGGCCGTCGGCCGGCGCGCAGAACTTGTCAGCCGGCGCGCGGAAGCCCGGCGAGGTCCTGGCGGCGTCAGCCAGCGCGGCGCGCGGCCTCGGTCTGGCGCGCGCGCCTCTGGCCGATCCGGTGGTACAGGCCCTTGAGGCTCCGGTAGGTGTCCTTGTAGACGCCGAACAAGAAGTCGTAGGTCGCGCGGTTCTCGGCGCGCGGCCGGTAGACGGCGGCCGGCAGGACCACGCGCCGGAGCGACTCGAAGTCCGGATGCATCCCGAGTCCGACCGCCGCAGTGAGCGCGGCCCCGACCGCGCCGACCTCAAGGGGGTTGCGGACGGTCTCGACCGGTCGTCCCGTGACGTCGGAGAGGATCCGCATCCACGGAGCGCTCTTCGAGCCGCCCCCGACCACGCGCAGAGCCGGCAGGCGAACGCCGAAGTCCCGCTCCATGTTCTCCAGCAACCAGCGGAAGTTGTAGGCGACGCCCTCGAAGACGGCCCGCACGATGTGCTCGCGCGTGTGATCGGCTCCGAGGCTGAAGAGGGCCGCGCGCACGTCGGTGTCGCTGATCGGGGCGCGCTCGCCGTACATCCACGGCGTGAACACCAGATCCCCCGATCCCGGGGGGACGCTCGCCGCGGCCTCGTCCATGGCTCGGTAGGCCTCCGCCCGCCCGCCGCGCTCGATCTCGGCGCGGAAGAGCTGATCGGCGAGCCAGGCGACGCACGCGCCGGCGGTCTCCATCTCGCCGAAGATCAGGTTGCGCGCGGGGTCGGCCGACTGGATCAGGGCGATGCCGTGCTTGCCGCGCGGCTTCCGCGACGTCGCGACGCTGATCCACCCCGAGGTCCCGAGGTACAGGTGGCCGTCGCCCTCGGCGACCGCGCCGGCGCCTACGGCGGCGGCCGCGACATCCCCGGTCCCCGCGACCACCGGAGTTCCCTCGAGCAGACCGCAGGCGGAGGCCGCCTCACGCGTGAGGGGCCCGACGACGTCGGTCGTGCGCACGAGCGCCGGGAGCTTGGCCGGGTCGAACCCGATGAAGCGAATCAGTCCCGCCATCCAGCGCTTCTTCTTCAGGTCGAGCCCGAACGCGGACGCGCCGGCCCACTCCATCGACATGCGTCCGGTGCAGCGGTGAACGAGGTAGCCCCCGACGTCGAGGAAGCAGGCCATCTTGGAGTAGACCTCGGGCTCGCGCTCTTTCAGCCACAGCAGCTTCGGCAAGCCGTCCTTGCCGGAGAGCGTCGCGCCCGCCGCGAGCCGGAAGATCCCCGGGCCGCCGAAGCGCCGCATCAGCCGGCGGGCCTGGTCGCCGGCGCGGCTGTCGAGCCAGATGATCGGGCGGCGGAGCGTCTCCCCGGAGGCGCTCATCGGGACCAGGCCGAGAAGCTGTGCCCCGAAGGTGACCGCGGCGATCCGCTCCGGGGCGACGCCGGTCGACGAGAGGAGGTCCTTCGTCGCGGTGGTGACGGCTCCCCACCAGTCCTCGCCGTCCTGCTCCGCCCAGTCGGGGTGCGGGTAGTGGATCGGGTAGGCGTGGAAGCTCGCGCCGATCACCCGCCCGGCGGTGTCGACGAGCACTGCCTTGTTCCCGCTCGTGCCGAGGTCGTGAGCGATGATGCAGTCGCCGGTCTTTGCCATGAACGCCGCTCGGGCTCAGCCCGGAAGCGCCGACAGGATCGCGGCTGCGTCGATCGTTTCCTCCGCGCCGCCCTCGACCGTGCGGCGGATCGAGATCGGCAGGCGCCCCCCGCCCGACTGCATGGTCTTGCTCGCGAGGCCGAGGAACTTCAGCGGGTCCACGCACGCCTCCGGCGGGAGGACGCCCTGCCCCTTGACGTCGCCCGAGGCCATCATGACCGCGCCGAGCGCCGCCGGGATCCCGGTTCCCTCGCCCATGCCCCGGCCGACCGAGGACATCGAGAACGTATAGACCGTCGCCTTGCCGTCCTTCGTCCCGCGGATGACGATCTTCAGGCACCCCATCGCCTGGGTGAGGCCGGCTTCCCTGGTGAGTCGCGGGCGCTCCGACAGGATGTGGGAGATGGCGAACTCGATCGGCACGACCGGCGCGCCGAGCACGTCGAGGGGCTCTTCGGAGACGATCCCCGAGCGCACGGTCGCCTTGATCAGCTCGGCGTAGATCGCCGGCAGCACGAGCCCGAGGTTCGTGACTCGGCGAAGCCCCGGGATGTGCTGGGGGAGCGTCAGGGTCTCCGGGTGGGGGTACGGGTAGACGTTGTAGGTCCCGATGCTCTCGAACTCGGCGTCCTCTTCGAGCGCGCGGCCGCTTTCCTCGAAGAGCTGCACCGTCTGGAAGCGCCCGTCGAGGAACACCGGGATGTCGCTCACCATCGAGTGGATGCGGTGGGCGATGACGGCGCGGCCCTCCTCGGGCTCCCCGCCGTGGGCGTGGTAGATGTCGATCGCCTCCGTCGAGTCGAGCAGCAGGTCGGCGCAGACCTTCGAGATCAGGTTCGCGACCCCCGGCGAGCTGCCCATGCCCATGAGCGCTGAGACTCCGGCCGCCTTCACCTCGTCGTTCATCGCGAGGAGCTTCTGGGTCGCGTCGTAGTCGTCGCAGACGTCGACGTAGTTGATGCCCGAGCCCGCGACCGCGCCGAGCACGGTCGGGGCGTACTTGTAGAACGGGCCGACGCAGTTCAGCACGACGGTCGAGCCCTTCACGACCTTCTGGATGCTCGCGCCGTCGCCGGCGTCGACGCGCGCGGCAGACACGCCCTTGCCGTGCTGGGCGGCGATCGCCTTCGCTTTGGCCTCGTTCGCGTCGGCGACGACGATCTCGTCGAAGGGCTTGATCCCAACCAGGGTCCGGACGGCGACGCTGCCGACCGCGCCGGCCCCACCGAGCACCGTGACCTTGCTCATCGCCGCTCCCTTCGGATCGCTGCCGCCGGACGGATCGCTACTGCCGGACGCCCTTGCCGAACGGGTCTCCCCAGAGCTGGACCGCCGTCGCCAGCTCGGGGTTGTTCGCGACCGCGTCGCGGATCGGGATCCCCGCCATGGTCGCGTCGATCGCCTGACGGAAGGCCTTCGCGCCGGCGCGCGGCCCGCCCGGGTGCGCGTGGATCGATCCGCCGGCGGCGATCACGATGTCGTTTCCGAGGTCCCCCATGATCTGTGGGACCATGGAGGGCGCGATGCCCCCGGAGGCCATCGGCACGGTCGGCTTCAGCCCGTGCAACGGGAAGGTCAGGTTGCGCGCCACGCTCATGAACTTGTCGTCGATCACGGGCGCCTTCCCGTACGGGGCGGGGATCACCACGATGTCCGCGCCGGCGAGGCGCGGGAGCTTGCCGAGCATCAGGTGTGAGCTGATCCCGTGCCAGGGAGACATGTAGAACGCGCCGGCCACGTCCATGTGGGCGAGGATCGGCACGTCGATCGCGGGGTCCTCCGCGAGCGCCTGCATGACGGGGAGCCCGACGGCGAGGTAGTTGATCATGATCGCGTTTGCGCCCATCTCGATCGCGCGCCGGGCGTTCTCGAACACCTTCGGGACGCCGTCGGAGATGTTGACCGAGTAGAGCGTGCGCTCGCCGGTCTCCTCGTAGACCTCCTTCTCGACCCGCATGTACGCCTTGACCCGATCGGCCACGGAGTTGAAGGAGGCGTCGGCGATCAGCTCGTCGTCCTTCACGATGTCGCTGCCGCCGAGCGCGGCCTCACGGAAGAGCTGGACGCCGACTTCCACGGGGTATCCGGTGCAGGGCTTGATCATGTTGTTCAGGATAGGCCGCTTGTAGACGCCGAGGCGCTCCCGCACTCCGTCGATCCCGAACTTCGGGCCCTTGAAGCCCGCGATGTACTTGCGGGGGAAGCGCACGTCGACGAGCTTGATCTTGCCGCCCATGGAGATGTTCCCGACGACGGCGGTGAGCAGCATCGGGATCTGCTCGCCGATGTTCACCTCCGGGAAGGCCACCTGGATGAGCCAGTTGCGTGTCTCGGTGCCGGCGGGGATCTCGAACTCGAGGTCGGGGACCTCGTAGACGCCGATCACCTTGGCGACGTGGCGCGCGCGCATCTCCGGGGTCTCCCCCGGCACCGGCACCCAGGTCCCGGTGCTCTGCTCGACGGCCAAGAACGGCGCGAGCTTCGGGAGCGGGACCGCGGCCGGGTAGGCCGCGAGGTAGGTGGCGACGATGTACTCCTCGAAGTCGACCCCTTCCGGCAGCGCGACCGGCTGCGACAGGATCTGCATCTCATCCATGCGGAGAACCTCCCCCTGCGTGCTCTCGTCAGGGTAGGTATACCGCGCGCGCGCCCGCGGAGACGAATGCGCATCCCCAGGGGTAGGATTCCGCTCGGCTTCCGACGGGGAAGGGGAACCGCATGGACGCCGTGCACCTGGCGCGCTGGCAGTTCGCGATCACGACCATGTTCCATTTCCTGTTCGTCCCCCTGTCGATCGGACTCTCCCTCCTCGTCGCGATCATGCAGACCATGTGGTACCGGACCAGGGACGAGTCCTGGCGTCGCATGACTCGGTTCTGGGGGAGCATCTTCCTCGTCAGCTTCTCGCTCGGCGTGGTCACCGGGATCGTGCTCGAGTTCCAGTTCGGCATGAACTGGTCCTCGTACTCGAGGTTCGTCGGGGACGTCTTCGGCGCGCCGCTCGCGATCGAGGGGCTGGTCGCGTTCTTCCTCGAGTCCACGTTCCTCGGCCTGTGGATCTTCGGCCGGGGGAAGCTGTCCGAGCGCGTGCACCTCGCCACGATCTGGGCGGTCGCGATCGGAACCCAGATCTCCGCTTTCTTCATCCTTGCGGCGAGCGCCTGGATGCAGCACCCGGTCGGCTATCACCTGAACCCGGATTCGGGGCGCGCGGAGATGACCGACTTCTTCGCCATGATCTCCAACTCGACGCTGATCGGGATCATCGGGCACACGGTCCTGGCGGCGGTGCTGACCGCGGCGATGTTCGTCCTCGGGGTGAGCGCAACCCACCTGGCGCGCGGCCGGGACGCCGCGGCGTTCGGCCGCTCCGCCCGGCTCGCCCTCGTCGCCGGGTTCCTCGCGGTGACCGGGGTGGCGTTCGTCGGTCACAGCCAGGCGCAGCTCGTCGCGCGCCAGCAGCCGATGAAGATGGCGGCGGCGGAGGCGCTGTATGAGACCGAGCGCGGGGCGAGCTTCTCGCTGCTGACGATCGGGAACCTCGGCGGGCGCCCGGTGCTCCAGATCCGGCTGCCGCACATCCTCAGCGTGCTCGCGACCAACTCCTGGAACGGGACGGTGCAGGGCATCGACGACGTGCAAGCCTCCTACGAGCGCCGGCACGGTCCCGGGAGCTACGTGCCTCCTCTCTGGATGGTCT
>JACQXY010000061.1 GCA_016208485.1 Acidobacteriota bacterium | reverse complement strand
CAAGGGCGTCAAAGTGAGCGACGAAGAACTCGCCACTGTCCGAATCAAGCCCGGCAAGTTCCACGGCGACTGGAACTACTCGTTGCTCCCAACACGAATCACAAGGCTGTAACTACGACAGTGTTATTTCCTGACGGGCCCCAACCGCCTCTTTCTCGCCTACACCAGGGGTGCTACCGGCTCGCAGAGCCTTCTTCTGCTGGAGCTGAACTTCGGGCTTCGATCGGCGGCGGGCGTGCCGCGAACGGTCCCGACGAACGGCAGCGCCGCGGTCTCGAATCCGAGCATCGTGCATCGCGGGGCCGGCCTGCTGGGGGAGAGCCTCGCGCTCGGTTTCTGGCGCAAGGACCCCGTGCTCGGCGGGACCGACTTCGTCGCGAGCTTCTCCGAGGACTCCGGGAGCACCTGGCTGCCGCCGATCACCTGCGGGGCCGCCTCTCCGGGGGACACGCTTGCCGGGCAGGGAAGCCGGACCTTCTGCATCCAGGCGACGCCGACGACCCTTCAGTGGGCGGAGTGGACCGGGGCTGCCTGGGGCGGGGCCCAGACTCTCATCGAGATCTCAGGCGTCTCGGCCGCCCCGAGCGCCACGGAGTCGGCCGACGGCCGCCTGCATCTGGTTGCAGGAACCGGCGGCGGCGAAGTCCTCCACACCGCTCTTCCCGGCGGATCGTCGAGCTGGGCGCCGCCTGTGCCAATCGGTGCCGGGGTCGCCCCCGTCATCGCGACCGACGGGGGATCCCTCTACGTCTACGCGGCCGATCCTCAGTCCTTCGCCGAGAGCCTCATCCGCCGCTACTCCTCCGAGGACGGGCTCTTCTGGTCGGCGACGCCCGCCCTCTCGGGCGCGCCCTTCGGCTACGTCCTCGACTACGACGCCTCCTGGGCGTTCGAGGCGCTTGCGGGCGCCGCCCTCTTCTCCCTGACCGACCAGACCGGCACCTCGGGTTCACCGCCGGCGCGGCCGGCTCGGTGGACGAGATTCGGCTCTGGCTCGGGGCGACAAGCCCCCCGAAGTACCGGGTCGGGATTCGCGCCGGCGCCGCCAGCGCTCCGAGCGATGCTTGGCTGAACGAGGTGAAGGTGGGCGGGGTCGTGATCTCCGGGGCCTTCGCCGACGCGTCCTTCGCCGATGCGAGCTTTCCGACGGGGGTTTCGGTGACCGTCCCCTCGACCTCGCTTGCGGCGGGCCAGTACTACTGGGTCGTCGTCGAGGCGGCCCCGGTGCTCAGCCCCCTCGACAAGCAGCCGGGTCCCTCGAACTGGATCGCCCTCCAGTCCGTCGGCGCGGACCCGGGGGCGGAAGGCTCGATGGCGGTGCTGGACAGGAGCGGGGCGGCCTGGGCGTCCTCCACCGGACAGGTGCCGCGCATGGTCCTTCGCTCCGCCGGCGGGACGATGTTCAGCCAGGAACTCGCGCCCATTTCGCCCCTGCCGGCCACGGAGTACTCTGTCCCAGGGGAGTTGTTCGTGGCGGATCGCGACATGCAGCCGACCGATGCCCGCGTGCTCCTCGCCAAGGTCGGCAGCCCGGCCGGTGGGGTGACCATGCGGCTGCTTGATCCTGCGGGATCGGAGCTTTGGTCCGCCGATGTCGCCTCGCCGGTTGTCGGCTGGACGCAGGTTCCGGTGTCGGGGGTGACGCTGCACGCGGGGACCTCCTACCGGTTCATCGTGGACGCGCCCTCCCGCGACGTCGCCGTGGAAACGGCGTGGTCCTACTGGAGCGGCTCGGCATGGGTAGTGCTCCCGACAACCCGAAACACGATTGGGGAGGGCCGGGCCGGCGAGGCCGCGCTCACCCCACCCTCCGACTGGGCCCCGACAAGCGTCGACGGGCGGCCCGCTTACTGGGCGAAGCTCACCTCGACCGCCGGGCAGGCAACCCCCATCTCGGTGGACCGGCTGACGAAGATCCGGAACCTGTTCGCCCCGTCGGTTCCCGCGCAGGTGCAGGGATATGTGCCGCTCGTCTACTCGGCAGGCGGCGCGGCGCCGGGTGTGGAGTTCGCGACGGACCCGACCGCTGTGGCGTTCCCGGCCACTTCAAGGCACCTCTCGGACAACTTCTGCCTATCGGCAAGCTCCGGGCCCAATGACCTGTTAGAAGGGCACTTCACCGTCATCGGTGACACGAACGACGACGGCTATTGCGGTGCGTCGTCATCCCCATACCCGGTGAGCGTTAGCCCCTCGATGACCCCGGGAGAGAACAGGTACATCTACGGGACCCTGGATGCGACACGACCGGACTCCGACTCCGACGGGTACTACCAGGTGTCCAGCGGCATTTGCAGGACCGGGTCCAGCTCCCGGGGCATCACCACGCACGAGAACAACTGGGGGGAGAGGATAGAGACGGTGAGGTTCCTCTACACGGTCCCGAGTACGGGAACGACGACTTGCGCGCTCAGGGCGCGCGTTCGGAACCTGGCGAGTCATGCGGACACGTACCTGACGGCTACGCCCACCAACGACTACACCTACATCAAGGTGGTTGAGGGCGACAAGATCGGGGCCGAGCAGTGGACCGAGGGGACCCAGGGGATTCTTCCCGACGTGCCTGGTGGCGATGTGGCGCTGTCGGGCAGCGACGGCATCATGATCTGGCCGGGGACCTCCTACGACGCGCTGGCGCATACCTGGGCCGGGGTCGGCACGGCGGCCGCGATGAACGTGATCGGCGACGTGGAGTTGACCGACTGCCACTACTACTGCAAGGCGGGGGAGAACGGCACATGGTACGCATCCGCCACGGTCACTACAGAACTCAGGATCGCCGAGCAGAGCACGCTTGATTCAGCACTTCACTGCGACCTGTTTACCAACCGGCAGACCGAGGTCATCACTGCGCAAGAACATCACGTCAAGCTCGTCCACACGCTTACGAAGTCATTCAACAAGCAGTACTGCACCGGCGTCGTTGACATCCGGGTGCGGATATCGGTCGGGTCGGGCAGCAATCCTGTGAAGTTTCACCCCGGGCTGTCCCTGGGCATCGCCATGAACTCCATGGGGTAGAGGAGAGGTGACCGTCGGATGGGAGAGCGAGCTGGGGCGGCTGAATGGGGGCGAGCCATGCGCGCTAGAGCTAGCGGGCCAGTTCCTGTGATCGGGAGGGGATCGACGCTGCGCAGGATCGGGGCGCGGACTGTGATCGGTGCGATTTGCTTGGCCGTTGCGGTGGTGCCGACCCCGTCCCGCCACACACCTCCGGCGATGGGGACGCCGGTCGGCATCTCTTGGCCTCCCAGAACCGCGGGGAAACCGGGCGCGCCGGCGGGAGGTCCGGCGCTTGCGCAGCGGACGGCGGTCTGGGACGTGGTCGTCCCCGGCGACCGCTCCGCGACGAAGGACGGAGAAGGCACTTCGTCGCCCCGCGCGCCGGCAAACGGGGTCAGCTCGGACCCGGCGATCTCTCTGGACGGGCGCTACGTAGTGTTCGAGTCGCACGCGACCAACCTCGTGCCCGGCGACACGAACGGCGTGGCGGACGTGTTCGTGAGGGATCGCTCGGGCGGGACCGTCTCCAGGGTGTCGGTCGCCGCCGACGGCGGCCAGGCCGATGCACGGAGCCTCTTGCCCGCGATCTCCCTGGACGGCCGCTACGTTGCGTTCGAGTCCGACGCGACGAACCTGGTTGAGGAGGACACGAATGGCGCGTCGGACATCTTCGTAAGGGACATGCAAACGGGAGGGATCGAGCGCGTTTCTGTCTCCTCGGCCGGACAGGAGGGGAATGAGCGCAGCATGCGGCCGGCCATCTCCGGCGACGGCCGGAGAGTCGCGTTCGAGTCCTGGGCTTCGAACCTCGTCCCGGGCCCCACGTACTCGTGCCCGGAGGAGACCTACCCTTTGTATTGGAAGTGCTCCGACGTGTTCGTCCGCGACCTTGAAGCCGGGACCACCATGAGGGTGTTCGCTCCCCCGTCCGGTGACGATGGCAAGGGCGAGGGAAACAGCGGGTCCCCCGCCATTTCGGCCGACGGCCGGGTCGTCGCCTTCGATTCCAGTCGTTCCGATCTGGTGGAGGGGGACACCAACAATACGTACGATGTCTTCGTCCACGACCTCCAGACGGGCGGGATCGAGCGCGTGTCGGTGTCCTCGAACGGGGAGGAGGGGAACGGCCTCAGCGCGGGCCCCTCACTCTCAGGGGACGGACGGTACGTCGCCTTCTGGTCGCACGCTTCCAACCTCGTGCTGACGGACATAAACCACTGCGAACGCTACGAGCATCCCCTCCTTGAGGTGGCGGGGTGGAGGTTCCTGAGCAGGGATAGTTGCATGGACGTCTTTCTGCGCGACCGCGCGTCCGGGACGACGACCATGGTCTCGGTCTCTCCTCTTGGTCTGCCCGGGGACTTCGACAGCTACACCCCGTCCATCACACTCGATGGGCGCTACGTCGCGTTCTCCTCCGAAGCGAGCAATCTCGTCCAGGGGGACACCGGCGTGCTTTGCGGTGAGGAGCCGTGTCCAGAGGTGTTCGTCCGAGACATGGTTGCGGGGACGACCGAGCGCGTGTCCGTCTCCTCGACCGGCGGCGAGGCCAACCAATTGAGCTGGACGCCCGACATGAAGGCCGAACGCTACGTGGTGTTTGGGTCGCGCGCCAGCAATCTCGTCGAGGGAGACACCAACGGGTGGCCCGACATCTTCTTGCGGGACAGGTCGGAGCAGCGAACCGAGATGTGTACGTGATCGGCGCGACCAGCGCCGATGGTTCTGCGGTCGACGAGTGCTTGAGTGAGCTGGCGCGCGAGCACGGCCCGATCCCCCCGCAGGCTCTGGAGTGGGCGGCCGAGGTGGTCGGCGACTGGGGCGCCGCTCGCGGCAAACGACCTCGCCCGGCCGCAGGCTGATGCTCCTCCTCGATAGTGAGGCCATGTCGGCGGTCGCCCGTGGACCTGCTCTCCGGCGCGACCGGGTGCGCGCCCTCATGGCGGAGATGCGCAGGCGCGGCCTCCCCGTGGCAACGGTGGCTTCGGTGCTGGCCGAGGTAGTGCGGGGAATGCCGGCGGATGCCGGCGTCTTTGCAGGTCTGCGTCGCGAGCGCGTTGAGGTCTACCCCGTGGACGCGCGCGTCGGAGTGAGGGCCGGCCAGCTCCTGGGCGGGCTCGGCGCGGGGTCCGAGCTGGCGGTCGATGCCTTCACGGTGGCCGCCGCCGACCTCGCGGGGGGAGCTGTGATCGCGACGACCGATCTCACCGATCTCCGGCGGCTGGCCTCGCTCGCCTCCAGGGTCGTGGTTGCGGACATCGGGTGAGCAAGAGCGAAATGGGGTTCGCGGCCGTTCGCCTCGCCGGGCGCACCAGGGGGCGCGCGGAATCCACCGAGGCGACCGGGTTGGTCGGCCGGAGGGGGGATCGGCTACACTGGCGCGAGACCTGCGACTCCCGACCAGCCTGAGAAGCCGTCAACCTTGGAAGAAGCTTCCTGATGCTCGATAGCTGGTTCCAGTTCATCGGCCGCGACATGGCGGTCGACCTCGGGACCGCCAACACCCTCGTCTACGTGCGCGGGCGGGGTATCGTGCTGAACGAGCCCTCGGTGGTCGCGATCAACACCAAGAACGGCTCGATCCTCGCGGTCGGCGCCGAGGCCAAGCGCATGATCGGCCGGACCCCGAGCCACATCGTGGCCATCCGGCCCCTGAAGGACGGGGTCATCGCGGACTTCGACGTGACCGAGAAGATGCTCCGCTACTTCATCCAGAAGGTGCACCGCCGGCGCTGGCTCGCCAAGCCGCGGGTTGTCATCTGCGTGCCGAGCGGCATAACCGGGGTCGAGCAGCGCGCGGTCGAGGAGGCGACGGTCGCGGCCGGCGCGAGGAGCGCCTACATCATCGAGGAGCCGATGGCGGCGGCGATCGGCGCGGGGCTCCCGATCCACGAGCCGACCGGCAACATGGTCGTGGACATCGGCGGCGGGACGACCGAGGTCGCGGTGATCTCCCTCGGGGGGATCGTGACGAGCGCCTCGATTCGGATCGGCGGCGACGAGCTGGACGAGTCCATCATCCAGTACATCAAGAAGGAGTACTCCCTGATGGTCGGGGAGCGCACATCGGAGGAGATCAAGATCGCGGTCGGCTCGGCGTTCCCGCTGCCCGATGAGCCGCACGCGGAGATCCGAGGCCGCGACCTGGTCACCGGCCTGCCGAAGACGATCATCGTGAGCGCGGAGGAAGTCCGCCGCGCGATCGAGGAGCCGGTGAACCAGATCGTCGACGCGGTGAAGAACACCCTCGACAAGACGCCCCCGGAGCTGTCGGCCGACATCATGGACAAGGGCATCGTTCTCACCGGCGGCGGGGCGCTGCTGAAGGGGCTGGACGAGCGGCTGAAGCACGAGACGGGGATGCCGGTGCATATCACCGACAGCCCGCTCTCGGCGGTGGCGATAGGCTCTGGGAAGTGCCTGGAGGAGTTCGAGGCGCTCAAGCGAGTGCTCATCTCCTCCTCGCGGCACTAGGTTTGGACGTGGTGCCGTGCGCGCTCGGCGCGCTCGGCGTGAGGCTCGCTGAGCCCTCGGGCTCGCGGCCAGGAAGAAGGAGGTTTCGGCGGTACGGCCCCGGCGGGGCGGCTGTTCGGCGCGGATGCGTTCGCGCGGCGGGCGCTCTGTGAGGGACCGGACCGCGGCCGATGATCCGGATGTTCGACCGCACCCGACGGCTCCGGCTGCTGATCGCGCTGCTGATCACGGCATCGATCGTGATCATCACGATCGACTACCGGGCCGGCGGCGGCGGGCCGCTCGCAAGCCTCGGGCGAGCCGCGATGACCGTGCTCGGCCCGATCCAGGAAGGCCTCGCCCGCATCGGGCGCCCGATCGGCCACTTCGTCGCCGGCTTCACGGAAGTCCCTTCGTTGCGCGCGCGGATCGGTGTCCTGGAGCGGGAGAACGCCGCGCTTCGGGTCCGGCAGGAGGAGGTCGCCGACGTATTCCGGGAGAACGCGACGCTGCGCCGTCTCCTCGGGCTGCGCGACCGGCTCGATCTGCGGACCATGCCTGCCCAGGTGATCGGCGTGGGGCCTTCTAACTTCGAGCGAACGCTCTTCATCGACCGGGGAACCGCGGACGGGGTCCGCCGGGGGATGCCGGTGATGGGGGGCGCGGGGCTCGTCGGCCGGGTTATCAACGCCGGCACGGGGTCCTCGGAGGTGCTGCTCATCGTCGACCGCTCGTGCGCGGTCGCCGGAAGGCTTGCCTCCGGGGGTGAGACGGGCACGATCGAAGGCACCGGCGGCAGGGACCTCCGTTTCGAGCTTCTCAACCCCGAGGCGAAGGTCAAGGCCGGCGACCAGGTCGTGACCTCGGGCTACGAGGGTGGCGTCTACCCCCCGGGCATCCCGATCGGCACGGTCACGAAGATCCCGGCCGGGCGGCGGTCCCTCACCAAGATCGTGACGGTGCAGCCCTTCGTCGATTTCACGAGCCTCGACCACGTGCTCTTGGTCCTGGGGGATGCCGGGACGGGAGGCGGCGGGGCGTGATCTGGAGGCGCGCGGTTCTCTTGTTCCTCCTGACCGTGACGGGGCTGGCGCTCGAGACGACGCTGTTCGGGGCGGCGACCCTGGCCGGATCGAAGCCGCCGCTCCTGCTGCTCGTGACGGTCGCCTTCGCCATGCGGGAGGGCCCGGCGGCCGGTGCCACCGCCGGGTTCGTCACCGGATTCGCGACCGACCTGCTCGGCGGCGGGACGAGAGGGATCACCGCTCTCGTCTACACGCTTGTCGGTTACTGGGTGGGGAAGCTGCGGGCTCAGGTGCAAGCGCCGAGCGTGCGCCTGCCGGTCCTCATGGCTTCCGCGGCCACCCTCGTCGCAGTGGTCGGGCAGGGAGCCGTCGGGGCGATCCTCGGGGCGCCGGTCTCGGGATGGGGGACGGCGCGCAGCGCGGCTCTCGCCGCGGGCTACAACGCGCTTCTGACGCCCTTCGTGTTCCCGGTCGTTCGGTCGCTCTCCCGGCGTCTCCATCCCGATCGCGGACGCCCACTGATGGAGGGGCTGCGGTGACCGGCTACGACTCCAAGCTGCGATTCCGCCTCACGGTCCTCGGGCTCATCATGCTCTCGCTGTTCTCGGTGCTGCTGTCGCGGCTGTGGTTCCTGCAGGTCCTCGCCGGCGATCGCTTCGCGGAGGCGGCCACTCGCAACCGCGTGCGGATCGTCCGGATCGAGGCGCCGCGGGGGCGGATCCTCGACCGGGGCGGCAAGGTCCTGGTCGGCAACCGGCCGTCGCTGTCCGTGGCGATCCGGCGCGACGACCTCCCCTCCGACCCGGCGGCGCTCACCGATCTCAAGCGGCGCCTGTCCCGGCTGCTCGCCATGCCCGTCGCCGGCATCGAGCGCCGGCTGCGCGACCCGCGGACGAGTCACTACACGCCGGTCGTGATCAAGGAGGACGCTCCCCCGGACGCCGTGTTCGCCGTCCGCGAGCGCCAAGAGGAGTACCCCGGCGTCGAGTCGCTGGTTCTGCCGGTGCGCACGTATCCGCAGGGGACGCTCGCGTCCCAGGCGCTCGGATACGTCGCGGAGATCAGCCAGAGCGAGCTGGAGCGGCTCCAACCCCAGGGGTACCGGCTCGGCGATTCCATCGGCAAGACCGGCATCGAGCGCAGCTACGAGCGGTGGCTGCGCGGCCGGCCCGGAGAGGACAAACTCGAGGTCGATGCGACCGGCCGGGTTCTGCGGAGCCTCGGCTCCCGGGACCCCGTGCCCGGCGCCGACCTGACGCTCTCGATCGACTCCGGCGTCCAGCGGGTTGCCGAGGAGGCGTTGCAGCTCGGGATCCTCCGCGCGCGGGCCCGGCGGTTCCACGAAACCGGCGAGCGGTTCCGCGCGCCGGCGGGGGGCACGGTGGTGCTCGACCCCGCAACCGGAGAGGTCATCGCCATGGCGAGCGTGCCGGGCTTCGACCCGCGGCGGTTCGTCGGTGGAGTGGACGCGAGCTACCTCGGGCTCCTCAACGATCCGGAGAGCCACTCGCCGTTCCTGAACCGCGCGCTCCAGGCCGCTTACCCGCCCGGGTCGACCATCAAGCCGTTCGTGGCGCTTGCCGCCCTCGGCACCGGGGTCGCCGATCCGGCCGGGCACTACCCGTGCACGACGAGCTTCCACTTCGGCGATCGGGAGTTTCGTAACTGGCGCTCACGCGAGGCCTCGATCACGGTCGGCCAAGCGCTCGTGGAATCCTGCGACACGGTGTTCTACCAGTTCGGGTCCGAGTGGTGGAAGGCCGAGCGCCGCCTGGAGAAGGCGGGACGCCGGGTCCCCGACACCCTGCAAGAGTGGGCGCGCCGGTTCGGGTTCGGTTCTCCGACCGGGATCGATCTGCCCCAGGAAGGCGACGGGTACATCCCCACACGCGCCGCGCGCCGGGCCTTCTGGGAGAAGCACCGGGCCGAGTGGTGCGCGCGGTACCAGCGGACGCGCGCGGTGGAGGACGAGGACTTGTGCCTCCGCGGATGGCTGTGGCGAGGAGGGGACGCGGTGAACCTGTCCATCGGGCAGGGCGAGCTGGTGGTCACCCCGCTGCAGCTCGCCGGAGCCTACGCGGCGCTTGCGAACGGAGGGCGGCTGCTCGAGCCGCACGTCGGATTGCGGATCGCGGCGCCGGACGGGTCGTCCCGCCGGATCGCTCCGAAGGTTCGTCGCACGCTTCCGCTGAGCGCGGACGGCGCGCGGTACGTGCGGAGCGCCCTCGCTCGGGTCCCGGTGGCCGGGACGGCCGCCTTCCCGTTCCGGGGCTGGCCCTTCGACCGGATCGGAGTCGCGGCCAAGACCGGCTCGGCGGAGATCGCCGGCAAGCAGCCCTTCTCCTGGTTCGTGTCCTACGCGCCGGCGAACGACCCGAAGTACGTCGCGGTCTCGGTCGTCGAGGAGGCCGGGTTCGGGAGCCAGGTCTCGGGGCCGGTCGTGCGCCGGATCATGGATCGCCTGTTCGACCGCCCTCTCACCCCGGTCGAGTACGGCGCGAGGAGTGACTGATGAAGCGGTCGGAGGGCGAGCCGTGATCGAGGGCGCGGCCGGCAGGGTCCACCGGATCGGGCGCGAGCGCGTCGGCGCCCGCCGGGCGGGCGTGGCCTCTCCGATTCGCCACCTGGACCCGGCGCTGCTCCTCACCGCGTGCGCGCTGACGGCGTTCGGGGCGTTGATGGTCTACAGCGCATCGGCGGAGAGGCTTCGGGCCGACGGCCTTCATCCGGAGATGTTCCTCGACCGGCAGCTCGCCTTCGCCGTCGCCGGAGTGGTCTGTATGGTCCTCGTCGCGACCTTCAGCTACCGGAGGCTCAAGGCTTGGGGGCCGGTCGCCTACGCGGCGTTGATGGTCGTCCTTCTCGCCGTTCTCACGCCGATCGGGTCGAGCGCCGCCGGCGCGCAGCGGTGGGTCTCGTTCGGCTTCTTCCAGTTCCAGCCTTCGGAGCTGACGAAGCTCACGGTCATCGTCGTCCTCGCCATCGTCCTCTCCGAGCGGCGAGCCGAGCCGAGCCTCGCGGAGGTCGGCCGCTGCTTCCTGCTCGTCGGCGCGCCGGCCGCGCTGATCTACTTGCAGCCCGACCTGGGGACGCTCCTCGTGCTCGTCGCGGTGCTGTTCGGCCTGCTCCTGGTCTCCGGGGCTCGCGCCCGGTTGCTCCTCGTCCTCCTTCTCGCCGGGGCGTTGTCGTTCTGGGGGATCCTGCACGTCGGCCTCCTCCGCGACTACCAGGTCGCGCGGCTCACGGCATTCCTTGATCCCAGCAGGGACTTGCAGCGGACCGGTTACAACCTTCGCCAGGCCGAGATCGCGATCGGATCCGGGCGGATCACCGGCAAGGGGTTGTTCCGCGGGTCGCAGACCAACCTCCGCTACCTGCCGGAGGTGCACACGGACTTCATCTTCACGGCGGTCGGAGAGGAGCTGGGCCTCGTGGGCTCGGGGCTCTTACTCGGGCTGTTCGCGCTGCTGCTGTGGCGGGGAATCCGGATCGCCATGATGTCGAAGGACCTATTCGGGACGCTCCTTGCTGCGGGGATCGTTTCGATGCTGGCCTTCCAGGTGTTCGTGAACGTCGGGATGACGATCGGCCTGTCGCCGATCACAGGCATCCCCTTGCCGTTCGTGTCGTACGGGGGCTCGTCGCTCATCACAACGTTCCTTGCGACGGGGATCCTGCTGAACGTCCACATGAGGCGCGGCGTCTAGCGCGCGCCCCGACGAAAGGTGAAGAGAGTGGAAGAGGATCGAGAGCGAACCGAGAACAAGCCCCCGGCGACGCCGAGCGGCGCGGGGGTCGAAGGGAACGGTCCGCCGGAGGCATCGGCGGACGGCGACGGGGGCGCCCAGCCCGGGGCGCCCAGGCGCCGCAGGCGCGGCCGGCGCGGGGGTCGGCGGCACCGGCGGCCATCGGCCGCGGCCGGCGCGGCCGGCGCCGGAACGGCCGCCGGAGGAGAGGTTCCCGCCGAGGGGGCTGGGGCTGCGGAGCAAACCCCTCGGGTGCCCCGCGCCCCGCGCGCCCCGCGCGCGCCGTCCCAGCCGCGGCGTCCGAAGGCCGAACCGGCCGGCAAGGCGGCGGGCGGCGCGGAAGGTACGGGCGGCGCGGATGGTAAGGGCGGCGCTCCGAAGAAGGACGACGCGGCCAGCACCGCCGCGGAACCGGACGCGGGTGGCGCGAGCGCCGCGCCCCGCGCGCCGCGCCGCCCCCGGTCGAGGCCGGCCGCGCGGCGCACCGGCGCCCAGGCCGCGCCCGGAGCCGCCCCGCCCGGAGCCGCCGAGGGGGAGCCACTCGCCGGCGCCCCGGGGGCTCCCGCATCCGAGGGGGAGGCCGAGGTTCCCAAGGCCCCGCGGCGCCGGCGGCGGCGCCGCGGGGGGAAGAAGCCGCCCGAGGAGGGGGAGGCCGCCGCGCCCGGCAAGCCGGCGCCGAAGAGACAACCGGCTCCCGGAAGGGAGCCGGCCGGGAAGAAGGCTCCAGGCCCGCGGGCGCCGGCGAAGGGTGCCGCCAGCCCGGCGTCGACGCGGCTCGCCGCGCGCGCCCAGCGGCGTCAGCAGCAGCGCGGGGTCCGGCGCCCGCGCCGCAGCCTCACCGAGGTGGAGGCGAAGGCTCTTCGCGGCGCCGACAAGATCATGCTCGTTCACGAGCACGAGGACCGCACGCAGATCGCCGTCCTCGAGGACCGGATGCTGATCGAGCACTACGTCGCGCACCGCCAGGGCCGGTCGATCGCCGGCAACATCTACCTCGGCAAGGTCCAGAACGTGCTGCCCGGCATGGAGGCGGCCTTCATCGACATCGGACAGGGGCGCAACGCCGTCCTCTACGCCGGCGAGGTCAACTACTCGCCGGAGGATCTCGAGGGCGAGGCGCCCCGGATCGAGCGGGTGCTGAAGAGCGGCCAGGCGGTCCTGGTGCAGGTGACCAAGGACGCGCTCGGGACGAAGGGCGCGCGTCTCACGGCGCAGATCTCCTTGCCGGGACGCTACGTCGTTCTGGCACCCGATCAGGCGCTCTCCGGCATCTCCCGGCGCCTGTCCGACGACGAGCGCTCGCGTTTGCGAACGATCCTGCGCGCGGTGCCCCACGACGGGCACGGGGTCATCGTGCGCACGGCCGCGGAGGGTGCCTCGCGCGAGGAGCTCGAGCGCGACCTCGCGAGCCTCGTCCGCCGATGGGAGGAGATCGGCAAGGCCTCGAAGAAGGCGAAGGCGCCGGCGCTGCTCTACGCGGAGCCGGAGCTGGTTATGCGCGTGGTGCGCGATCTGTTGAGTGAGGACTTCGTCTCGGTCGTGGTGGACACGCGCGCGCTGTACGAGCGGATCGCCGTCTACCTCGAGGAGTTCGCCCCTCACCTCGCCGATCGGCTCCGACTGCACGAGGAGCCGCTCCCGCTGTTCGATCAGCACCACGTGACCGAGCAGATACACAAGGCGCTCGAGCGCAAAGTCTGGCTGCCGTCGGGCGGCTCGATCGTCATCGACCGGACCGAGGCGATGACGGTGATCGATGTGAACACCGGCAAGTTCGTCGGCAAGGGCGGCACGCTCGAGGAGACCGTGTTCAAGAACAACCTGGAGGCGGCCGAGGAGGTGGCGCGCCAGCTCCGCCTGCGGGACATCGGCGGCATCATCGTGATCGACTTCATCGACATGATCATCGCGGCCAACCGGGAGCAGGTCCTTCGCACGCTGAAGCGCGCGCTGGGGCGGGACAAGACCCGAAGCCAGGTCTTCGAGGTTTCCTCGCTGGGTCTGGTGGAGATGACCCGGAAGAAGGTGTCCGAGGGGCTCCTCGACGCGTTCAGCGAACCCTGCCCGAACTGTTCGGGACGCGGTATCGTGATCACCCACGAGCTTGACTGATCCCGGGTCGGGAGCGGCGACGCGCCGGACCCCATCGAAACTGGGAGGGACCATGTACGCGATCATCAGGGCGGGCGGGCACCAGGAGAAGGTTGCGGCCGGCGAGCGGATTACGGTCGACCGCCTCCATAAGGAGGTCGGGGAGGAGATCCGGTTCACCCCACTCGTGATCAAGACCGACGAGGGCGAGGTTGTGACCGATAAGGCGCGCCTGGAGGCGGGCGCGGCCGTGGTCGGCACGGTGATCGAGCACCTCAAGGGGCAGAAGGTGGACGTCTTCCAGTACCGCCACAAGACCAACTACCGGCGCCACGTCGGCCACCGGCAGCAGCTCACCCTGGTCGAGATCGCCGAGATCCGCCTGGGGGACTCCGTCGCGCGCGCCGAGGACGTCCGTGCCGCCGAGGCCGAAGCAGTCGCGAAGGCCGCCGAGGAAGCCAAGGCGGCGGCGGAGGCCCCGAAGGAGGTCAAGCCGCGCGCGCGGCGCGCCGCCAAGGCGACCGCCGGGGCGAAGACGGGAGCGAAGAAGACCCCGGCGAAGAAAGCCCCGGGCAAGGCCCGGGCGAAGAAGCGGCAGAAGTAGGGCACCAGGTCTGTGCTTTGGCTCCTTGAGCGTCCGGGGTCGTGTACTCTCCGGTCCCTCGTGACACGCAACGGGAGCGCGGCGGGCCGCCCGGATGGGCGTGGCCTGAACGCGCGCCTCCGGCGCGGTCTGCGCGCCGCGGCGCGGCGTCTCGGTCCGAACCGCGGGGACGCCCTTCTTCGCTTGGCGCGCGCGGCCGCGGACCTGTTGTCCGGCGCGCCGCCTCCGCGGGGCAGGCGTGCCGCGCTCGCGGGCAGACGGCAGCGTGCCGCGGCCCTCCGCTCCACCCCGCCTCGCCCGGCGTTGACGGAGGTGCCGGAGCTCCCTCCGGTCGACAACGGTGCTGCGGTCCGGAGCATCTATGTCACCGGCGACGGCGCCGTGCGTTTCGACGTCGATCTCCTCGAGGAACTCAATCGCGAGTACGCCCCGAAGCCCGTGGTAGGCGAGCCTCCGAAGTACGATGTCTCCTCACTCGCCGAGCGCGCGCGGCGGCGAGTGATGCGCGTGCACGATGCGGTGGATCTCTCGAACAAGCGCGTGCTCGAGGTCGGTTGTGGGCGCGGCTACGAGGTCTGGTACGTGGCGAACCACCTGGGCTCGGAGGCTCACGGGATGGACGTGCAGGAGTACCCGTCGTGGACCTCGCTCGCCGGCGAGCGCGTCCGGTACCACCTCGCAGACTTCACCCGGGAGAACCCGTTCCCGCCGGACGGCTTCGACCGGGTGTACTCCTTCACCGCGTGGGAGCACATTGTGCATCCACGCCGGGCCTTCGCGGAGACTTTCAAGGTCCTCCGGCCCGGCGGGCTCGCCTGGATCCGGGCGAACCTCTACCGCGGGTCGCATGCGTCGCACCTGTACCGGGACATCTTCTTCCCCTGGCCGCACCTGCTCTTCTCCGACGAGGTGATCAAGGAGTTCTTCCGCCGTCATGGGAAACCGGAGCGCGGCGCGGCCTGGGTGAACCGGCTCACGTGGGAGCAGTACGAGCGGATCATCGAGGACATCGGGTTCGAGCTGCGGACTCTCGCCTTCACCGAGCGGCCGTTCGACGAGGAGTTCTACCGGCGCTTCGAAGGCGTCCTCGGCCGCTACCCGAGGGCGGACCTCACCCGCGAGTACTTCACCGTCGTTCTGGAGAAGTCTCTCGCCTGAGGGGTAACCGGCGGGTGGTGCCCGGAGGCTCGCCGGCACCTCCGGTCGCGCGATCCGCCGGCGCCTGCTACTCTTTGCTGCGCGATGGCACATAAGAAGGGCGCAGCCAGCAGCCGGAACGGGCGCGATTCCAACGCCCAGCGGCTCGGGGTGAAGCGTTTCTCCGGGCAGGTCGTGCCGGCCGGCGCGATCCTCATCCGCCAGCGCGGCACGCGCGTCCACCCGGGCCTCAACGTCCGCAAGGGCAGCGACGACACGCTTTTCGCGACCTCCCCCGGCACCGTGCGCTACCGCATGCGCGGGGACCGGCGCCTGGTCGACGTCCTCTCCGCGTAGCCTCTCGACTCTCCCGCCCCCGTCCGACGGTTGCCCCGAGCGCGCCCGCGCTACAGTGACCCCACTATGGAGCGAACCTTCGTCGACGAGGCCCGCATCGAGGTTCGCGCGGGCGACGGCGGCAACGGTGCGACGTCGTTCCTGCGCGAGAAGTACCGGCCGCGCGGGGGGCCGGACGGCGGCAACGGGGGCGACGGAGGCTCGGTGATCCTGCGGGTCGCCGGGGGGGTGTCCACGCTCGGCGACGTCGCTCGGCATCCCCATCAGCGCGCGACGCGCGGGACCCACGGCTCGGGCAAGGAGCGCAACGGCGCGGCCGGCGCCGACCGGATCGTTTCCGTGCCGGACGGGACCGTCGTTCTCTCCGAGTCGGGCGAGGCCCTCGCCGACCTCGTCGGGGAGGGCACGGAGTTCGTCGCGGCGCGCGGGGGGCGCGGGGGGCGCGGCAACGCGGCCTTCGCGACCGCCAGGAGGCGCATCCCCGGGTTCTCCGAGCGCGGCGAGCCGGGGGAGGAGCGCCGGCTCCTGCTGCAGCTCAAGCTGCTCGCCGACGTCGGGCTCGTGGGGTTCCCGAACGCCGGCAAGTCCTCGCTGATCGCCCGCCTCTCGGCGGCCCGGCCCGAGGTCGCGGCCTATCCCTTCACCACGCTCAGCCCTCACCTCGGGGTGGCCGAAGCCTCCGGCGTCCGCTATGTGGTCGCCGACGTGCCCGGCCTGATTGAAGGAGCTTCCGGGGGGCGCGGGCTCGGGCTCGCGTTCCTGCGGCACCTCGAGCGCTGCCTCGTGCTGTGCTTCGTTCTCGACCTGGCTGCGAGTGACGCAGCCGCGGGCGACCCGGCGGCCGGCGACCCCGGCGCCGCGCTCGAGGCCCTGCGAGCGGAGCTGCGCGCCTACCGGGAGGGCTTCGACGAGCGCCCCGGGATCGTGGCGGCGAACAAGATCGATCTGCCCGAGGGTCGCGCGAGCCTCGAGGACGCGCGCGCTTCGGCCGAGCGCGCCGGCTTCGGATTCCGGCCCGTGTCTGCGCTCACCGGCGAGGGGACCGAGGCGCTCGCCGTGTCGCTCGGAGAGAAGGTCGCCGAGGCGCGCGCAGCCCTTCCGCCGGCGTGCTCGCACGCCCTCATCACGATCCGGCCCGAGGAGCGGACGGTCGCGGTCGAGCCCGAGGACGGCGCGTGGCGCGTGCGCTCGGCGGCCGCCGAGCGCCTCGTGCGGCGCCTGGACATCGCCAACCCCGATGCGGTGGCCTACATGCAGGACCGGCTTGCCGGTCTCGGGGTGGAGGCGGCGCTCGAGCGCGCCGGCGCGCTCGAGCGCGACGAGGTCCGCATCGGGGATGCCACCTTCGAGTTCTTCCCCGAGCGCGGCGCGGTGCAGGATCCGTCCGGCCCTCGCGCTCCCCGATCGAACGAGGGGGTCCGGGGGGCAGAGACGGCCCCCGCTCCGGTGGGGCGAGGGCCGTCCGGCCGTCGAGCCCCCCGGTCGAAGGGGGGTTCAAGGTGAGTCGCGCGCTCCCTCGGGTGCGGCGCGTGGTGATCAAGGTCGGCTCCACGAGCCTCACCGCCGGTGGAGTCGACCTCGACGAGCGCCAGGTGGCCGGCCTCGCACGCCAGATCGCCGCCGCGCGCGCCGGTGACGTGGCTTGCGTGCTCGTCTCCTCGGGCGCGATCGCCGCGGGGCTCGGGCCGCTCGGCTTCGCCGGCCGGCCGCGCGACATCCCGAGCCTCCAGGCGGCGGCCTCGGTCGGCCAGGGGATCCTGATGCACGCCTACCGGCGCGAGTTCGCCCGCCGCGGGGTCGCCGTCGGCCAGGTGCTGCTCACCCAAGACGACTTCGTCCGGCGCGGCGGCTACCTGCACGCGCGCCGCGCCCTCGAGCGTCTCCTCGCGCTCGGCGCGGTCCCGATCGTGAACGAGAACGACACGGTGGCGGTGGACGAGATCCGCTTCGGAGACAACGACCGGCTCGCGGCCCTGGTCGCGAACATGGTTCGGGCCGACCTGCTCGTGATCCTCTCCGACGTGGACGGCCTCTACACGACCGACCCGGCGCGCCGGGGCGCAACGCTCATCGAGGAGGTCGCCGACGTCTCGCGGCTCCCGAAGCTGCGCGCCGGAGGCTCGGGGCTCGGGTCGGGCGGGATCGCCTCCAAGGTCGAGGCCGCGCGGATCGCGACTACGTCGGGGGTCGGGGTGGTTGTGGCGAACGCGCGGCGCGCAGGAGTCCTGCGCGCCGTCCTGGCCGGGGCGCCGGTCGGGACTCACTTCCCCGCGCGGCGCGGCCGCGGCTCTTCCCGCAAGCTCTGGATCGCCTACGCGCAGGTGTCGCGGGGGAGCATCCTCGTGGACTCAGGCGCGCGCGAAGCCATCGTGAAGCGCGGCAAGAGCCTCCTGCCGGCCGGCGTCGTGGGGCACCGGGGCTCGTTCTCGGTGGGGGACGCGGTCGAGGTCTTGGGCCCCGACGGCGCGGCCTTCGCCAAGGGGATCGTCAACTACTCGGCCGAGGAGATCCCGCGCATCAAGGGCCGGAGCATCCGCGACGGCGGCCGCGAGGTCATCCACCGCGACTCTCTCGTGATCCTGTAGCGCACCCGCGCTTCTCCGTGAGGGCCGGGGCTCTCAGGCGGGTGCGGCGCGATCCTCGATCTCCCAGGCGTGATCGAGCACGTGCCAGGCGGAGCGCCGCACCGCGTACCTCGGGGTCCACGGGACCGAACGGCTCGCGCGCGCGGGCGGCGCGCCGCCCGCGCGACGGGCGAGCGCGTCCAGGAACGCCTCTCGCTCGTCCGCCATCCCGGCCCCCTTCGGCCGCGCGCCTCCGAGCCGGGCGAGGTACATCCGCTCCGCATCGAGGACGTGCGCCACGATCGCCTCCAGGTTCCTCCCTCCGCCCCTCGGGCCCTTCCGGAGGTCCGCTCCGGAGGCCGCGGCGGCCGATCGGTCGAAAGCGTCCCAGCAGGCCCGGAGGATCGCATGGAGCTTTTCGAGATCGGCCGCCTCGGCCGGCCGGGAATCGGCTGCCGGCGGCATCGCCGGCGCTCCGAAGTCGGTCGTGGCGTTGCCGTCCAGGCGCTCCGCGACCTTGAGCTCCGCCGCCGAAGCTGGGGCGGTGAAGCCCCGAACGGCCGAGCCGATCGCCGCCTGGAAGCGGGGAGCATAGATGAGAAGGGCCTCCAGCGCGGAGCCCTCGTCGCGCCTGCTCCGGCACCACCCCGGCCACTCGAGCGCGCCGGCGAAGCTGCGTCGTGCCCCCGTCTCGAGGTAGACGCGGATCATCGGCCGGCCGCGCGAGCGAGGATGTCGCTTCGCATGTCTTCCGGGAGGTGCTTGACGGCTTCGCGCACCGTAAGGCCGGAGGCGCGTGCGGCGCGCGGCGCGAGCCACGCGTGCACAAGGCCCGGGCGCTTCTTGCCCGCCTCCCGGAGCACCCAGCCGATGGCTTTGCGCACGAAGAACTCGCGCTCGTCGAGCATCGCGTCGGCGTAGCGGCCGAAGCGCTCGAAGTCCCCGCGCCCGCGCCGGAGCGGCGCGAGGAGCGCGAGGAGCGCGGAGCGGCGCACCCAGAAATCCTCGTCGCGCGCCCACCGGTCGAGGGTCGCCCCAAGCTCGGGGAATCGCTCCACGAGGGAGCCTGAGACGGTCGCCGCGAGCCCGTCGACCAGGGCCCAGGTCCGCGATTCGCGGATCAGCCGTT
Organism: Acidobacteriota bacterium; assembly: GCA_016208485.1. Classification (GTDB taxonomy): domain Bacteria; phylum Actinomycetota; class AC-67; order AC-67; family AC-67; genus JACQXY01. The sequence goes on along the minus strand of JACQXY010000061.1, from coordinate 83,007 downwards.
CGACGAGCGCGATGTCACGAGGTCCGATGACGGGCGAGAACCGCTCGAGCATCTCGACCGCGGCCCAGCGTCGCTCGAAGACCGGCTCGCTCCAGAGCGCCTTCACGAGGGCAATGACGTCGCGCCGCGTGAGGGAGGGGCGCTCGCGCGCGAAGGTGACCACCACGCGCCGTGTCTCCGGCACGCTCGTCCCGAAGTGCTTCAGGTCGCTCTTCAGGTATCGCTTCTCTTGCGCGGCGCGCTCGGGGGTGCCCGCGGCGCGCAGGGCGCGCGCGATGGTGCGCGCCGCCTGGTGCGCGTCGAACGGCATTCCCCGGATTGCAGGGGCGCGGCGGACACCGCGTTTCATTCGAGCCGGACGGCGTCGGCGAGGCCGAGTTCTTGCAGGATCTGCCGCAGTTCGGACGCCAAGCTCTCCGCTCCGGCCGCGCTCACCGTGACCGAGAAATCCACGCCGACCTTGAGGTCGGAGCCCGACCTGAGCTTGGGGATGATCTTCGTCCCGAGCCGGTTCCACACTTCCGGCGGAACCGTGCCGGCGAGCCGGATGGTCTTCGTCTCGATTCCAGGCTCGGGCTCCGAATCTGGACCGGGACCGACGGCGGTGAGCGGTTCAGGACCGGGGGTGGGGCTCGCCTCGGGTTGAGGCTCGGGCGGCGCACCCGACTTGAGGGCGGCCGCCGCGTCCTTCCGCAGCAGGAACACATCGGCCTCGAACGCGACCTCATCGGTCGCCACAGGCTCGCCGAACCACACGCGCTCGTAGCCGCCTTCGGGATTCCTGCCCGAAGCGAGACCGAACTCTCCGCAGCGGACGAACTCGGCGATCTTGCCGCGTAGGATCAGGTCGGGATCGACCAGCCGCGTCAGCGACCCGTTAAGGAAGCTCTGTCTCAGGCTCGCGAGCGGCCAGGCGCCGGACTCCTTCAACGCTGGTGGCCAGTTCCGCTCGATGTAGCCTGCGCCGACGGATTCGTTGAGGAGCCCCTGAGACCTGAGCGCGCCGATCACCCGGCCGCACAGGGTCTCGCCACTCGAAGAATGCCCCGCACCGAGGTCGATCTCCTTGAGGCGGTCGGGCTCCTGCCCGTCCGCGACGACCGCGAAGCGATAGTCGCCCCAAGCCTCGTCCTTCGCGGTTTCTTCCGCGTCCTTGACCTTCGACTGAAGCTCCGCTCGGTCGTTCCTGTCGAACTCGCCGCCAAGGGTGCCCTCGGCGACCTCGCGCGCGACCCGTCTCCAGGCGAGCATGAGTTCGATCTTGTCGCGCAGCTCGCGGCCGGGCTTCTTGAGGCACCAGACGAGGGCACCGGGGTAGAGCCGCGGCGACTTGCCGCGCCGGCTGGTCCACTCGGCGATCTGCGCGCGCAGGGACCCGCTGCCCGACCACTCCGCCTCGGGATCGGCCACAACGAGGGTGAGCCGAGGCGTGTCCGGGATCTCCGCCCCGTCGCCCGGGAAAGGCACCACCGGAATGCTCGCTCCGCGCCGGAACTCCTCCTCGACGAGCTTGCGCAGCGCGGGCTTGACCTCGGTCTCCTCGTCGAGCGACGCGCGGCGGTCGCTCACCACCTTCTTCATGGTCGGCTGGTAGCCGATGCGGAAACCGTCCGAGCCGGCCCTTCGGATGAAGTAGGAACGGTCCTCGAGTGCGAAGGCGGCATTGTCGATGGTCGTCGTGTCCAGCTCGGGCTCGCCGAGCGCGAACCGCAGTTCCGGCAGGTGCGCGACCTTGTCCGTCTGCCCGCCGGACGACTCGAAGAGAATCGCGCCGCCGACGCGCCGGTGGATGTCCCGCAGCGGGCCCTTGGTGTCGGCGTCGAGCGCTTTGCTGTGCGCTTGCTCGCCGGCGATGTCGGTGTCGATCGCCGCGACGAGCCGGGACTCACCGAGCTGGCCGAGCACCACGCTGCGAAACCCGGGCTCGGCGAGCGGTGCCGAGCCGAGCGTGATCAGCGGCTCGGTTCGAGCCTTCCTGAAAGCGTCCTGGGCCGCGATCGAGATCCACTGCGCCAGCATCGCCAGCGTGCCGCGCGTCTGCTGGTACTGCGGCAGTGCCTGCCACTTGCGCTGAAAGACCGACAGCGTTGCCGGATGGAACGGATAGCAGGCCTCGAAGCGGCGCTGCAGGAACTCGCGCGCCTTGGCCTCGGTCGTGGCCGAGTCCACGGCGGTCCACTCGGGCGGGAGTTGCGCGCGCCGCTCGAAGCACCAGTCGCCGAAGGCCTTGGCGACGTTCCTCCGGATCTTCTCGCTCCCAAGATCCTGGAAAAGCCGCCGCCGGACGACCTCGCTGATCTCGGTCTCGTCGTTCGCGATCAGGTCCTTGGCGACGCGCCGCACCACCTTCGAGATCCTGTCCTGCCACTCCTGATCCGACTGTGTCATCTCGACCTGGCTGCGCGGCAAGCTGATCACCGCCGCGCCGTGCGTACAGCCGGTGGTGGCGACGGTCAGGTTCTGGATGAAGGCGTGGAACGATTCGGCGTTGCCGCGGTGGCGGTTCAAATAGTTCAGCACCTCATCGAAGAGCAGGAGCACCGGCTCGCCGGCCGCCTGGAAGACCCGCGCGATGGCGTCGGTGCCGGGGGGCGTGGTTGTCGCCGCGGACCCGAGCGCCTCGACGCCCTTGGTGTCCGCGAGCTGGCGGGCGATGTCGATCCACGGCGTCTCGCGCCCCGGCTGCGGGTCCCACGCGTTGCCGACGAACACGGCGACCCTCGCCTTGGGGACCGATGCGACGCCCGCTTCGCGCACCAGCTCGGCGACGCCGCCCAGGCCGGCTACCGCGTGACCGTTCGTCGCCAGGTGGTACAGCGTCGTGAGCGTGTGCGTCTTGCCGCCACCGAACTGGGTGATGAGCGTGAGCACCGGCGACGTGTTGTCGGTTCTGCCGGAGAGCCTGCGCAGCACCATCCCCGCGTGCTCTCGGAGTGCCCGCGTGAAGCAGGTGCGCGCGAAGAACTGCACAGGGTCGCGGTAGTCCTCCGGCGCCGTCCCGGCCACGACCTGCTCGAGGGCGATGGCGAACTCGTCCGGGTTGAACGAGCGGCCTTCGCGGACCTCCTTGCGCGGGGTGGCGACCTTGTACCAGGGTTCCATCGTCATTCCTCGGTCGTGGGTGGTCGAAGCGGTTTCTGGCGGCGCAGGGCGTTCCTGGGGAGCGTGCGCCGGGCATCCCTACGGACGCGGCGTGCCACGGCCACCGCCCGGCGTGCGGCAGCCAGCGGGATCTCCTCCCAGCCGGGGTAACGAGCCCCGGTTGCATACTCGGTCAACCGCGCCTGCTCCTCGGGCGTGAGGCCGGGGCGCAACCTGGCGGGAACGCGCACCACAAGGGTCTCGAGATCGTGAGTCTTGGGGAAGTCGATCCCTTCCAGAACAAGAATCGCCTTCAAGTACTTCTCGACGCACTGCTGCGCGTGGAAGCAGACCGTGTCGGTTGGACACATCTCGCCGAGTGTGAGCGCGTGGGCGGCGTTCGTAAGATCGTTCTCAGCCTTGGCCACCCACTCAGCGCATACCGCGATCAGATGTTCACGTTCGCGCATACAAGACCTTTCCCTCCCGCATCGCTGGCCGCTCGATCGTGCCGGGGATCTCCTTCCGCCACAGGAACTCCTCGGGAGTCGTGACTACGATGTCCTTCGGGACGCGGAACCGCCGAAGGGCAAGGCGGATCTCGAGCTGCTTCTCGCGCTTCGATCCCTCGACCGGCATCACGACGAGCAGATCCACGTCATCGCACTCGGCAAAGGCACGGCGGTCGTCGCTCCGTCAGCCATCACGATCCCCTTCCAGTGTCAGCGTCATCTTGGCACCGCCAGCAGCATGGCATCCAGTAGCCGCTTCTCCTCGCTGCCCTTCGGGTAGAGGGCCGAGAGGGCGTTCGCGAGACGTAGGAAGTCTGGGCCGCGCTCTTGCTCGGCCTTGAGAAGCGCGCGCAGCGCGTTCGTGCGGCCGCCGGCTTGGAGGAGCATCGCCGCGTGGACGCGGTCGAGAGTCGTGGCCTCGCCGGCGGCGGCCAGGTTGTCGTCAGAGACGTTGACATTGCCTCGTGTCACGCGGATCCGGCCGCGCCCGCGGATCGTGGGAGTCGCGCCGGACGGGATGTCGGGGAAGAGCATTCCCTGGAGCGGGTTGGTCGTCATCGCCTCCTGCTCGAGACGCGTGGCCACGGCCTGAGCGCCATCCTCGCCGAAGAGCTGCTTCGCGCGCTCGGCGATCGGGAGCAGGCGCACGACGCCCTTCTTCGTCTCGATGACACGGCCTTCCCACTTGGGCAGCTCGATGCCGAGCGGCTGCGCGAAGCGGCGTACCACGTCGAAGACGAGCGTGAAGCCCTTGGCCTTGGTGTGGAAGGAGCCCTCTTCGTCGTCGTCCTCGTCGGACGGCTCCTCGCCTTCGTCGCTGGCGTCGTCCGCCACCTCGCCGTTCGTGCTCTGCAGCGTCCAGAGGAAGAGCGCCGTGAGCCGCGCGTCCTCCTCCACGGCACCGGCCGCGCCGTTGCGTGCCTTGGCCTCCGCGGAGCCGAGCACCTGGGCGAGGGCGCTCCGGCCCACGACCTCCCAGACCTTCTCCAGGTACTCGGCGAGCGCGACCTCCCGCCCGTCGGCGGTCTCGACCTTCGCGTAGCGGCTGAGGATCTCAAGCGCCGGCCCGATGCATGCGAAGACGAGGTCGGCGCCGCGAATACCTTCGCCCTGCAGGCGCTCCATCCAGTCGCCGACGCGGTTCGGCAGCTCGCGCAGAACGTCGGCCCAGTCACCGACGCCTGCATCCACAGGGCGGGGGCGGCAGATGAGGTGGACGCTGGTGGCGAGGGCGGCAGACTCCTGTGCGCGCAGTCGCCCGGGGCGCTCCGTGGCGATGGGCCACGAGCCGGTGATCGTCCAGCCGCCCCGAATCATCCCGGAGAGGAGCGCTTCCCAGCCTTCCGTCGTCTTGTGGGCAAAAACCACGGAGCCCACGCCGTCCTCTCGCAGTACCCGTCGGCCTTCGGCGAAGGCACGGGCCATCGTCTCCTCGAACCACGCTCGGTCCTTCGACCGACCGTTGTCTCGTTTCGTCTCGTCCTGCACGGCTTCGCGCCGTTTGGGGGAAAGCGGGTTGGCCGGATCGAACGGATCGCGCAAGACTGCTCGTCCCGGTAGCGCGCGCTTCAGCCAGACGAAGAAGAAGTCCGAGAGGTCGGCGTACGGGACCGCATCGTAATAGGGCGGGTCGGTGAACCAGACGGTTGCGGTCTGGTCGGGGAGTGGGTGCTCGGTAGCGTCAGCGAGTTGAACTTGCCCTGCAAGTGAGCCAGGCCAAGCCTCTAACACTTTTCGGACGAGATCGACACCGCTGCCGAAATTACCGGTAGAGTTCGAAAATATGGGCACCTCTGCGAAGTCCCAGACGATTGGGAGTGCCTGACGCCCGAAGACGTGCTCAATCTTCTCGCCGATCTGATTCCAGACTGCGAGTGATGCGTTCTTGTCCGCAAGTCTCGAAAGAGAAGACGCCATTGCCTCAATGACGTCTCCGTTCTCTCGGGCCATCCGCACCGACAACGTGACCAGCGCAGTCTTCTGCCGCGCCGTGAAGAGGTCGCCCCACTGGAGCATGCCGTACCGCTGCACGCGAAAGCCGAGCGTGCCGATCGGCGGCAGCGGCTCATCCGGCACCGGGCGGAGGCCCATCTTTCCGTCACGCTCCCACGCGCCGAGGATCGCCGCGAGCCGCTCCTGCGCGTTGCGGGTGCCCTCGTAGTCGCGCTCGGTTGACAGCCGATAGTGCCGTCCCTGCTCGTCGGGCCGGAGCGTCACAACGGCCAGCATCCTCGCCCCGGCCGTGCGTAGGCCCTCGGCGCCGAAGACGACGTCGGCCCCGCCGCGCTGTGCCGCGAGCTGCGGCCGCACGCGCTCGGGCGGGAGCACCGCGCCGCACGCGACGCACGTGGCCTTCGCGCGCGTCACCGTCCCGCCGGGCACCTCCTCCTCAGCCTTCGGCTCGACTATCTCGAACTCGACGCGCGGCGGCTCGCCCGCGGGCCGCACGACGCGGTGCCTGAGCGCCCGCCGGCGGTTCGCCTTCTTGCAGAGCCAGAACGAGCGCACGAGCGGGATCTCCGCGCCGCAGTTCGGCGACTCGCAGCGCACGGTCCGCGCCCAGAGGTAGGCGATCGGCGTCGCGCCGTCCGGATCCTTGGGGTAGAGATCCGCCAACTCCTTCTCCGCCTGCCGTTTGATCTCCGTCCCGACGCGGCGCAGCTCCTCGGCGAGCTTCGGCCCGTGGCGCGGGATGTCCTCGAGCATCACCTTGAGGATCAGGCAGGCGACGGGGTTCAAGTCGCTCGCGAAGGCATCGCAGCCAAGCCGCAGAGCCTCCAACGGGATCGATCGGCCCCCCGCGAACGGATCCACGACCAGCGGTGGCTCCTCGCCGTGCGCCGCCTTCACCAGGGCGCGGCTGACCTCCAGGTAAACGCCGTTCGCGGCAAGGTCCCAGTTCGCAAACGCACCGATAAACTTGAGCAGCGATTGCCGTAGATCATTGTTAGTTGGGCCTGGCGCGCCCCCGCCCTGCACCCGCGGCAGCAACTCTCGAGCCTTCGCCTTGAACTCTGGCGGGCACAGCGGATCGCATGGATCCGGCCAGAGTAGCCCCAGCAGCACCGCGCGGCTCGACGCCAGCGGCCGCCGGGCCCACCACAGGTGCAGCGTGCTCGGGTGCCCGTGCCGGATCGACTTCTCCCGCGCCGCGTGCCGCGACACCTCGGCGATCGGGAAGTCCACCTCGGCAAGGCGCTTGCACTCCTTCGGGATCATGCGGTTGCGCTCCTGGTTTCAATGGGTTTCGCGGTGGCCTTCCTTCTCGTGATGATGTTCGCGTAGAGCGCAGGATCAGCCAGTCTCTCCCCAAGGAAGTCAACCCACTGCGGCGTGTAGCAGTAGTCCTTGTGGAGATCGTCGTAGACACAGAACTGAGGGTTGCATGCCGACGGATCGGGTGCCCCACCTGGCGGCCGGATCGTGAAATGCTCGTAGCAAAGCTTGTGGTCGTAATTCGTGAACCGCCTGCCGAGCTTGACCGCAACTTGCCGCGCGACTTGCGTCGGCTTTAGGCGGCCCAGATTCGCGATCTGCACCTCCTTGGGCTTGATCATCGCCACTACCTTCTCGTAGTGCCTCATCTCCTCAGGCTTCGAGGGATGGTATTTGATCCATTCCACGGCAACCGAGTCCTTGCTCGCGTGATTGCCGATCTTCGGAACGAGGAAGACCTTGAAGCTGTAGGCCAGGTCGTTCTGCACGTCCGCGCTCAGACTTGACCGGAAGGCGTCCACGTATTGCTTGATCGCCTTGAACGCTCTACCAGCAGTATTGGCGGCCGGCGCCGATGAACTCGTCGGAACGACCCGTGAGAACTGCAAGGCGAACGTGAGACCGCCACGAATCGCGTACCGATCACCAAACTCCGAAACGAGCAGGGACTCGAAGTTCAGCAACATCGCTTGGCATTCGCCGAAGACTTCTGGGTCGATCTGCGCAAGCGAACGATGCTCGATCTTGTTGCGGAGCCCAATGAAGAACTCGAGATTCCGCCGGGTGGCAGGGTTACTCGCCTTGTAGTGTTGCCGCAGGCACTCTCCGAGCTCCCAGCGCCGAGGCTCACCATCGATCCGCTCGTACCGTCTTGAGCCGGGCTTTCGGCAGTACGGCTTGATTCCCTTGCGAAGGAACATCGCGTGAAAGAGCGACGTCCAAGCGATGATCATCAGGACTACGTACGCGCCTGACCGGAAGCTCGCCGTGGGGCGGTTGTAGGTCTCCACTGCGAGCAGGGCGGTCTCCCTCGCCTTCTCGACGAGCGCCTTGACGTCGTAGGGCAGCCCTCTCATGGGGTCTGAGTTCTCGAGGCAGGTGCGCTCGGATGTCCCTGCCGGATCGACTTCTCCCACGCCGCATGCCGCGGCGCCTCGGCAATCGGGAAGTCCACCTCAGCCAGGCGCTTGCACTCCTTGGGGATCATCTCGCGTCGCCCTCGTCGGGTTGGTTTCGGGGTTCGGGCCGCGTGAGCCGTTTGAGCCACTTATGAGCCATTTCCGTCCGCACCCTCCGGTGAGCCATTTGAGCCTTTCTTGAGCCGTTTCTTCGCAACCAGATAATGGGCAGCGCGCCCGGTGCCCATGCGGACTAGCACACCCTTGCCCATAAGCTCCTCGAGGTCCCGCTTCGCGGTGGCCCGGCTCGCGCCCGTGATCTCCTGGTACTGGAGGTTGGTCAGGCGGCCTTCTCGCCGGATGAAGCCGACCGCCTTCTCCTGGCGTTCATTCAGTGCCAGGGAGGCCAGAACTTCCTCCGTGAGCCAGTCGCGCCACAAGGTCATGACGAACTGTCCACCGTCCTGCCGGAACTCCGGTTCGGGCAAGCCCATTTCCCGGCACCGGGCGATCATGTCCAGTGTGCCGGTGCCGGCTCGTTCGATGTACCGGGCAAGGAAGAGCGGCTCGCTGATGAGCGGGTTGTGGGGAATGGAGGGATGCGGTATGCGCAACTGCGGCAGCGTCAGGGTGGGGGGGAGTTCTCCGGGGTTCCAGACCTCCAGCCGGTCCGCGAAGAGCATCACCTGCGCACTGGCGTTGCTCGTGTAGTCGCGGTGTGCGACGGCGTTCACGATGGCCTCGACCACGGCCTCTCGGGGCAGCTCGTACTCGACAGGTGCCTCCGGGCCGTGGGCGCGGGTGCCGACGGCCCGGGCGATCTTGGACATGACGAAGTCCGCCGCCTGGTCCACCAACTCGAACACGGTTCCGTTGTACACCTGGTACGACGGGATGGGCTTGCGCACCTCGGTGCCGTGGAAGTGCAGGCACTTGATCTCGGAGCTGAGGAGAAAGCGTTGCGGCTCCCGCCCGAATAGGAGGACGGCTGCGCGGGTCGGCTGGCCTGCGTCGAGCAGGTTCAGGTGGGCCAGAGCCTCGACCGGCGGTGTAGCCTCGCGGAGAGGATACTGCCGCTCGCGGCGGGCGATGCCGATGAACCATTCCATCTTCTGGGGCGAGACGTCCTCCAACGTGGCGTCCGGACAGGCCGCAGCGTCGAAGGGCCGCGTGCTAAGCCTGCCCGTCCGCTCCAGATGCTCGACGAGGCTGGCGTAGAGGGCCGCGGTGAGGTCTGAAATCCCGCTGAAACGCCTGCGGATAAGCTGCGCTCCGGCCTTGGCGGCCAGAGCGCGCATCTTCGGATGCCGGCCGTCGTGGTCAACGCCCCTGACGAAGACGAGGCGCGTCTTGCCCAGGGCTGTGGCGTGGTCGAACTCGCGCTCAGTCGGCGATGCCCCCGCCGCGTCCTCGCTGCCGTACTCGTCGCCGAGAAGTCCGAGGTAGACGGCGCAGCGTCCCACCTCGTCGAGGTACACATCGTCCGCCCGCCGATCGGATGCCGCGAGGTCTTCGAAGAGAAAGACATCGAAGAACCGCCGCAGCAGCGCATCCCCGCGAACGAAGGCCCGCACGGCCCGTCGCTCGGCCTCCAGTTCCTTCTGCACGCTGCTCACGAAGATGCGCTCGCTCATCGGATCCGTTCCGCCATCAGGGGGCCTTCCCGTACGGCAACGGCTCTTCGCGCACCTGCATGGGTTTCGTCATCGCGTTCACCGAGAGGTAGTAGTGCGCCACCTTTCGCACTTCGTTCCAGTCGAGCCGCGCCGGATCGCGGATCGGCTCCTGGAGTCGCGGAGCATTGTCGCAGTCGGTGACGACGTAGAGCCAGAAGCAGTCGGGTCGATCCTCTGCGACGCGCCGCTCGTTGGGCGTCAGCAGGATCGTGCCGGTCGCCGCGCCGAGGCCCTTGACCTCGATGAGGCGCAACTCACCGGAGGCAAGGTCGAGGCTCGTGATGTCGTAGCCCAGGTTCTTCTTGGAGACGTCGTAGACCTGACGACCCTGCGCCCGCTCATGTTCCATCACCACGCGCATGGCGGTGGCCTCGGTTTCGAAGTTCGGCCTGAGGCGTCGCACATCGGGCGCCTCGCGTTCGGGGTGCGGCAAGATGAGGACGCTCGCGAGCCGCTCAACCGCTTGGAGGGTCAGCGAACGCTGGTGCTCAAGATCGGTCCGGCGTCGATCGCGTCGCGTGAGCAGTTCCGCGTGACGCGTTTCCGCCATGGCGAGCCGCCCTTCGGCACCGGCGAGCTTCTGCTCGACGTCTGAGGCCGAACGGCCGATCTCCTCGTCGGCACGCTGGAGCAATTCCGTCAGCGACAGCTCGACGTGCGCGGCGATCCGCTCAACCTCGGACATGCGGTCCTGCCGCGTCTCGTCGAGGAACGGCGCCAGCGCCTGTTCGTGGAGCCAGGCCGTCGCTTCTGGAAGGGCGGCCACCGCAGGCATCTCGGCCGGCGCGATTGCGGGCGCGAAGTTCCCGAGCAAGCTGGGCTCTTGGAGCCGAGGCTCCGAGTCCTCGTCGATCTCCACGGCGAAGAGCCGCTCATGGACGACCTGTCCGAGTCCGTCCACTGCCCGGGCGCGATAGAAGTCGATGCGCGCCGGACGTTCATGCTGGAGCGAATGGAACGTCGCACCTTGGCCGAGGGCGTCCAGCGCCCGTGCGTGCGTGTGGCGCCGGATCGCCTCGAATAGTGGATGGCCGGGCGTGACCCACTCCAGCTTCTGGGTCTCTGCCGTCTCCCGGTCGGTGGAGCAGCGCGGATAGCGGTCGGCGAGAGCCGGGAGTTTCCAGTCCGGGTCCTTCTCGTGGCGCCGTAGAACGGAGGGCGTTCGGGCAGGCTCGAAGGTGTGGGCAAGGCTGGGAACCATCCTCAGGCTGAGCGGCACGAACTCGGATGCTTCACGCATGAATCGGGCGATGGTCTCAGGAACAACGCGTTGCTCTTGTGCCCGCGCGCGACGCTCGATCAGCATCTCCAGGTTGAGCCTCTTGCTCGCCAGTCCCTCTAAGGCGTTCTGGCAGATGGCCCGGAATTGCCCCTCATCCACGTCGCGGAGCAGGCGCTCCTCGAGGTCGGCGTCTCCGAGGCGTCCGGCGTAGTAGTCGCGCAGCACGCGTTCGACGTGGGCGGCCGGCAGAATCTCGCCGACCACGTTGAAAACCGCATCGTCGTCGAGCGCGTCGCGGATCTCCTGGAGTTTCTCGAGCAGCCGCTGGAGGACGCGGCCTTCGATCGTGTTCGTCGCCACGAAGTTGAAGATCAAGCAATCCTTGCGCTGGCCGTAACGGTGGATGCGGCCCATCCGTTGCTCGAGACGGTTCGGGTTCCACGGGATGTCGTAGTTGAAGAGGATGTTGCAGACCTGCAGGTTGATCCCCTCGCCCGCGGCCTCGGTCGCGACGAGGATCTGGATCTCGCCCTCACGGAACTGCTGCTCGGCGTACAAGCGCGTGCCGGGCTCGTTGCGCGAGCCAGGTTTCATGCCCCCGTGGATGCAGCCGACCCGGAAGCCCCAGGACTCCAGGCGCTCCACGAGGTAGTCGAGGGTGTCCTTGAACTCGGTGAACAGGAGCAAGCGCTGGTCAGGATGATCGAAGAAGCCCTCTTCTTGGAGCAGATCCTTCAGCTCCGAAAGCTTGGCCTCTACTCCCGCGTCCACCACGGCTTGGGCCTGCGCGGCGAGCCGCCGCAGCTCCTGGACCTCCTGGCGCACTTGGTCGGCGTTTCCCGCGAGAGTGATCGCCTCGATCATGGCCTCGAGTTGCTCCCTCTCACCTTCCTCCATCTCGTCCAGCTCGTCCGGATCGGGGATATCCGGCGGCGCTTGGCGGGCAAGGTCCTGCGCGCGCTTGAGCCCGTCTTCAAGGCGTCGGGCGCGATTCTCGAGTGATCGCTTCATCGCGTACGTGCTCGAGGCGAGCCGGCGCTGGTAGAGGGACATCAGGAAGCCGATCGCCCGAGCGCGGGGATCCTCGCCCTCGGCCGCCGCGCGGGCACTCTCGCGCTTCACAAAGCGCGTCACCTCGCGGTAGAGATCGAACTCCGCACCGTCGATCAGAAAGTCCACCGTGTGCGGGATTCGCTTGGTGAAGATCTTCTCGGCAGCCCAGGAGCCGTCCGGCCGCCGCTCGGGGAAGTAGACCATCGCTTCCTTGGTGCGGCGCAAGTAGAAGGGCGCCCGCCGGCGGTCCATCGCCTCGCGGATCGACTTCACGTCGGCGTAGGCGTCCGCGTCGAGGAGCTGGAGAAACAGACTGAAGTTCTGCGGGTCGCCCTTGTGCGGAGTGGCCGTGAGAAGGAGCATGTGATCGGAGACGTCGCGCAGCAGCTCGCCGAGCCGGTAGCGCATGCTCTTGTGCGACTCGTCGGCAGCCGACATTCGATGGGCCTCGTCCACGATGACAAGGTCCCAGTGGACTTGGCGCAGTCCCGGCAAGATGTCCTCGCGCTTCGCCAAGTCGAGCGACGTGATGACGCGGTCCCGTTCTAGCCACTGGTTCATGCCGAACTGGTCTCGGATGTCTTGGCCCTTCATCACGAGAAACGTGGTATCGAACTTCTCCTTCAGCTCGCGCTGCCACTGGAAAGCAAGGTTTGCCGGGCAGACGATCAGGATGCGCTCGGCTAGACCCCGGAGCTCGAGCTCTCGGACCAGCAGCCCTGCCATGATGGTCTTCCCGGCCCCGGCGTCATCCGCGAGCAGGAACCGCACCCGCGCCAGCCTGAGCAGGTAGTCGTAGACGGCTTCGAGCTGGTGCGGCAGCGGATCTACGCGCGAGATAGAGAGTCCAAAGTAGGGGTCGAATTCGTAGGCGATTCCTAGGGCGTATGCCTGGAGGCCGAGGCGCAGAAGCCGTCCATCCCCCGCGTATGAGTGCCGCGCGTCGAGGATCGTCAGTTGCTCGACGTCGTCTGGGCTGAGGGTCACCTTGCGGAAGCGCTCGGAGTGCAGGCCGACGAGCCCCACCACCCAGCTTGCTTGGCCGCCGGCCTGCACGTTCTCGACCCGCATCGGCTCGTTGAAAAGAGGGCCGGTGAGGATCTGGCCGGGGCTGAACCGCATCCGGCTTCCCTCCGCAGCGTCCATCAAGCACCCCAAGTCGGCAGATAGACCGGAGAACAATGTACGCGATGGTTCGGACACTCTACCGGAGGTAGCGCGCCAGGAGCTTGCGGTCCCCGGGTGGGATCCGCCTGATCGCGCCGACCTCGTCGAAGCCCGTGTCGGGGCTCACGATCGCCCCGATCCCTTCCTCCAGGCACGTGGCGACGTGCACGAGATCGCGGGCGGAGAGGCGCGGGCATCGCTCGACCAGGGCCGCCGTGCGCTGCACGATCCGGTGGGTGACCGGCAAGACGGGAGCGAAGAGGTCCAGGGTCGCCGAGGCGAGCGCCGCCCCCAGGTCGCGCCGTCCGATGTGCGCGAACCGGTGGAGGATCTCCCGGACGACCTCGGCGGAGGTGACGGCCGGAAGCCGCCCCGCCGCCGCGAGTCCGAGGATCTCCCGGCAGGGCTCGCGCAACGGGTGCTCCCGGCCCGCCGCGTACATCGGCAGGGCGGTGTCGATGAAGACCGTCAGGAGAGCGCTCCCTGCTCGATCTCGGCCTTCATGATCTCCCAGTCCGCCACGGGGGCCTCGATCGCGAGAAGCGCCTCGAGCGCCTTCGATCTCGATCCGGCCCCCGGGGTCAGGTAGGCCTCGATGGCATCTCTGACGACGGCGCCGACCGAGGCCTTGCGGCGCTTTGCCAGCCGCTCGAGGGCGCGCCGCTGCTCGGGGCTCAGCAAGACCTGCGTGCGCTCCGTGAACATGCACATAGTATACCATGTATCACGAGGTTCCGGCATCTGCGATAGTCTCTGCACGGGCGCGGTGAGGGACACGCGCCGTTGGCACCGGGAGGCGGGCATCAGCGGGGTTCTCGAGATCGCGGGGCGCGCGCGCCGAGCCGCGTTCGCGCTCGCCACGACGGCGACCGCGGTGAAGGACGCGGCGCTCGCGGCCATGGCCGCGGCGCTCGATGCGCGCGCGGACGAGATCCTCGAGGGGAACGGCGTGGACCTCGAGCGCGCGAGGGCCGAGGGCACTCCCGCCGCGCTCATCGACCGCCTCACGCTCACTCCGGCCCGCATCGCCGAGATGGCGAACGGGCTGCGCCATGTGGTCACCCTGCCGGACCCCGTGGGGGAGACCCTCGCCTCCTGGACCGTGCCGAGCGGCCTTGCGATCGAGAAAGTGCGCGTTCCGCTCGGGGTCGTCGGCATCATCTACGAGGCGCGCCCGAACGTGACGGTGGATGCCGCGGGGCTGTGCCTGAAGAGCGGGAACGCCTGCGTGCTCCGCGGCTCGCGAAGCGCGATCTCCTCGAACGCGGTCCTCGCCGACATCCTCGACGAGGCCGGCACGCTGGCCGGCCTGCCGCCCGACTCGGTCCAGCTCATCCGATCGACCGACCGCGAGAGCGTCAAGGAGCTGATGCGCGCGCACGGCTTGGTGGACGTCTTGATCCCGCGCGGCGGCGCCGACTTGATCCGCACGGTGGTCGAGGAGTCTACCGTCCCGGTCATCGAGACCGGGGTCGGCAACTGCCACGTCTACGTGGACTCCGCGGCCGATCTTGGGAAGGCCACGGCGATCCTCGTGAACTCGAAGACGCAGCGGCCGTCTGTTTGCAACGCGGCCGAGACGCTGCTCGTGCACCGCGCGCTGGCCGACCGGTTCCTGCCGGGCGCGATCGAGGAGCTGACCCGGCGCGGGGTCGAGCTGCGCGGGGACGAGGCGGCGCGCAGCTACTCCGCCGCGATGAAGCCTGCGACGGAGGACGACTGGTATGCCGAGTACCTCGATCTCATCATGGCGGTGAAGGTCGTCGGATCCGTCGAGGAGGCCGTCGAGCACGTGAACCGCTACGGGAGCCGGCACACCGAGGCGATCGTGACCGAGGACGAGGCGGCCGCGCGCCTCTTCGCCGCCGGAGTCGACTCCGCCTGCGTGATGGTGAACGCCTCGACGCGTTTCGCCGACGGCGGCGAGTTCGGCTTCGGCGCCGAGATCGGGATCTCCAACCAGAAGCTCCACGCGCGCGGGCCGATGGCCCTGCCCGAGCTGACCTCCTACAAGTACATCGTGCACGGAACGGGCCAGGTCCGTGGCTAGCGCCGGACGGACGTTCGGAAGCGTCGAGGAGGTCTCCGAGCGCCTCGGTGGCGCCGGGTACCTGTCGGACGAGTCGATCGCGACGGTCGTCTTCCTTGCCGGCCGCCTCGGCAAGCCGATCCTCGTGGAGGGGCCGGCCGGCACCGGCAAGACCGAGCTGGCGAAAGCGCTCGCGTCCTCGACCGGGTCGCGCCTCATCCGCCTCCAGTGCTACGAGGGCGTGGACGAGGCGAAAGCGCTCTACGAGTGGAACTACAAGAAGCAGCTTCTCAGGATCCAGGCCGAGCGCGATCGCGAATGGAGTTGGGAGGACGTGGAGGCGAACATCTTCACCGAGGACTTCCTGCTCGAGCGCCCGCTCCTGTCGGCCATCCGGAGCGACGACCCGGTGACGCTGCTCGTGGACGAGATCGACAAGACCGACTTCGAGTTCGAGGGGCTGCTGCTCGAGCTGCTGTCGGACTTCCAGGTGACGATCCCGGAGATGGGGACGGTCGTCGCCCGGCAGATCCCGTTCGTGGTCCTCACCTCGAACAACACCCGCGAGCTGTCGGAGGCGCTCAAGCGCCGCTGTCTCTACCTGTACCTCGACTACCCCGACATCGAGCGCGAGAAGGCGATCGTTCTCTCGCGCGTGCCGGAGATCCCCGAGACCCTCGCCGACCAGATCGTGCGCGTCGTGCGGAGCATCCGGCAGATGGAGCTGAAGAAGGCGCCCTCGATCGCCGAGTCGCTCGACTGGGCCCGGACGCTGTTGCACCTCGGGGTGACGACGCTCGACGAGGGCGCCGCGCGCCGCTCGCTCGGGGTGCTGCTCAAGTTCCAGACCGACATGGAGAAGGTCAGCGCCAAGCTGAAGATCGCCCCGCGCCCCTCCGACAACTGAGCCCGATGCTCGACCGGCTGCTCGAGTTCGCCGAGGCGCTTCGCAAGGCCGGCGTGCCGGTCGCCACGAGCGAGCATCTCGACGGGATGCGCGCGCTCGCGCACGTCGGCGTCGAGGAGCGCGAGCCGTTCCGCGCGGCGCTCGCGACGACGATGGTGAAGAACGAGGCGCACCGGCCGGCCTTCGACACGCTCTTCGACCTGTACTTCGGCACGCGCCTCGGCCCGGACACCGCCGCCCGGGAGGAGGGCGGCGAGAACCCCGAGGAGTTCTTCGAGGACCTGCTGCGGGCGCTCTCAGCCGGCGACGGGGGAGAGATCCGGGAGATGGCGCGCCGGGCCGTCGCGGCGTTCGGACGGGTGGAGGACGCGCGCGGCGGGAGCCCCTACTTCACCTACCGGGTGTTCCGGGTTCTCAATCTCGACTCGATGCTGGAGCGGCTGATGGGTGAGGCCGCCGAGCGCGGGGCCCCCTCCGCGCTCGACGAGCGCATGATGCGGGAGGAGTTCGAGGAGCGCCTGCGCGCGTTCCGCCGGGCCGTGGAGGCCGACGTGCGGCGCCGGCTCGCCGAGCGCCGGGGCCCCGAGGCGGTCGCGAAGCACGCGGTCCGGCCACTCCCGGAGGACCTGGAGTTCGTGCGGGCCACCTCCGAGGAGATCGCGCAGCTCCGGCGCGCGGTCGTGCCGCTCGCGCGGCGGCTGGCGACCCGCCTCGCGATGAAGCGGCGGCGCGCCCACCGGGGGAGGCTCGACGTGCGGCGCACCGTTCGCGCGTCCCTGTCCACCGGCGGCGTGCCGTTCGAGACGCGCTTCCGCCGGAGGGTTCCGCACCGGCCGGAGCTGTTCCTCGTCTGCGACGTCTCCGGATCGGTGTCGGCGTTCGCGCGGTTCACCCTCATGTTCGTCCACGCGCTGCAGACCCAGTTCAGCAGGGTCCGCTCGTTCGTATTCGTCGACACCCTCGACGAGGTCACCCGCCTGTTCGAGTTCGAGGATTTCGTCCAGGCCGTGGACCGGATCAACCGCGAGGCGAACGTCGTCGGGCTCGACGGGCACTCCGACTACGGCACCTCGCTCGAGCGATTCTGGGAGACCTGCGGCGAGGCGCTCGGGCCGCGCTCGAGCGTCCTCGTCCTCGGGGACGCGCGCAACAACTACCGCTCGCCGGGGTCCTGGGTCATGAAGGCGCTCGCGCAGAAAGCGCGGCACGTGTGGTGGCTCAACCCGGAGCCGCGCGCCCACTGGGACACCGGGGACTCGATCGCCTCGGAGTACGCCGCCTGGATCGACGGTATGGTCGAGGTGCGTAACGTGCGCCAGCTCGAGGACTTCATCGCGCGGGCGATCTGAGCGCGCCGCCCGCGGCCGCGGTGTCGGCGAGCGCTTCGGCGAGGCGCGCGAGCACGGCGTCGATCAGGTCGTCGGGGATGTTGAGGGCGGGCTCGATTCGGATCGTGGCCGCAGACACCTGCGTCCCGGCAACGAGGACCCCGCGCCGGAAGAGCCCGGCGGCGACCTCGTATCCGGTCCGGTCGTCGGGGAAGACCATCCCGATGAGCAGCCCGCGCCCGCGGACCTGCGTGAGCACGCCGGGGTAGCGCTCGGCGAGGAGGCGCAGCCCGGCCGTGAAGCGCTCGCCCTTGCGCGCGGCCTGCTCCCAGAGTCGCTCCCGCAGGGTGACGTGGATCGCGGCGATCGAGGCCGCGCACGCGAGCGGGTTTCCCCCGAACGTGGAGGTGTGCAGGAACGGGTTCGCCTCCAGCGCTTTCCACACCTGCCCGCGGCCGAGGATCGCGCCGGCCGGCATGACGCCCCCGCCGAGAGACTTGGCGACGCACAAGATGTCGGGCACGACGTTCCAGTGGTCCACGGCCCACAGGGCGCCGGTGCGCCCGAGCCCGGTCTGGACCTCGTCGGCCACGAGCAGCGTCCCCGCCGCGTCGCACGCCGCGCGCGCGCGCGGGAAGTAGTCGTCGGGAGGCACGATCGCGCCGGCCTCGCCCTGGATCGGCTCGAGCACTACCGCCGCGATGTCGTCCCCCTCTTGATCGAGGAGGGACTCGATCGCGCCGGCGTCTCCGAATGGGACCCGGCGCACGCCGGCGAGCAGCGGCTCGACCGGCTCGCGGAACTGCGCCTTGCCCATGAGAGACAGCGCGCCGAGCGTCTTGCCGTGGAACGCGCGCTCGGCGCAGACGAATCCGCGCCGCCCGGTCGCCACGCGCGCGATCTTCATCGCGCCCTCGACGGCCTCGGTGCCGGAGTTGCAGAGGAACGCGTTCTCGATGTCGCCGGGGGTGATCCCCGCGAGCAGGCGGCAGAGCATCCCCTTCACCGGGTCGAGCAGCTCTTGGGTGGGGAGCGGGTTGCGGTCGAGCTGCCGGCGCACGGCCTCCACGACCTCCGGATGGCGGATGCCGAGGTTGTAGATGCCGTAGCCGCCGAGGCAGTCGATCCACTCACGCCCGGCCGGGTCGCGCACGACAGATCCCTCGCCCGACCACTCGAGCGCGGCGAAGTCGCCGGCCTCGGTCACCGACTTGCGGTAGCGGACGAGGCCCGGCGTGAAGTGGCGGTCGAGGTCGCGCACGGTGGCCTGGGCGAACGCGTCGGGGGACGTCCAGGCGGGGAGGCCTTCCATCACGATGGAGAGCATCTCGGCCGATTCCTCGAGCGCGTCGCGGGGGTCGATCATGATCGCCAGCGTAGCACCCGCAAGGTTTCCGACCTGTGCGGTCGGGTTTGCGCTACCAGGGCGTTCTTCGTAGGATGATCGGCAACCGGGAGCTCGAAAGGACACTGGGCATGCGTCGATCCGTGCGCGCGTTCGCGCTTCTTCTCGCTCTCACCTCCGTTGCCGCCGCTTGCGGCGCGACGAAGGACACCGGCTTTCCCGCTCCCGCCGAAAGCGAGACGGCCTCCTCTCCGGGGACCGGGCTGGCAAGCCCGGCCGCGTCTCCAACCGGAGGCGGCGGAGCGAGCGGAACGGCCGCGGTCGAGGTCATCGACAATGACTTCAGGCCGAAGGAGCTGACGGTCGGCGCCGGGACGGAGGTCGTTTGGAGCCAGACGGGCGTGCAGCCGCACACGGTGACGGCCGAGGACAAGGCTTTCGATTCGAGCCCCGAGCCCTGCCCGGTGGATCAGAGCAAGTGCCTGCAGAGGGGCCAGACGTTCTCGTGGACCTTCAGCAAGCCCGGACGGTACCCGTACTACTGCAAGCTGCACGGCGCCCCGGGAGGTCTCGCTATGGCGGGCGTGATCGTCGTCCGGTAGAGGCGCGCCATCCACTTTGGGGGGGACCGATCGTGCGGAACCGACTGAGGATCGTGGTCGCGCTCGCCGCCGTGGCGCTGGCGCTCGGCGCGTGCGGCCGGGGCGCAGATACCGGCGGCGTGATCGAGGCGCCGACCGGCACGGCCTCGGCGACCCAGACGCCGGCCGCTCCCTGAACGCCGCTGCTAGACTCAGCAACCGATGGGCGAGGCCACCGTGCGCCGGGTCGGGGTGATGGGTGGGACGTTCGACCCCATTCACACCGGGCATCTGGTGACCGCCGAGGAAGCCCTGTTCGGGTTCGCCCTCGACGTGGTGGTCTTCGTTCCTGCCGGCCGGCCCTGGCAGAAGGAAGGGCTCCAGGTCGCCCCGCCGGAGGAGCGCTTCCTGATGACCGCCATCGCGACTGCCTCCAATCCGGCGTTCGAGGTCTCCCGGGTCGAGATCGATCGTCCCGGGCCCACCTACACGGTGGACACGCTGAGAGATCTGAAGCGCGCGTTCGCGCCCGCGGAGATGTACTTCATCACCGGAGCCGACGCGGTGCTCCAGATCCTCACCTGGAAGGACCCCGAGCGGGTCCTCGAGGAGGCCTGGTTCATCGCGGCGACCCGGCCGGGGTACGATCTGGACCGCCTCGAGAAGCAGTTGCCGCCCGAGCTTGGGCGACGCGTGCTGACGATGGAGATCCCGGCCTTGGCGATATCCTCGACGGACATCAGGCGGCGCGCGCGAGAAGGGCGGCCGATTCGCTATCTCGTGCCCGAGGCCGTCGACCGATACATACGGAAGACCGGTCTGTACCGAGGTGAGCGCGGGGAAGTTGTCGAGGCGTAGGGGGAAGAGAGCGCGCCGGGCGCGGCGCGGGCTTCTGGCGTTGGGGGTGATCGCGGGAGTCGCGATCGCCGCCCGGCGCCGCCGGCGCGCGACCGGCCCCGGAGCGCAGTCCCTTCGGAGAACCCCGCTCGAGCCCGCAGCGGTGGAAGCGGTGGCCCCCGAGCCTCCGGCCCCCGAGCCTCCGGCCCCCGAGCCGGCCGAGCCGGAAGCGATGGCCCCCGAGCCGGCCGAGCCGGAAGCGCCGGCCCCCGAGCCGGCCGGCGCGGAGGAGATCGGCCTGTCCCGGCCCCACCGGCGGCTCCGGCCGGCGCTCGTCGTGGCCGTTCTCCTGGTGGCCGGCTCGGGCGCGATCGCCGTCCCGAGGCTCTTCTCGTCCAAGACCGCGCCCGAGGTGACTGCCTCCCAAGCGCCGGCGGCGCGGCAGGAGACTTTCCTCGTGATCACGACGGCCGCGTCGGATCTGTCGCAGCAGGCGGACTCCCTCGCCTTCTTCGCCATCGACCGCTCGACCTCCCCACCTCCCGCCCCCTCGGGTTCGCCGGGCGCTGCCCCCTCTGCCTCCGGAGCCTTCCCGATCGGAACGGCCGTCAGTCCCGTCGTGATGTTCTTGCCGACGTCGACCCTGTCGCAGATCCCCGGACAGGACTTCGACCGGATCGGGAAGGCCTACAGCATCGGGGGGGCGTCGCTCCAGGTGACGACGGCGGAGAACCTGCTCGGGGTCCGCGTCGACGAATGGGCGGCCTTCAGCGACCGGACTCTCGCGGGGCTCGTAGACCGCGCCGGCGGCATCGTCGTAGACGTGCCGGACAAGCTGCTCGCCCCCTCGGGGAGGGGCCGGTTCGAGGTCGCCTTCGAGGCTGGGTCGCAGCGGATGGAGGGCGCCGCGGCGGCTCGCTACTTCGGTTTCACCGGCGAAGGCGAGTCGGAGCTATCGCGGTTCCCTCGGATGCGCGCGGTGTGGGAGGGGTTGTTCCAGCGCTTCGCGCAGGACCCGCCCGGGCTCGCGGCGCTGTTCGAGCGGGCCGGCCGGTCGGTGGCTTCGGGGACCTCTGGTGCCGAGGTCGGGGGGTTCCTCGCCTCGTTCGCAGCCGCTCCGGCCGACGACCGGAGCTACCCGGTGCTGCCGGTGAAGTCGGTCGGCACGGGCGACGCATACCAGGTCGAGGAGGGGCCGCTCGGCGGGATCGTCGAGGAGTTCTTCCCCGGATCCAGCCTGCGGCCGGCCGGCGGCGCGACGGTCCGGGTCGAGATCCGCAACGGAAACGGGCGTCCCGATTCCGGCGCGCGGGTCGCCTCGCGGCTGGTGCGGGCGGGAATGAAGGTGGTCGTCACGGGCAACGCGCCGAGCTTCAACTACCCGGCGACGAAGATCGTCGTCTACTCCGACGACCGGGACGCGCTCGCCGTGGGCGACCGCGTCCGCCGGCTCCTCGGGGTCGGCCGGGTGGAGGTCGGGCTGCGGCCGCAGACCTTCGTGGACGTCACCATCGTCGTCGGCAAGGACTTCCTTGGGGAGGGATGATGAGCGGTGACCTCGACTCCCGGGACGCGGCGGTGCTCGCGGCGCGGGCATGCGGCGGGAAGCAGGCAAAGGACGTGCGGATCCTGGAGGTGCGGGACCTCATCGTGATCACCGACTACTTCGTGATCGCCTCCGGCGCGACCGACCGCCAAGTCAAGGCCATCGTCGACGGCGTGGAGCAAGACATGCGGGCCGCGGGGCGCCGGCCGGTCCGCCGCGAGGGCGAGCGCGACCTGCGCTGGGTGCTTCTGGACTTCGTGGACGTCGTGGTGCACGTGTTCCTCCAGGAGGAGCGCGACTACTACGAGCTGGAGCGGCTTTGGAAGGACGCGCCTCTCGTGCCCTGGGAGGAGCCCCCGGCCGAGCCGCGCGCGCGCGGCGCCCGCTCGCGCGCGTAGACCCCCCGTCGGGCCGCCACCCGGATCCCTGCCAAGGCAGGAACCGGGGCTTCGGCGTCGAAGGTTTCTCTCGCACGCTCTCGTCGGACCTACGATCGCTGGAGGTGCACGGTGAGATCAGGGAAGATCCTTCGCATGCCGCGCTCGTCGGCCGTCCTTCTGGCGGCGGCGCTCGTCGCCGGCGGGATCGCGCTCCGGTTGCCCGCCGCCGGGGCCGAGATGTACGACGCGCTCCTTCCGACCGGCCAGAAGGTCACCCCGGCCGGGGCGATCGTTCAGGTTGGGCGCGGACCCCAGGATCTCATAGAGACTCCCGACGGCAAGGCCGTCATCGTGGCGAACTCCGGCCGCGAGACGCAGGGCTACTCGATCGTCGACGTGACGAATCCGGAGAGCCCGGCGCTCGCGCATCCCCTCGGGCAGTACCAGATCGCCGCGCACCCGAACTGGGTCGGGCTCGCGTGGGAGGGGAGCACGTTGTATGCCTCCGGCGGGATCGCGAACCTCGTGCGCAGCTTCGCGTGGGACGGGGGCGCGATGACGCTCACCGCGGGCGCGACCATCTCGCTTGCGCGGTCGCAGTTCCCCGGCCCGGGAGGCTTCGTCCTGGACGCCGCGCGCGGCCTCGCGAAGGAGCCCCCGTCGCCGGCCTGTGTGTTCGCCGCGGGGATCGCGATCTCTCCGGACGGCAAGAACCTCTACGTGGCGTGCCAGGAGTCCGGCGCGGTCGCCGTGGTGGACCTCGCGGCGGCGCGGCCCGTTCAGATCGTTCCCGCGGACAGCTTCCCGTACGAGGTCGCCATCACTCCCGACGGCACCGGGGTGTACGTGAGCCTCTGGGGCCGTCCCGAGCTGGCGGTCTACCGCCGAGAACCCGCTACTGGGCTCCTCGTTCCGGCGGGGCGCGCCCGGGTCGGGCGGCACCCGACCGCGATGGCGATGCGCCCCGACGGCACGCTCTTCGTGGCGAACGGCAACGACGACACGGTCTCGGTGGTGCGCACTGAGGGACCGGCGATCCACCGGCCGGTCCGGACGATCTCGCTTGAGCCCTACCAGGGGGCTCCGCGCTCCTCGACCCCGACCGATCTCGCGCTCTCGGGAGACACGCTCTACGTGACGCTCGGGGGGAACAACGCGGTTGCGGTGGTGGATCTCGCCGATCCGCCGCTTCGGCCTGAGCTGACCCCCTACGTCCCGACCGGTTGGTACCCGACCGCGGTCGCGCCGTCGGCCTTCGGCAAGGGGCTCTACGTCGCGAGCGCGAAGGGGCTCGGGAGCGGACCGAATCCCGACGGCCCCGGCCCCACGACTCAGATCATCGGGACCCTGCAGGTGGTCGCGGATCCGGGTCCCGAGGCGCTCGCGCAGTACACCGCCGCGGTGCGCGAGAACAACTCCTTCGATACCGACCGGCTCGCAGAGATCCCCGCGGGCAACGCGATGTATGACCGCGCGCTGGGGCGCTCGCCCAAGATCAAGCACGTCGTGTTCGTCGTCCGGGAGAACAAGACCTTCGACCAGGTCCTCGGCGACCTCTCTGGCAAGTGCGAGCCCGGCGATCTGCCGCCGCCGATCGTGATGCCGGGGGTGCGCGGCGATCCGTGCCTCGTCCGCTTCGGGCACGCCAACACGCCGAACACTCACGAGATCGCGCGCCGGTGGGTGACGGCCGACGAGTTCCGCACGCCCATCGAGGAGAGCTTCACCGGTCACATGTGGACCAACGCCGCGCAGATATCCGACTACGCCGCGCGCGTCTGGACGACCGAGGAGCGCAACGTCGCGATCGGCCTCGCCGACGTGTCGATCCCCGGCGAGGGGTACCTGGTGGACCAGGCGATGGAGGCGGGGCTCGGATTCCGGATCTACGGCTGGGACGGCAACCAGTTGTCGGTTCGCCCGGAGAACCTCGCGAAGTTCGCCGCGCACACCTCGCAGGCCTACCCGAGCGGCCTGCAGTACTACACCCGCGACATCGACCGCGTGCAGGCGTTCACCAAGGACGTGGAGGCGGGGCTCCTGGAGCGGTTCAGCTACGTGTGGATCCCCAACGATCACACCTACGGCGGCGAGCCCGGCGCGCGAACCCCCCAGGCAATGGTCGCCGACAACGACTGGGCGCTCGGGAAGATGATCGAGGCGGTGTCGTCGAGCCCCTACTGGGAGGACACGGTGTTCCTCGCCGTCGAGGACGACCCACAGTCCGGCAACGACCACATCGACTCGCACCGGACGGTGTTCCTCGCCGCCGGGTCCTGGGTGCGCGATGGGCTCCTCACTCACGAGCGGTACGACTTCTCCTCCATCCTGAGCAGCATCGAGCTGATCTTCGGCCTGCGGCCGATGAGCCAGTACGACGACAAGGCCGCGCGCCCGCTCTGGGACCTGTTCAGGAACGTCTCGGATGACCCTGATCTCAGCCCGTACGCCGCTGTGAAACCCGCGATCTCTCCGAACGATCTCAACCCGCCGCTCGACCCGCTGAACCAGTTCTCGGAGGACGTGGTCGCGCGGTCCGGGGCGATCGACTGGAGCTTGGTGGACCAGGACGAGGAGGAGGTCCAGGAGCTGCTCGACCTGATGTACCACGGTGGGGCCTGGCGCTACGGGCCGGGTCTCGCACCGAAGCCGGATCGCGCGGTGCTCGCCGCGGAGTCCCGCGCGCACAGGGTCATCGAGGACGACGGCGAGGCGCCGGGCCGCGGCGCCGCGCGGGCGGTGGTGCCCCTGGCGCTTCCCGCGAAGGGCGGGGGCGCGCGGGTTCCTCTGGGCCTCCTCGGCGCGGCGCTCGCCGCGGGCGCGCTCGTGACCGGGGTGGTCGGCCGGCAGCGGCGCGGGCGGCGCCGAAGCGCCTAGCTCGCGTCTCGCGCCGCTGCGACGGGCTTCAACCCGCGACTATCGAGCAGGTTTCCGACGGGCACGCACAGGACGTCGCGGAGCGCCTTCTGTGCTCGGAGGAAGACCGGGTAGGCGGGGCAGTCGGGTGTGCATTCGCACGCCTCGGGGCCCGCGCCGCAGGCGTTCACGGTCAAGGGACCTTGCACGGCCTCTACGATCTCGAGGAGGGTGACCGAGTCGGCCGGGCGCGCGAGGCGGACCCCTCCGCCGACCCCCCGGCGCGTGGTGAGGATGCCGGCCCGGGCGAGGGACTGCACGATCTTGCCGAGGAACGACGCGGGGACGTTCTGGCGATGGGCGACCCGTCCGGTGTCCGTCCACCCGTTTCCGGCGACGTCCAGAACGCAACGGACCGCGTAGTCGGCTTCCTTCGTCAGCCTCATGCCCGTCCTCGCGTCGGCTGCAATGCGCCTCGCAGGAAGACTGTGCAGGATGAGGAGGGCGAAGGGCCAGAACCGCTCGCCCCAGGGGCGATCACGCATTTGCCCCAGGTGAATGTCGCCCGCACCCTAGGGCGTAGACCCAACTGTGTGCGCAAGCGCACAATGTCGGGGGGCGGTCACTCCCAGGTCACGGCCCAATCGGCGGGGGTGCCGGCCGGCGCCGGCAGGTCGAACTCCACGAGCCGGCCGGAAACCCCGGGGGCCTGCGGCTCGCCGTTCACCCAGGCGACCGCGCTCGCCGGATCGGCGTTCTCCGGGAGCCGGACGCGCATCCGCAGGGTCCCGTCCCGCTCCGCGCGCACGTAGCCGCGGAGCCTCCCCGGCTCCGAGGCGAGCCCGACCGACGGCAGGCGGAGCGAGAAGGCGTCGAGCGGCAGGTGGGGCTCGATCCGGTACCCGTCTCGCTCGGGCACGATCCCGGCGAGTTTCTGGATCGCCCAGAGCCACCAGGCGTGCTTGTTGAGGATCTGGCCGGCGTAGCGGTACTGGACGCTCAAGGCCTCGTCGCCGCACCGCTCGCGGTCCTTCGAGTACCAGGCCCAGCACACGTCGTCCACCGAGATCGTGCCGTCCCAGTGGTTCGGGAACTGCACCGCGTGGTTCGCGAGCGTGTTGCGGAGGTACTCGCCCCAGGCGAAGGTGGCCGCGCCTGGAACCTCGTCGAGACTCCCGAGCGCCCACACGAGCGGGCCGTTGAGGGCGTACCAGACCCCGCCGAGGTAGACCGCGTTCCCCCCTCCGTAGGAGCCGAGCGCGCCGGCCTCCTGGAAGATGGGCAGTGCCCTCTCGGTCACCCTCGGGTCGCCTGCGGCCGGCGACTGCGCGGTGCCGATGAGGCTCGGGCCGCCCGGCGCGCCGTCCCCGGTGAGGAGGAGCCGGATGTTGTCCATCAGGGTCGCGGCTTGACCGGGATCGGCGGCTCCGGCAAGGAGCGCCCACGGTTGCGGCTCCTCGTAGATCGTCCCCACACCGATCTGCTGTGAGCCCGAGTAGCCGCGCGGGAACCACCGTCCGGTCCACTCGCGGCGGAGGACGTCGAGGAGCTCCACGGCGTCCTTGCGGAGCGCGGTGGCGAACCGGGCGTCCCCCCGCGCATCGGCGACCTCCGCCACGCGCGGGTAGACGTAGGCGAGCTGCGCGGTGATGAACAGGGACTCGGTCATCTGCATGAACTGGGCGGAGAAGTCCGTCCAGTCGCCGGTGCTCGCCGAGACGAGGTAGCCGCCGTGCGGCCCGCGCCGCACAACCCGCTCCATGTGGCGGTAGGCGAGCCGCACGTGGTCCCAGAGCGGCGCGCGGCCGGCGTCCACGAACCGGACGACCTCATCGAAGAAGTCGAAGTCTCGCGTCGCGAGCGCGTACTCGCTCGTCGCAAGGAGGAACCAGAAATCGAGGTCGGCCGACGGGAGCGCGACCGGGGTGCACATGTGCCCCATCGCGTACGGGGCGTGCCCGGTGGCCGCCTCCTGCTCCTGGGCCGAGTAGCGGATGACCTCCCGAGCGATCTCGGGCTCGAGGGAGATCATGGAGAGGCTCAGGCCGAGCTGGTCGCGGAACCCGCCCTGCAAGCCGAGCCCGTACTGATAGTAGCCACCTTGGGAGAGGATGTGATGACCGCAGGACTCTTCGTAGGTTGTGCCCGAGCGGACCATGTACGCGTCCCACTGAAGCTCGCGCGCGAGCCACTCGAGCCCGGCGCCGAAGGACGCCTTGGGGAGCCACTCCCGCCAGAAGCCCTCGCTCGCGGCGAGCGGGTCGCCGCCCGCGTAGCGGGACAGGATCTCGGGGACGGCGGCCCGGTGCGCGGCGCCGAACGCATAGCGCAGGCTCACCGACCCGCGGGCCGGGATGGACACGGGAGTGCGGAACGCGAGCAGCGTAGTTCCGGTCTGCCCGGGAGCCGCCGGCGGCGCGATGGAGCCGCTCGGGGCGTCGGCGGCCACTGTCGAGGGGAGGGCCCGCGTGCCGGGGCCGAAGAACGCGCCCGAGTCGGTCTCGAAACCGGTCACCTCGCCCTGCAGCGCGGAGGCGTAGATGGAGAGTGGGTCGAGGTCGTCGTCGTCGGGGATCTGATCCACCAGCAGGGTCTTGGTCGCGGGGTCGTAGGTGGGGGAGAGCGTGCCCCGCGTGCGACCCCAGACCTGCGCCACCGGGTTGACGTCCCAGTACTCCCACCAGGAGCCGCCGACCGGTGAGTCCGTCGGGTTGGAGATCGCGACGTCGTGCAGGAGCACGGGATCGTCGCCGAAGGGCGCGTAGACGAAGTCCTCGACCGCGAGCGCGCCCGCCGGCGCGAGGCTTCGGCGCGCGTATCCCGCGCCGAAGTCGCGCTCGGCCGTCGTGCCGCCCGGCCGGTCGTCGTACATCGTGCTCACAACCTGTCCACCGGCGTTCAGGTAGCCATAGCCGCCGGAGTAGTGGCGCGATCCCGGCTCGTACTTGTTGATCCACTGATAGACGCGGTCCTGGCTCCAGAGCTGCACATAGCCGTGGTTGTAGGCGTTGGCGACGATGTGGTCGTTGCCGAGCTGGTGCCAGGCGTCGGTGGAAAGATCATCGCCCCCCAGCTCCGGCTGCCTGGCGAGCGGGTCGGTCTCCTCGTCGGCGGTGTAGCGGAAGGCCGGCAATCCGAAGCGGTCCACTTCCCAGGATCCGAAGTGCCCCGAGCCGGTCCCTGAGTCGATCGCCGCGGGGGCGTGGTTCTCCGACAGTCGCCGTGGGACGCTTCCCGTCTCCGGAGCCGCGAGGGCAGGAGCGGCCGCGAGCAACGCGCAGAGCGCGGCGAGCGGCTTCCACCGGGTCACTCGGACCCACCCGGTCATTGAGTAGGACAAAGTGCTCAGAGAATAGCAAGGGGGGCGGCCTCGCGACCACCCCCTCGCTTCGTCCGACCCCGCTTACTCCGGGGCGATGCTCCAGTACGGCACCTTCGGCCAGTGGCCCGACAGGTGGCAGTTCCAGCAGGAGCCCTTGGCGTTGGACTTGTCTGCCTCGAGCCCGAGACCCGCGTGGCAGTAGCGGCAGGCCGTGTCCCCGATGCCGGTGGCGTCGGCAAGGCCCATCTCCGCCTGCACGAAGGTCACGTGCGTGGCGTGGAGGTTGCCCACCGCCGGGTCGGCAACGGTCTTGCCGAACGCGAACGCGTGGCAGTTCGCGCAGCCGGTGATCCCGCCGCTCTTCACCACCCACTTCTTCTTCGTTTCGTTCCACTCCTCCTCGATCGTGAGCCCTCGGTCGAGAGCGGCCTTGGCGCTGTGACACGAGCCGCAGCCGACGTCGTTGCCTGCGGTCTGGTCGCGGAACGCGAGCGCGTGCTTGGTCTGGTTCTCCGCGTTGGTGAGCAGGTCCCACGGGTATTGGTTGCCCACGTACGTGGGGGTCACGCCGAAGAGGTTCGTGAAGCCCGGCGACGTGATCTCATTCCGCAGGGCGTCGATCTTCTTCCATCCTTCCGGCCTCCCCGGCACCCAGTGGCACGCCGACTGGCAGTCCGCGTTGTTGGTCCCCGTCCAGTTCGTGGGGGGGTTCGAAGGGGCCTCGTGCGTCAACGTGTGCTGCCTCGTCCACACGCCCGGGGCCTCGCCGTTCGCCCGCTGCCACGCGCGGTGACTGAAGTCCTGCGGCAGTGGGTCGGCCGCGAGCACCGGAGCGAGCGAGAGGGCCCCGGCGACGAGCACCAGTGCGAGGGCCCCAATCCGCCACTTCCCTCGAGTCATGCGCCCCCATCTCCTTTCCCTACCCGAGCTGCGGCCGATGAAGGGGTATCCGGCCGCGCGGGCGCCCGTTGCGCCCGCCCTGGACCCCACTCGGGTGCTCCGTTTCCGTCCAGGCGAAACTTCCCTTTTTCACTCGGAATTGTTCGCCTTTTCGACAATTCCGGCGTCGGTTTACCCCCTGGAGCGCGGGGGGTCAACTCGGAAATGCCGCTTTGTCGGGCGAATGGGTCGGCCGCGAGCGAGAAACGGTCGGCCACCCTATCGCGGGATGGGGAGGCAACCCTAGGGTCGCCGACCTAGCTCAAGAGAGGTGAGGCCCGAGCTCCTCGAGGATCTGCTCCCCGGTCCTGCTCGCGCCGACGATGCGGTGGCGCTCCTCGCCGTCGCGGAAGAGGATCAGGGTCGGGATCCCGCGCACGTCGAACCGCTTGGAGAGCTCTCAGCGCGGAAGCCGGCCGACGCCGTGACCGGCCGGCGATCAATAATGGCCCGTGATCAATCTGGTACGAGTTTGCGCTCGCGGGCGATAGCCACTCCGTACGAGAACGGAGGAGGGGCGGACAGCGGGGGTCAAGTGGAGACGACCGGATTCGAACCGGCGACCTCTTGCCTGCCGAGCAAGCGCTCTACCAACTGAGCTACGTCCCCATTCGGCGGCGATTGTATCAAGGCGGGGGAGCCGGGGGCCGGCGCGCGCGGATTCGGTCGACGGACCCGGGCCCCGGGCTAGACTGTCCGCCAACATGACGGGCGAGAC
This sequence comes from Acidobacteriota bacterium, assembly GCA_016208485.1. Taxonomy (GTDB): domain Bacteria; phylum Actinomycetota; class AC-67; order AC-67; family AC-67; genus JACQXY01. The sequence goes on along the minus strand of JACQXY010000061.1, from coordinate 53,174 downwards.
GGCATCGGAGGCATCCGCGCGCGCTTCGGCCTCGGGCCGGAGCGCGGCCGGCGAGCGCGAGCGCTACGACCCCGGCGCGGTCGAGCCGCCTCTCTCCGAGGAGTGGGCGCGCCAGAACGCTTTCGCGGCGCCGGAGGCCCCGAAGAGCCCGAGGTACGCGCTCGACATGTTCCCGTACCCGTCGGGGGACCTGCACGTCGGCCACGCCGAGGCGTGGGCGATCGGGGATGCCATCGCGCGGTTCCATTGGGCGCGCGGCCACGACGTGCTCCACCCGATCGGCTTCGACGCGTTCGGGCTGCCGGCGGAGAACGCCGCGATCAAGCGGGGGATCCACCCGCGCGAGTGGACCTACTCCAACATCGCGACCCAGACGGCGACCTTCAAGCGCTTCGGCGTGTCCTTCGACTGGTCGCGCGCGTTCAACACCTGCGATCCGGAGTACTACCGCTGGACGCAGTGGCTATTCCTCAAGTTCCTCGAGCGTGGGCTCGCATACCGCAAGGGCGCGGCGGTCAACTGGTGCCCGTCGTGCCGCACGGTGCTCGCGAACGAGCAGGTGGTGGGCGGCCTCTGCGAGCGCTGCGACGCGGTGGTGACCAAGCGCGACCTGGTGCAGTGGTTCCTCCGGATCACCGCCTACGCCGACCGGCTCCTCGAGGACATGTCCCTGCTCGGCGGCTGGAGCGACCGCGTGCTCGCGATGCAGCGGAACTGGATCGGCCGGAGCGAGGGAGCCGAAGTCGCCTTCGCGGTCGCCGAGACGGGCGAGGAGGTTCCGATCTTCACCACGCGCCCCGACACGCTCTGGGGCGTGACCTTCTTCGTGCTCGCGCCGGAGCATCCCATGGCGGCCGGCCTCGCCGAGCGGGCGGGCCTGCGCGCGGAGTTCGAGACCTTCCTCGAGCGCGTCCGCCGCCGGACCGAGATCGAGCGCGTCGCGACCGGGCGCCGCCGGGAGGGGATGTTCCTCGGGGCGCACGCGCGCAACCCGGTGAACGGCGAGCCGGTCCCGATCTGGGTCGCCGACTACGTGCTCATGGAGTACGGGACCGGGGCGATCATGGCGGTGCCGGCGCACGACCAGCGAGACTTCGAGTTCGCGCGCCAGGAGGGAATCCCGGTCCGGGTCGTCATCGCCCCCGGGGACGGGACTCTCGACGGCGACACGATGGCGGAGGCCTACGACGGCCCGGGGGTGATGGTCGGCTCGGGCGAGTTCGACGGAACGCCGGCCGAGCGCGGCAAGGCCGCCGTCACGCGGTGGCTCGAGGAGAAGGGCATCGGAACGGGCAGGGTGAGCTACCGGCTGAGGGATTGGCTCATCTCGCGCCAGCGCTACTGGGGCTGCCCGATCCCGATCGTGCACTGCCGGGATTGCGGCGAGGTGCCGGTCCCCGAGCGCGAGCTGCCGGTGCTTCTCCCCGAGATGGACGACCTCACGCCGGCCGAGACCGGCGAGTCCCCGCTCGCGAAGGTGGAGGAGTGGGTGAGCGCGGCCTGCCCGCGATGCGGCGCCGCCGCGCGCCGCGAGACCGACACGATGGATACGTTCGTGGACTCGTCCTGGTACTACTTCCGCTACTGCGCGCTCGACCCGGAGCGGGCCGTGGACCCGGAGGCCGTGCGGCGCTGGATGCCGGTCGCCCAGTACACCGGCGGGATCGAGCACGCGATCCTTCACCTGCTCTACTCGCGCTTCTTCACCAAGGTGCTCCACGATCTCGGGCTCGTCGGTTTCGCCGAGCCGTTCCCGAACCTCCTCAACCAGGGGATGGTCCTGAACGGCGAGAAGGGGGCGATGTCGAAGTCGCGCGGCAACGCCGTGGACCTGATGCCGACCATCGAGCGCTGGGGGGCCGACGCGCTCCGGATCACGCTTCTCTTCGCCGGGCCGGTCGAGGACGACGTCGACTGGGCGGACTGCTCGATCGCCGGGTCGAACAAGTGGCTCGGGCGGGTGTGGCGCCTCGCGCTCGACAACGCCGCGCGCGCCGGGTCGGCCGGCGCGCCCTCCGGCGCCTCCGACTTGCGGCGGGCGACCCACCGCGCCGTCGCCGGAGTTACCGAGGACTACGAGCGGTTCCGTTTCAACACCGCGATCGCGAAGCTCATGACGCTCGTGAACGAGAGCGGCGACCTCGCCCCGCGGTCGTCCGGCGAGGACGTGCGAGAGGCGCTCGACGCGATCCTGCGCATGCTCGCCCCGATGGCGCCGTTCGCCTGCGAGGCTCTCTGGCGCCGCCTCGGCCGGGAGCCCGGCATCCACCGGGGCGGGTGGCCCCAGGTCGACCCCGCGCTCGTGCGCGTGGACACGCACACGATGGTGGTCCAGGTGAACGGCAAGGTGCGCGACCGGATCGAGGTGCCGGCCGCCGTCTCCGAGGAGCGGATGAGGGAGTTGGCCCTCGGCTCCGACAAGGTGGGAGCGCACCTTGGTGGGAGACAGATCGTGCGCACGGTCGTCGTCCCGCCGCGGCTCGTCAACATCGTCGTCCGGTAGCGAGGTGGGTCCGGCGCGCGCTCGCGACCGGGCGCGCGCGGCGTAGCCTGGGGGGACCATGTCGGGCGATTCGCACAGGGTCGCTGCCGTTGCCGGACCGGAGGGCACGCGCGAGGGTCTGCGCGCGATCCGGATCTCCGCGGTTGCGCTCGTGCTCACGGCCGTCTTCCAGGCCGTCGTCGTGGCGATCTCCGGGAGCGCCGCCCTGCTTGCAGATCTCCTCGACAACATCGGGGACATCGTCACGACGGTGATCCTTGCGGTGGCGTTCACGGCCGCGCGCCGGGCCGCGGATCACCGCTACACGTTCGGCTACCAGCGCCTGGAGGACCTCGCCGGAGTGGGCGTGGTGCTCGTGATCTGGACGAGCGCGGGCTACGCCGCCCTCGAGTCCTACCGCAAGCTCACCGGAGGGCACGAGGTCGCGTTCGTCGGCTGGGCGATGGCCGCGGCGCTCGTGGGAGGGATCGGCAACGAGGTGGTCGCGCGGTACAAGATCCGGGTCGGGCGCCGCATCGGGAGCGAGCCGCTCGTGGCCGACGGTCAGCACGCGCGCACCGACGCGCTCGCCTCGGTCGCGGCGTTCCTCGGTTTGCTGGGCGCGCGGTTCGGGTTTCGCGCCGCCGACCCGATCGCCGGGTTCGTGATCACGCTCGCGATCGGGTCGATCGCCTGGGGCGCCGGCCGCCAGGTCCTGGCTCGACTGCTCGACGCGGTCGACCCGGAGATCGTCGAGCGCATCCGCCTTGTGGCGGGAGGCACTCCGAGCGTCGCCTCGGTCGGGCGCTGCCAGGCCCGCTGGGCGGGCCGCTCGCTCTACGTCACCTTGACGGTGGCGGTCGACGGGCGCCTGCCGCTCGCGCGAGCGCACGAGGTGGCGGAGACCGTCCACCACCGGATCTTGCACGAGCTGCCCGGCGTCGCCCAGGTGGACGTTCACCTCGATCCCTGGGAGGCGCACGGAGACGAGGCCCACGCCTCGACGCGCCGGCACCGGGGCGCGCGCGGGCCGAGCTGAGCGCCGGTCCGTCCGGCGCGTTCGCGCCGTTCCGCGCGCTTCTCCCGGACGTGGCCGGGCGCGCCCGGCGTGGTAGCGTCGCGCGTCCATCGATCCTTCCCCGGCCAGATGCTGAGCGAGCGCGCACAGGACCGGGGCCGCAGCGGACTCGCCGTTCCGTGGTGGGTTCGCGCGGCTCGCATGCTCGAGTTCCGGCCTCGCGAGACGGTCGCGCTCGCGGTCCTCGGCGGGCTCATCCTCTCGGGGGCGCTCGTCGCCTTCGCGCGCGCTCGCCCGGCCGCGCTCGGGGCCGCTGCGGTCCCCGCCGTGGCGCCTTCCGCGGCGCCGTCGGCCTCCGCCGCGGCCGGGGAGCGCATCGTGGTGCACGTCGCCGGAGCGGTGAGGCGCCCGGGAGTCTACGAGTTCGCTCCCGGCGCGCGCGTCATCGACGCGGTGCGCCGCGCCGGAGGTCCGGCGCCCGGCGCCGATGTCGACTCGATCAACCTCGCGCGCCCGCTCGCCGACGGGGAGCGGATCTACGTGCCCCGGCGCGGGGAGGTCCCGCCCAACGGCGCGGCGGCGGACGGCGGTGGGTCGGGGGGTGCCGCGAGCGGCGGCAAGCTCAACATCAACGCCGCGAGCGAGCGCGACCTCGAGGGGCTCCCCGGCGTCGGTCCCGTGCTCGCCCAGCGGATCGTGGAGTACCGGACCCAGCACGGCCCGTTCCGGAGCGTGCGCGACCTGCTGAAGGTCGAGGGGATCGGGGAGAAGAAGTTCTCCTCGCTCGAGCCCTACGTCACCGTCTAGATGGAAGCCCGGCAGCCGGGACCCGAGCCGGCCCTCCGGCTCCTCGCTCTCGCCGGGGCGCTGTCGACCGGGGCGCTCGCCGCCGGCTCCGTTCGCCCGCCGTGGGGGGTGTGCGCCGCGCTCGCCGCGTGCGCGCTCGGCGTCGCGATCGCCGCGCGCCACCGGCCGGCCTCCGCCTGGGCGCTGCTCCTCGCCGCCGGCCTCCTCGGGCTCGCCCTCGCCGATCTGCGGCTGGCGAGCCTCGACGGATCGGCGCTCGCGGCCGGCGCGGCGCGCGGGGCCGACGCACTCCTGGATGGGACCGTCCTCGCCGAGCCGGAGTCTGATTCCCGGGGGACGTGGTTCCTCCTCGGGGTCTCGCGCGCGGAGATCGACCGGCGCCCGTTCGCCGTCCGCGAGCGTGCCTGGGTGTCGGTGCGGCCGCCGCTGCGGCGCCCGCCGCGGCCGGGGGACCGGGTGCGGCTCGACGCGAGGCTCGCCCCGGTCGAGCGCCCCGGCGCGGCCGTGGCGATCCAGCGCGCTGCGGCGCGCCTGCGCTGGAAGGGGGTCGCGGCGCGCGCGTACGCCCGCGCGGACGGGATCGTTCGCGCCGGGCGCTCGGCGAGCCCGCTCACCCGCATCGCGCGCGCCGGCCGCGACGCGGTCCGCAGGCAGGCGGGGAGGCTTCCGGAGCGTTACCGGGGCCTGTATCTCGGCGTGACCATCGGGGACGACTCGACCCTCGACCCGGAGATCGGGCTCGACTTCCGCGCGACCGGGCTCACTCACCTCTTGGCGGTGAGCGGCGCGAACGTGGCCATGGTGCTCGGAGCGGTGGGGTTCGGCCTGCGGCGCGCCGGCGCGGGTCCGCGCGCCACTCTCGCTGCGCTCGCGGCGGCGCTGCTCTCCTTCATGGCCGTCACGCAGTTCGAGCCGAGCGTGCTCCGCGCCGGGGCGATGGCCGGGCTCGCGCTCGCCGGCGCGGCGGTCGGGGCTCGCCGGGAGGCCCTCGCCGGCCTGGGTGCCGCCTCGCTCGTCCTCCTCGTCTACGACCCGTTCCTCGTCCGCTCCGCCGGGTTCCAGCTCTCGGCGCTCGCCACGTTCGGGATCCTCGCTGTCGCGCCGCGTCTCGCGCGTGCGCTGCCGCGCGGCAAGCTCGGCGCGGCCGCAGCCGTCACGCTCGGCGCTCAGGCCGCCGTGACGCCTCTGCTCGCGCTGACTTTCCACCAGGTCTCTCTGGTCGCGCTGCCGGCGAACCTGCTCGCGGCGCCGGCCGTCGCGCCGGCGACGGTGCTCGGGCTCCTCGGGGCGGGCGCCGGCGCGGTCTGGGCGCCGGCAGGCTCGCTCGTTGTGCTGACTCGTCCGGCTCTCGCATGGATGGCCGGCACCGCCCACGTCCTCGCGGGGGTTCCCTACGCCTCTGTCGGCACGCCGGCCGGGATCGCCGGCGCGGGCGTCGCGCTGGCGCTCGCCCTGGTGGGGCTCGGCGCGGTGCGGCTGCGCCGGGCTGCGCCCTTGGCGCTCGCCCTGGCGCTGCTCGCCGCCGGCATGGCGTGGGGCCGCGCCGTCGCCCCGCCTCCGCCGCGGGGTCTCAGCCTGACGGCTCTCGACATCGGGCAGGGGGATGCGCTCCTCGTGCGCGATCCGGGCGGCGCGACGATGCTCCTCGACGGCGGGCCCGACCCCGCACGGCTCCTCGCGAGGCTCCGGCGCGCGGGGGTGCGCCGGCTCGACATCCTCGCCCTCTCGCATCCGGACGCCGATCACGTGGACGGCCTCGTCCCGGTCGCCGAGCGCTACCCGATCGGGATCGCGCTCGATTCCGGCCTGGATGAGGAAGGGCACTCCGCGTACCGGGCGGCGATCGCGGCGCTCGCGCGCCGGGGGATCCGCCGGGTGATCGGGCGCGCGGGGATGACGCTCGCGCTCGGCGCCGCGACGATCGAGGTCCTCGGTCCGTCGGAGCCGCTCGTCGCCGGAAGCGGCAGCGACTCCAACAACAACTCGCTCGTGCTGCGTGTGACGTACGGCTCGGATGCGCTCATGCTCACCGCCGACGTGCAGGAAGAGGGGATGGAGCCGCTCCTCGCGCGCCCGGATCGGTTGCGCGCGACCGTCCTGAAGGTGTCCCACCACGGGTCGAGGCACATGCTGCCGGAGTTCTACGCGGCGACGCGGGCCGGCGTCGCGGTCATCTCGGTCGGGCCGAACGAGTACGGGCACCCCTCGCGCCCGGCCCTGGAGGCCCTCGCCGCCGCCGGCATGCGCGTCTACCGGACTGACCTGTCGGGGGACGTGACGGTCGGAGTCGACGGTGGGGGAGGGGTGAGCATCCGCTCCGAGCGCGCCGCCGCGGCGTAGGATCTCGGTGATGCCTCGCACCAGCCCCCCGGCCGACCCGCCCGCGCGCCACCGGGCGCCGCCGCGCAGCGCCGCGCCGCGCCGCGCCGCGCCGGTGACCCTCGTCGTGTCGGGCGACGAGTTCCTCGCCTCGACCGCTCTCGCGGACCTGCGGGCGGAGCTCGAGCGGCACGACTTCGCGACCGAGGTGCTCCCCGCCTCCGACCCCGCCGCGATCGCCTACGGGCTCGACACTCCCTCGCTCTTCGGGGGCGGGCGTCTCGTCGTCGTTCCGGATGCGGACGATCTCAAGGCCCCGGCGCTCGAGATGATCTCTCGCTGGGCGGCGGACGCCCCGGCCGGCGTACGGCTCGCGCTCGTCGCGGCGCGCGGGGCGCGCCTGAAGAAGTCGCTCGGCGCGGTCGCCGATGTGATCGAGGTCGAGGCTCCTCCGCCCTGGGAGGTCCCGCGCTGGGTCGCGGCGCGGCTGCGCGCGGCCGGCCGTCGAGTGTCGCCGGAGGCCGCCCAGGCCCTCGTGGACGCGGTCGGGACCGACCTTCGCGAGCTGGCGTCGGCCGCCGAGCAGCTCCTCTCCTCGACCGACGGCGCCATCGACATCGCGGCCGTCACGCGGCTCTTCCGGGGGCTCGAGTCGCAGGCGTGGACGTTCGTGGATGCGGTCCTCGGTCGCGATCGCCCCGCTGCGCTCCGGCACCTCGGCGCGTTGCTCGGCCAGGGGGAGAACCCGATCGGCCTGGTCGCCGCGCTCGCGCGCCAACTCCGCACCGTGGCGCTCGTGCGCGACTCCGAGCGGCGCCCGGCGGCGGTGATCGCCAAGGAGCTGGAGGTGAAGGAGGGCGCCGTGAAGCGCGCGTTCCGCCAGGCGCGCGCGTTCGGGCCGGAGGACATCCGCCGCGCGTTCCGCCTCCTCGCCGACGCCGATCTCGCGCTCAAGGGCGGGGAGCGCGGGGAGGGCGAGCCGCCGGAGCTGGTCCTTGAGATGCTCGTCGCCGAGATCGCCGGCGAAGCCGCGCCGAGCGCGGGACGGCGATAGCTCGAGCGCGCGGGGGCCATGTCATTCAGATCCGCCGGTCGGCACAACACGCGCGCTGAAGGAGGGAGCGCGGGGAATCGATACGCAGAGCACCCAGGAGACCGTCTATCCGAAGACTTTCTCAGGCTCACGCCCTTCGACTCCAGAATGCGCGGCTCCGCGCCGCCCGCAACCTGTCGTTGCCGCGCCTGATGAGCGGGGAGATCGCGGTGTAGAGGGGTCGTCTCGTAGGCTTCGGTAAATCCTTTGACAGGGGATTATCCCAATAATAGAGTACGGCCATGAATCGGGGCATGGGCCGGCTGGAGGCGGAGTTCCTGGCGTACGCGCAGATGCGCGGCTGGACCACTGTGCGCACCGGCGATCTACGCAAACCGATGCGCCTCGGCGTGGATCAGGAGCGCAAGCTCTTGAGTCGCCTAGCGCGCGCCGGGATGATCGCGCGCGTCTGGCGCGGACTCTATCTCGTGCCGCCACGCCTGCCTTTGGGCGGCAAGTGGAGCCCCGACGACGGCCTCGCCATGGCGACGCTGATGGCTGCGCGTGACGGGCGCTACCAGATCTGCGGCCTCAACGCGTTCAATCGGTATGGTTTCGACGAGCAGATGCCGAACCGCGTCTGCGCGTACAACAACCGACTCTCCGGCGTGCGGAGCATTGGCTCGGTCCAACTGACCCTCATCAAGGTCGCGGACGCCCGTCTTGGGGCGACCGAGGAGGCTGCGGGTGTGGCGGGCGGCCCAGCGGCGATCTATTCCTCGCGCGCGCGGACGCTGGTCGACGCTGTCTACGATTGGTCCCGTTTCGAGAGCCTCCCGCGGGCATACCGCTGGATTCGGAGCGAGTTGGAAGCGAAGCGAGTCAAGGCGGCCGACCTCGTCGAACTCACGCTGTGTTACGGCGACAAGGGAACGATCCGCCGGATCGGGGCACTGCTCGAGCGCGAAGGCATCGCCGAGGCGTTGCTGCGCAAACTCGATCGAGCGGTTCCGCCGACAAGCAGCCCGATCCCCTGGATTCCGCGCCGCGTCAAGCGTGGCCCCGTCGAGCGCCGCTGGGGCGTGGTATGGAACGGCGAGGCCTGAGCATGCCGATCCGCTGGCACGAAGATGCGCCGGAGGACCTGCGGGAGGCGATCCGGTTCACCAGCGAGGAGACGGGATTCGCCCCACGCCTGATCGAGAAGGATTACTTCTGCAGCGTGATCCTCGAGGCGCTTGCGGCCGCCGATGTCCCGCTGGTCTTCAAGGGGGGCACCTGCCTGGCCAAAGTCCACTCGGGTTTCTTCCGGCTGAGCGAGGATCTCGACTTCAGCATTCCGACAGCGCCGGACTCGACACGGGGTGTTCGCAGTCGCACCGTCACTCCGGTCAAGGCGGTCGTCGGTCGGCTACAGAACATCGGGTTCGAGCTGCTGGTTCCTCTCCAAGGTCACAACGCATCGACCCAGTACAACGCGACCCTCGGCTATCGCTCGCTCCTGGCTCCAAGAACCGAGACGATCGCCATCGAAATCGGCCTGCGCGAACCGACCCTGACCGCACCCGAGCAGGGGCGGGTGCACACGGCGGTTCTCCACTGGGCGCGAGGCGGCGCCCTCATCGAGACCTTTCCAGCGCGGTGTCTGTCCTACCCTGAGGCGATGGCTGAGAAGCTCCGCGCCGCCCTCTCGCGGCAGGAGGCAGCGATCCGCGACTTCTTCGACATCGACCACGCTGTGCTCGTCGCGGGGCTCGATGTCGCCGATCCGGAATTCCTGCGGCTCGTGCGAAGCAAGCTCGCGGTCGATGGCGCCGGTGCCCTCGACGTCTCGCCCGAGCGCTTGGATCAGCTGCGGCCGCAGCTCGACGCCCACCTGCGGCCGGTTCTGCGAGCCCGCGAGTTCGACCAGTTCGATCTGGATCGCGCGTTCAGGATCGTCCGCGGCGTAACAGATGGGCTCGGTGGCCAGCAATGATCACCGACATCAACAGCGAGGACCGGCTGGCGCAGCAGACGTTCGCGGACCACCTCCGTAATCGGCTCGGCCGGGAGAGCATCTGCGCCGACAACGCCGAGTCTTCGGGCCGCAAGAAACGCTTGGCCGTGCGTCGGAGCGCGATGTGGTGCTGGTGCGGGATCAGCGGGCGGTGCCGGCGCGCCTGAACCCGGGCCCTCCGGAGTCAGCGCGTGAACAGGCCGCGATAACCGCGTCCTCGAACGGTGAGGCGCGTGCCACATGACGATCACCTTCCAGCGACTCACCGAGGGCGACCTTCCTCGGCTGGCGGAATGGCTCGGTCGACCTCCTTGTTCTGGTCGGCTACATACATTCCTACGTCCCGGCTCTGTCAGGCGGCGCCTGGTGGCCGGACGAGCGAGACCCCTGTCTACGGACCCGGCCGTGACCAAGATCCAGACCGATCCCGCTCCCTCCAACGTCCGCGCCATCCGTTGCTACGAGAAGGCAGGGTTTCGGCGAATGGGGCCGATCACTACTCCGGACGGTGCGGCGCTTCTCATGGTCAGCGACCGGCCGCCGGCACAACGCGGTGCGCCGACTCGGTGAGGCAGACGATGGACGCGCTCTTTCCCCACAGCGCAGGCGCGATTCTGCTTGGTGTCCTCGCGATCGTGTTCGCACTGGCGTGGCTCGCGCGCGCGCGGCCGCACGTCGCCTGGTTGCAGGTCTTTCGGCTTCCGACCGTGCATCGCAGCGAGGAACAGAGGGCGGCGCGCCGGCGATCCGCGAACCGGATGGCCGCTCTCGAGTTGATTCTGGCGGGTCTCGTGCTACCGCTCGTGTACGTGGCCCTGACGGTCATGATGTTCAACGACCTCAAGACCCTGCCCATGCTCCTTGTGGGCGCCGGCTCGGTGACGTGCGTCGGCCTAGGGATCTGGGCCTTCCTGCGGAATCGCTAGCGGAACGAGTTTCCGGGGGCGCTGGGCAGTTGATGCTCGAGTTCGATGAGGCCGGCGCGCCGTCAGGCCGCGGAGCCGGCGCTGTTGAAGGCCTTGGAGAGCCGGGACTTGTGGTTGGCGGCGTTGCTCTTGTGAACGACGCCCTTTGCCGCGGCGCGGTCGTAGGCACGGCAGGCGCGCTGGAGCGCCGCCTCCGCCTTCGCGCGGTCGCCGGAGGCGAGCGCCTCGCGGAAGCGCCGGGCGAAGGTCCGCAGTTCGGAGCGCACCGCCAGGTTGCGCTGGCGCAGGGCCTCGTTCTGCCGGTTCCTCTTGATCTGGGACTTGATGTTCGCCATCGGAGGGCGGATTGTACCAGGGCCGGTGGGGGAGGGCGAGCCGCCCCGAACCGGGGTGCCCGGCGCGCGGTATCCTGGCCCGCGTGACCGACCCCTCCCGCATCCGCAACTTCGTCATCTGCGCTCACATCGACCACGGGAAGTCCACGCTCGCCGACCGGATCCTCGAGGTCTGCCACGCGGTCGAGGAGCGCGAGATGCGCGAGCAGTTCCTCGACCGCATGGACCTCGAGCGTGAGCGGGGGATCACCATCAAGGCGGCCGCCGTGCGCCTCGCATACACCGCGCGCGACGGCCTCGAGTACGTCCTGAACCTCATCGACACCCCCGGCCATGTCGACTTCACCTACGAGGTCTCGCGCGCGCTCGCCGCCTGCGAAGGGGCGGCGCTTCTCGTGGACGCGAGCCAGGGCATCGAGGCGCAGACTCTCGCGAACCTGCACCTCGCGCTCGAGGCCGAGCTGGAGATCATCCCGGTGGTGAACAAGATCGACCTGCCGCAGGCGCAACCCGAGCGCGTCGCGGCCGAGATCCGCCAGGTCCTCGGCTGCGCCGAGGACGAGATCGTGTTCGTCTCCGCGAAGACGGGGCAGGGGGTCGTGGATCTGCTCGAGGCGATCGTCGCGCGCGTGCGGCCGCCGACCGGGGATTCGCTCGCCCCCACGCGCGCGCTGATCTTCGACTCGACGTACGACCCCTACCGGGGCGTCGTGTCCTACGTTCGAGTCGTGGACGGCTCGCTCCGCGCGCACCAGCCGGTCCGGCTCATGTCCACGCGCGCCGTCCACGACGTGGAGGAGGTGGGGTGGCTCTTCCCCGACCAGCGGCCGGGGCGCGAGCTGGCGGCCGGCGAGGTCGGCTACCTGATCGCCGGGATCAAGAACGTGGCGGAGGCGAAGGTCGGCGACACCGTCACCGACGGGGGGCGCGGCGCGCCCGCGCCTCTCCCCGGCTACCGCGAGCCCCACCCGATGGTGTTTGCGGGGCTCTACCCCGTGCGCGGCGACGAGTACCCGGCGCTGCGCGAGGCGCTCGAGAGGCTGAAGCTGAACGACGCCGCGCTCGTCTTCGAGCCGGAGACCTCGCGCGCGCTCGGCTTCGGGTTCCGGTGTGGATTCCTCGGCCTGCTCCACATGGAGATCACTCGCGAGCGCCTCGAGCGCGAGTTCGATCTCGAGCTGGTGACCACCGCGCCGAACGTGGCCTACTCGGTGCACCTGACCGATGGAGGCGCCGCCGTCGTCGAGAACCCGTCGGACCTGCCGGACCCGAGCCGCATCGAGCGGATCGAGGAGCCGGTGGTGGCCGCCATGATCCTCACGCCCACCGAGTACGTCGGTGCCGTGATGGACCTCTGCCAGGCGCGCCGGGGGATCCTCGACTCGATGCAGTACCTGTCCACGGACCGGGTCGAGATCCGGTACCGGCTGCCGCTCGCCGAGATCATCTTCGACTTCTTCGACCAGCTCAAGGCCCGCACGCGCGGATACGCCTCGCTCGACTACGAGCCGGTCGGGGCACAGCCCGCCGACCTCGTCCGGGTGGACATCCTCATCCACGGGGAGCCGGTGGACGCGTTTAGCTCGATTGTCCACCGGGAGAAGGCGCAGTCCTATGGACGGCGGCTCGTCGAGCGCCTGCGCCAGCTCATCCCACGTCAGCTCTTCGACGTCGCGCTGCAGGCGGCGATCGGGAGCCGGATCATCGCGCGCGAGACCGTGAAGGCGAAGCGCAAGGACGTGCTCGCCAAGTGCTACGGCGGCGACATCACGCGCAAGCGTAAGCTCCTCGAGAAGCAGAAGGCCGGCAAGCGCCGGATGAAGCAGATCGGCGCGGTCGAGATCCCGCAAGAGGCGTTCATCGCCGCGCTCCAGGTCGCCTCCGGCGACGGGGAGAAGTAGCGGTCTCCAGGTCAGCCTGGCATGCCCGATCCAGCGGAGATTCGGGGAGACCGGCCTGACGGCGGCGCTATACTGCGATCAGGCCGATTCCAGGAGCCGTGCATGTTCGTCTTTACGGGGGTTGTCGTCGAAGAGGCCGGAGGTTACACGGCTCTCTGCCCGGAGCTGGATGTAGCCTCCGAGGGGACGACGATCGAACAAGCGAAGATGATGCTCCTTGAGGCCGCGACCCTGCACATGGAAGGTTGCTTCGAGGATGGCCTTCCATACTTGCGTCCTGTGCCCCGTGCCGACGATCCGCGTGAGGCATCTCCCGAAGGCGTGGCGGAGGTGTTCCGCTTCACCGTGGACGTGGACATCCGTGCCCACGCGTAGGCGCCCGTGTCCCGCCGGCTCCCCTCGCTCAAACCGCGCGAACTCGTGGGGGCTCTCGAGAGGGCGGGCTTTCGGTCGGTTCGCCAGCGAGGAAGCCATCTGCAGCTGAAGCGCGGGAACTTGCTCGTCACGATCCCAATGCACCCGGGCGACCTCAACCCGCAGGTCCTGCGCTCCGTCATGCGCCAGGCACGTCTGAGCGCCGACGAGCTTCTGAACCTGCTGTGACCGCCCCCCCGGGGGGGCTGGAACGCGGCCCGGCGTCATGCATTGATCCAATACGGTACTTTGCATCAGATTCCTGGAATCTCGTGGCAGGTGGGGGACGAGACGACCACCGGCCGGACGACGCCGGTGCCGGTCGTCGCGTATCAGAGGGGCAACTTCATCTCCGGCTACGACCGCGTGCTCTGCTACGGCAGCCCCGAGGATCTGCCGGCGCCTCTCCAGGAGGCCGTGCCGGGCGACACGACGATCATGGTGCTCGATCCCGATCCTCTGCTCCGCCGCTACGGCGCCGTGACGCCGCTCGCGCAGGCGTTCGTCGACCTCTGCAACGTTCCGGGATGGGCCGCTGCGCGGTTCGTGTCGGCGCTCACGGTCGGGATGCTCGACGCCGGTGTCGCCTGAGGAGTTCTACCCGAAGGAGTACACCGACCTCAGCCGTCGGGTGCTCGATCGGTTCCTCGCCGAATTCCCCGGCGCCATCCTGATCGGAGGGTGGGCGAGCTGGGCCAGGACCGGTGGTCTTCAGAGCCACGACATCGACGTAATCGTCGGCCCCGAGATGTTGCCTCCGATAGCCAGCCCGGCGAGAAGGACCGGGTGGAGATCTGGGGCCTGCTCGCCCGTGACGTGTCGCCCCGTCACATCGGGGAGGTCCTGCGCGCGTCCGAGGCGCCGGGCCTGGAGGTGGTGGCCGCGGTCCGTGATGTCTTCACGTATCTGGGGGATCTCGACCTCTCGCGCACGGAGAGGCAGCGTCTGCGAACTCTCGGCGCAGCGATCACCGACGGGGTCGAGCGAGTCCTGCGGGAAAGCCCCTGATCCTCAGCCGCGCGCGCGCACGCGCTCGAACGCGCCGACCGCCTGCTCGAGATCGGCGCGCGAGTGCGCCGCCGACATCTGCGCGCGGATCCGGGCCTTGCCGAGCGGCACCACCGGGTAGCTGAACCCGATGACGTAGACCCCCTCGCCGAGGAGGGCATCGGCCATTCGCGAGGCCTCGGCCGCGTCCCCGATCATGATCGGCACGATAGGGTGCTCGCCGGGGACGATGTCGAAGCCCATCTCGGTCATCCCGCTGCGGAACCAGGTCGTGTTCTCGGCGAGGCGCGCGCGCAGGTCGTCGCTTGCCTCGATCAGGTCTAGGACCGTGAGCGAGGCCGCCACGATGGCAGGCGCCACTGAATTGGAGAACAGGTACGGGCGGCTCCGCTGGCGCAACAGGTCGATGATCTCGCGCCGGCCGCTCGCATATCCCCCGCTCGCCCCGCCGAGCGCCTTGCCGAGCGTCCCGGTGATGATGTCCACCCGCCCCATGACTCCGCGCGCCTCGTGGCTTCCGCGCCCCGTCGCCCCCATCACCCCGACCGCGTGGGAGTCGTCCATCATGACGAGCGCGGAGTGGCGCTCGGCGAGTTCGCAGATTCGATCGAGCGGCGCGACGTGCCCGTCCATCGAGAAGACTCCGTCGGTCGCGATCAACCGGTTGTCCGCATCGGCACACGCCCGAAGCTGCTCCGCGAGGTCCTCCGTATCGCGATTGCGGTAGCGCAGGCGCCGGGCCTTCGATAGACGGATGCCGTCGATGATCGAGGCGTGGTTCAGCTCGTCGGAGATGACGGCGTCGCGCTCGCCGAGCAGGGTCTCGAACAGCCCCCCGTTCGCGTCGAAGCACGAGGAGTAGAGGATCGTGTCCTCGGTCCCGAGGAACTCCGAGAGCCGCGCCTCGAGGTCCTTGTGAATCTGGGAGGTCCCGCAGATGAAGCGCACCGACGCCATCCCGTAGCCCCACCGGTCGAGGGCCTCCTTCGCGGCGGCGATCACGGCCGGGTGGTCGGCGAGCCCGAGGTAGTTGTTCGCGCAGAGGTTCAGCACCTCCTTGCCGCCGGACACCCGGACCCGACCGTCCTGTGGCGAGGTGAGCACGCGCTCGACCTTGTCGAGCCCCGCCGCGCGGATCTCGGCGAGGCGACGTTCGATCTCCTCCTTCAGCGGTCCCAGCACCCGGCGCGCCTCCTCAGCGATCCGTCCAGCGGATGAGCACCTTGCCGCAGCGGCCCTCCCGGGTCGTCGCGAACGCCTGCTCGAAGTCGGCGGCCTCGAACCGGTGCGTGATCACCGGGGAGATGTCCAGGCCGGACTCCACGAGCACGCTCATCCAGTACCAGGTCTCGAACATCTCGCGCCCGTAGATGCCCTTGATCGTGTTCATGTTGAACACCAGGCGGGTCCAGTCGATCCCGAACTCGCTCGTCGGGATGCCGAGCATCGCGATCTTCCCACCGTGGGCCATGTTCGCGATCATGTCCCTGAGGGCCGCGGGCTCTCCCGACATCTCCAGGCCGACGTCGAACCCCTCCCGCATCCCGAGTTCGCGCTGCGCGTCGGCGATCTTCGCCTCGGTGATGTTGAGCGCGAGCGTCACGCCCAGGCGGCGGGCGAGGTCTACACGGTAGCCGTTCACGTCGGTGACCACGACGTACCGCGCGCCGGCGTGCCGCGCGACGAGCGCCGCCATCAGCCCGATCGGGCCCGCCCCGGTGACGAGCACGTCCTCGCCGAGCACCGGGAAGGTGAGCGTGGCGTGGACCGCGTTGCCGAAGGGGTCGAAGATCGCCGCGACGTCGAGGTCGATGCCCTGCGGGTGCCGCCAGACGTTCGAGGCCGGCAGGGCGATGTACTCGGCGAACGCGCCCGGATGGTTGACCCCGATCCCTTTCGTGTGCGCGCACAGGTGGCGGCGGCCGGCCATGCAGTTGCGGCACCGGCCGCAGATCAGGTGCCCCTCGCCGCTGACGAGGTCGCCGGGCTCCAGGTCGGTGACGTGGACGCCCCGGTCGACGATCTCGCCCACGAACTCGTGCCCGATCACGAGGGGCACGGGGACATTCGCCTGTGCCCATGGGTCCCACGAGTGGATGTGGAGATCGGTGCCGCAGATCCCCGTGCGATGGACGCGGATCAGGACGTCGTCCCCGCCGACCGCCGGCATCGGGACGTTCTCCATCCACAGGCCGGGCTCTGCCTTCGCCTTGACGAGCGCTTTCATGCGGAGCAACCCCTCATCGTCGGAGCCCCCACATCGAGGCCGCGCCGAGGCTCGGCCCCCGGCCGCCATAGTCTAGGACGGGGAGCCCGCAGCGCGTCGCTCCCACGCACTCGCCCCTCTCGAAGTGGTTTCAGATGTGAATTCAGGATTCAGATCTGAAACACCGCGCGCCGGATGGCGGGCGGACGGCACCCGCGCAGGCCGATACCGGGCTCAGCCGACGCTCGCGCTCGCGGCCCCGTTCACCTGTCCGAACTCATCGAGGACGCCCCCCGCAGCCACAAAGGCCCGATCGCCTTCGCCGAGCGTGGCGATCGTGTGCCACCGGCCGTCCGGCCCGAGCGTCGCCTCGGCGAGGTCGGTCCCCCCGCCGGCGCGCTCGATCGTCACGATCGCCGACACCGCCCGCCCGGTGTCGGCCCACGGGCGGAAGCTGCACGCGAAGCAGAACTGCTCACCGCCCGGCCCGAGGTTCCGGGACTGGTCGCGCGGGCTGATGAACGGGTAGATGTCGAGCGCGGTCGCCGTATCGGGGTAGTCGATCGGGCCGACCGTGTAGGTGTTCGGCGTGCCGTAGGTGTAGTGGTTGACGGGCCCGAGCGCGAAGGACACCGTCCCGTCGCCGGGATCGACTCGGATGTCCTCGACCGTGATGCCGTCCCACGGCGACACGTCGAACGAGTTCGACTCGAGGTGGTAGGGGCTCGTCGCTCCGGCGAGACCCCGGCGCGTCCCGTCGATCACAAACCGGTACGTCCCCTCGGGGGTCGCACGGTACTCGCTGCCGCGCGCGTCCACCAGCTCGAGATCCGAGGCGAGCGCCTCGAAGGTGGCTTCCCAGTGCCAGGCAAACTCCCCCGCGCGCCACGCCGGCAGGTCCTCCGGCTGCGGGAACCAGGTCCGGTACTGCACCTCGCCGGAGCCGTCGGCGAACGGCACCCAGGCGCCGTCCTCGAGACGCTCGACCCGCACGTTCGGCGTGTCGGTGTAGGGGTCCCCGCCGGTCCACCGCACGGAGGCCGCGTCGAAGCGGGCGATGTCGCCGGGTTGCCGCTCGATCCCTGCCGCTCCGCCGTCGGCGGGAAGCGTCGCCTCATAGGCGGGGATGTAGGCGCGCGCGGCCTCGCCGATCGCCTGAGCGGTCGCGTACTCGCGCCCGTCCTCCGGGCCGTAGACGACGTCCTTCGGGTTGACGGTGGAGAGGTTGGCGCCGTTCAGGTTGGCGGCCATGCGGGAAAGCCGCGTCGCCATGAAGTCCGCCGAGTGCGGCCCGAGACCGGAGAGGGCCTTGCGGTAGTGGTCGCCGCGCTCCCACTCGCGGTAGGTGACGATGTAGCCCCAGTAGTCGTTCGTCATCCCGATCGGAACCACGAGGTCATAGGCGAAATCGGTGAGTTCCTCGTGGGTGAAGTTCCCCTTGATCTTGGCGGGATCCACGGGGTCGGTCTCGGCCTGGAGGTTCGCGAGGTCGTCCCAACCCGCGGCGTCGTTGTGAATCTGCGCCTTCATCCGCCGGTAGGCGAGGTCGGATACCGGCGGGAGGTCGCGGTCCCACACCTGGCGCGGCACGGGTCCGGAAAGGTCCCAGTCCCAGGCGCGCGGGTCGGCGCAGGTCCACGTGGTGTCGGAGTTCTGGCGGCACCAGGGCGTGCCGGCCGCCTCGCCGCGCGCGTGCTCGGTCCAGTCGAAGCCGTCCCAGAGGTCGCCGGGGACCTTGTTCAGGCGCGACCGGATGTTGCGGGCCTGGTCCCCCCACTGCTCGCACGGGCAGGTGGTGACGGCGATGTTCCCGAGCCGGATCGCCTGCAGGTGCACCTGATCGGATTCCTGGAGGCTGACGAAGCTCGGGAAGCCGTAGTTCTCGGGGACCGGGACTCCGGCCTCGCGCAGCGCGCCGTAGCCCACGCGCGGGCTGACCGGTGGCCCGGGCAGGCCCAGCTCCTCGGCCGGGAAGACGCAGTCCGGCAGGCCGACGAGCGGCACACCGGGGTTGCCGTCGAAGGCCTTCTCCGCGCGGCAGTTGGAAACGGTCGGCGAGGGGCGCAGGTTGGGCGGAGCGAGCCGCAGGTCGGCCACGCCCACCGGGAAGTCGCCCGACATGGCGGAGAACTGCTCGGAGTCCTCCGGGGTTCCGCTCTCGATGTCGCCGCGCGTCTTCTTGACGGCATCGGCGAGCAGGCGACCGGCGCGCTCCACCTGCGCGTACTCGCGGTGGGAGTACTCCGCCCGCACCGCGGAGGGCTGAGACTTGCCATCCTTTGCCGGCTCCGCGGTTCCGGTGTCCTCCTGCGAGAAGAGCGTCACGCCGCCGACCTCCCGGTCCACGAAGCGGAACATCGTGTTCACGTACTCGGAGGCGAGCAGGTCGTTGCCGGAAAGCATCTCGGGATGCAGGCCGAGCACCACCCAGGTCGCGAGGGGCTCCCCCGTGGCGGCCGCGTCGACCGCGATCACGAACACCGCCTTCTCGTTCTCGGTCTTTCCGACCGAGCGATTCTCGGGGAAGTCGGCCTCGGGGAATCCCGCGGGGGTGCCGTCGTCGGCGACCTCGGGGCCGAAGGAGTGACGCTGCAGCAGGTCGAAGTACGACACACTCCCTCCGACCTTGGCGGGGACCATGCTCGCCGACGCGCGGATCACCGCCTCGGCCATCCTCTCGGCGTAGAACTCGAAGAAGCGGATGTCGAAGACGTCCTGGAACGTCCAGGGTCCCCACGAAGGCGTGGAGTAGTAGGGGGACGAGTGGCTGTGGGACACCGACACGACGAGGTTCGATCCCGTGATGCCGGTTCTCGGCCCGGGGGCGAGGCCGAGGTCCACGAGCGCGTCGTGCTCTGCGAGCAGCCCGGCGACCCGGCGATCGATCAGGTCCTGCGGGATGTAGAGGTTGTTGGATACGAGTCCGACGCGCTTTCCGTCGCTTCCCTGGATCACCAGGGCCCGCACCGACTCGCGACCTTGCAGCCCGTATGAGGGCCGGCTCGTGAGCGAGTGCTGATGGGGCTCGACCCCGCGCTCGGGGGTCTGCGGGTCGTAGGGGCCGATCGATCCGGGCTCGAGGACGGGGTCGCCCGCGTATTGCCCCGAGGACGCGCCGACGTGCCAGGTGGAGTCCACCACCGCAGCCCCCGCGAGCACCTGCCCTGGTGGATCTGCCGGCCCGGCCGCCGGGACGCCGAGCACGAGAACGATCACGCCGACGAGCGCACGAAAGAGTCGCATCCTGTCCTCCCTATCTCCTTGGGCCTGGCTCAAGATTCGCCGGAGCCCCCCCGGAATCCTGCTTCGCTCCCGCGCTACCCTTCGGGACCGATGATGGGCACCGGAGCGCCGCGGTGAGCCCGCCCTTCGGGGCGGGGTTTGCCGCCTACCCGGCCACGGGCGTCGCCTCGGACCTCGCGCCAGCGTTCGGGGTGTACGTGCACATCCCGTTCTGCCCCTACAAGTGCCCCTACTGCGACTTCAACGTCCACGTCGGAGCCTCCGCTGCCGAGGTGGGCGCCTACCTCGACGCGCTCGCGCGCGAGGCCGAATGGTGGGCCGCGCGCCACGGGCCTTTCCCGGCGGCCGGGTCCCTCTACCTCGGCGGGGGAACCCCGACGATGGTGGACCCGGGCCTCCTTGCCGGCGCCGTCGCGCGAATTCGCGGGGTCCTGCCCCTCGCCCCCGGAGCCGAGGTCTCGGTGGAGGCGAACCCCGAGACCGTGACCGCGGGTGGCCTGGCGGCGCTCCGCGCGGCCGGGGCGAACCGGCTCTCCGTCGGGGCCCAGTCGTTCTCCCGGCCGGTGCTCGCGGCGCTCGGCCGGCGACACTCGCCGGAGGACGTCCGGCGCGCGGTCCGGGCGGCGCGCGAGGCCGGGTTCGCCGACGTGAGCCTCGACCTCATCTACGGAGGGCCGGGGGAGGACGCGGCCGCCTGGCGCGAGTCGCTCGGCGAGGCGCTCGCGCTCGCGCCCGAGCACCTGAGCTGCTACGCGCTCACGATCGAGCGGCCGACGGCGTTAGGCCACGCCGTCGCCACCGGGCGGATGGCAGCCCCGGACGACGAGGACCAGGCTTCGAAGCTCGAGGCGGCACTCGACGTGCTCCAGGGCGCGGGCTACCGGCACTACGAGATCTCGAACTGGGCGCGGCCCGGACGCGAGAGCCGCCACAACCTCGTCTACTGGACCCAAGGCGAGTACCTGGGGCTCGGCGCCGGCGCGCACTCGCACATCGCCGGCGTGCGCTTCTGGAACCGCAAGCTCCCGCGCGCCTACGCGGCGGATCCGCGCGCCGCGCGCGCCGGCGAGGAGCGCCTCGACCCGGCGGCGCGCGCGGAGGAGTGGCTCCAGCTCCGGCTCCGCCTGATCGAGGGGGTCGATCTCGCCGAGGCGCGCGCGCGACTCGGGCGCGATCTCCGGGCAGACGCGGAGGTGCTCCGCGAGGCCGGGCTCGTGCGGGTTGCCGGAGGGAGGCTCACCCTGACGCGCCGCGGCCTGCTGCTCGAGAACGAGGTCGCGCTGCGGCTGGGCGGATGAACGATCGCCGGGAGAGCCCGCCGTCCCGAAGCTGTCGTGTCAGTGCGACCGCGGACGGGTTCACCGGCGGGTCTACAGGAAGCGGAGCTGCAGGTCGGCGATGAGTCGCTCGTCGGCGTCGTCGAGATCCAAACCCGATAGCTCGACCATGCGCCGCAACCGGTAGCGGAGCGTGTTCGCGTGGATACCGAGTGCCTGAGCGGCTCTTGCCACGTTGCCCTGGTGCTCGAAGTATGCACTCAACGTGCGCAGGTAGTCGGTGCCCTGCTGCGCGTCCGCCCGGCGCAGCAGTTCGAGCTTGCCCGCCGCGAAATGCGGCCGGTCTGCCGCGAGATCCTGAAGCTCCAGGAGAAGTGTGTGCGCGCGAACGTCTTCGATGTGCGCGACCGGACCGCGCTCTGGAGACCGGGTGACGACGCGCACCACCTGGTCGGCCTCCCAGCGCGAGCGCGGCACGTTTCGCAGGGGGCTGACCGTCGAGCCGATCCCGGCGTGCAGCCCGACTGTTAGGGAACGCTCCGCGCGGCGGATGATGTCGGCGGCCAGCGCTATCAGTCGTGGGCGGCCGGTATGGGGGGCCGTCGGCAGCAAACAGTAGACGGTCTTGCCGCTCGCGACGCACGCGCTGCGGCGACGGAACGCTTCGCAGTAGACGGCGATCAGCTCGAGGGTCCGCTCCCGCTGGATGGAGAGTTCCGGCTCCTCGGCGGAGTGCAGCTCGAACGCGACGACGGTGAACGCCCCATCCGCGTCGACGCCAAGCTTGGTGGCGACGGCCTCGATCGGTCCGCGACCCTCGATCAGCGATAGGAGCAGGTCGCCGCGGAACCGCCGCTCGATGTCGGCGGTCGCCCGATGCCGCATCAGGTGCAGCGCTGCGATGCGCGAAGCTTCGCGCAATGCCTCGGCCGACGCGGGCGGCGCCGGAGCCTGACGAACGATCACCCAGATCGAACCGAGCATCTCCCCACCGGCGCGCACCGCGATCGCAATGCGCGGTAGGACGCCCTCCTCGGGGATGCCCGCGACCGTGACGACATCGTCCGTGGTGGCGACGCGACGCAGGAACCCGGCGTCGCCGAAGCGACTCATCCATGCTGCCGGGGAGCGGCGCCCGAGGATCGTCTGCATCCGCAGCTCGTCTACCGGCTCTTCGAGGCTCGAATAGGCGAGGATGCGGAAGCTCGGATCCTCGATCGTCACCGGCCCGCCGACCATCGCCGCAACGGCGTTGGCGAGCGCGAACAAGTCGCCAACCGGGACGTCGGAGGTTTGCGTCGGCACTTGCGCGGTGCTTGCGACCGCTGTGCGCAGCAAGGAGAAGAAGTGTCCCCACGACAGCTCGTGCGGCACGGCGAGGATCGCAATCCCGGCGCGCGCGCCGGCCTCGGCGAGTGCGGGCGGGGGGTCGCCCGGCAGCTTGAAGGCGACGCCGGCGGCGCCGGCGTCGGCCGCCGCCAGCACTATGTCTCCGGCGCGCGAAAGATCGGTGGCGACGGCGAGGATCAGATCGCCGGGCTCGACCGGGGAGCCGGCCAACGGATCGAAGATGGCGGGTCCGACGACCTCCACATCGAGACCCTTGGGGGCGGCGAGGATCGTAACGAGGCCTTCGCCGAGGTTCTCCAGCAGTTGTGCGAGCGTCGCTCGCGCGCTCGGCTCTTGGGTCAGCTCATCCTGGTGGGGTTTCATCCCGGGACACCGTGCCAGCGTTGTCGGATTGCTCCGGGGTGTTCGGTACGCGCCCGAGGCACAGGCGACGGGGCCACCGACACCCACGGCAGCCCCTGGAACGACCACTGGACGCAACCAGACGACCTAGGCAGGCTAGCGGAGGAGGGCGCCGTTGTCAATAGCTGCCAAAGCGGGAGCCAGAACATTGTCCGATCCTGCGTAGCCTTGACCCTAGGGGCTTGGTAACGTCTGGCTTCAACAGTCTGGCTGAGCGCGAGCGGGGTTGGGCGCGGGACCAGTTCAAGCGCATCCGGAGGCGAGCCACACAGTGCCGAAGGGAGGCGAGAGGTGTGGAGAGGCAACTCGGGGGCCGCGAGCAGCAGTTGCTTTACGACTGGAATCAGGGGTCGGGGTCCGTGCGGCGGCCGGCGCGAGCGATCGAACTCGACGATGAGACGCTCCGCGACGGCCTCCAGAGCCCGTCGGTTCTGAACCCCCCCGTCGAAAAGAAGATCGAGCTGCTGCACCACATGGAGGCGCTCGGCATTGACTCCGCCGATATCGGCTATCCGAGCGCGGGTGAGCGTGCCCTGGCCGATGTGGTGCGGCTCGCGCAGGAGATCCGCGCATCCGGCATGCGCATTCAGGCCAACTCCGCGGGACGTACCGCGCCGGCCGACATACTCCCGATCGCCGAGGCGCAGGAGCGCGCCGGGATTCCGATCGAAGCCGCTCTGTTCCTCGGGTCGAGTCCCATCCGGCAGTTTGCGGAAGGCTGGGACATGGACTTCCTGGTCAAGACGACCGCGTCGGCGGTCGGGCTCGCCGTCTCCCTCGGGATAGAGGTCATGTACGTCACCGAAGACACGACTCGCGCCCGCGGCAAGGATCTGCGGCGCCTTTACACGACGGCGATCGAGGCGGGCGCGAAACGCATCTGCCTCGCCGACACGGTCGGCCACGCGACGCCGTGGGGCGTGCGCAACCTCGTGCGCTACGTCAAGCGGGTCGTTGCCGACACCGGCGAGAACGTCAAGATCGACTGGCACGGGCATCGCGACCGCGGCCTCGACATCCCGAACGCGATCACCGCGATCGCAGAAGGAGTCGACCGCGTTCACGGCTGCGCGCTCGGCATCGGCGAGCGCGCCGGGAACACCGAGATGGACCTGCTACTCGTCAACCTCAAGCTGCTCGGCTGGATCGACCGCGATCTGTCGATGCTCCCCGCGTACTGCCAGGCCGCGTCGGAGGCGACCGGCGTGCCGATCCCCTCCAACAACCCGGTCTTCGGCAAGGACGCCTTCGAGACCAGCACCGGCGTGCATGCGGCGGCGATCCTCAAAGCGATGCGCAAGGGCGACTCTTGGCTCGCCAACCGTGTCTACAGCGGTGTGCCGGCCGACGAGTTCGGGCGCGAGCAGGTGATCAGCATCGGGCCGATGAGCGGTCAGGCGAACGTAATCGCATGGCTGACGCACCGCGGGCTGGAAGCCGATCCGGCGATCATGGACCGCATCTGGACGGCGGCGAAGCAGTCCGATCACGTGCTGTGCGACGACGAGGTGTTCGCCCTGCTGGGACCCTGCGCGCGGAAGTCGGTGAAGGCCGAACGGTGAGCGCGCGATGAGCGGGCCGCTCGAAGGGATCCGCATCCTCGACCTATCGCAGGGCGCGGCGGGGCCGACGTGCGCGATGCTGCTGGGCGACCTCGGCGCCGAGATCGTCAAGGTCGAGCCACCCGGTGGCGAGTGGGGGCGCGGCCTCGGCCCGCCGTTCGTCGCCGGCGCGGCAGCGGCCTTCCTGGGCATGAACCGCAACAAGCGCAGCATCGTCGTCGACGTCAAGAAACCCGCGGGGCGGGAGGTCGTCCTGCGGCTCGCTGATGAGTGCGACGTCGCGCTGGAGAGCTTCCGGCCCGGCGTCGCCGACCGGCTCGGCATCGGCTTCGGGGCGATGTCGGCGCGCAACCCGCGACTCATCTATGCAGCGATCTCCGCATTCGGGCAGGACGGGCCGTGGCGCGACCGGCCCGGCGTCGACGGCGTCGTCCAGGCGATGAGCGGCATCATGAGCGTCACCGGCACCGAGGACGGCCCGCCGGTCAAGGTTGGTGTTCCGGCTGCGGACATGGCCGGCGGCTTGTTTGCCGGGCAGGCGATCCTCGCGGCGCTGTACGCGCGCGAGCGTACCGGGATTGGGCAGCGTGCCGACGTGTCGCTGCTCGACGCGCTGCTGGCGCTCCAGGTCGTGCCCCTGGCGATGTTCTTCGCGTCGGGCGAACCTCCGCTGCGGCAGGGGAGCGCAGCGCCGTACGCGTGCCCGAACGAAGCGTTTCCCACTCGGGACGGTCACGTGCAGGTCGCCGCGTACACACCGGACCGCTGGCGCCGCTTCTGTGAGGCGATCGGTAGCCCCGACCTCGCGACCCGTTCCGACTTCGTCACCAACGAGCTGCGCGTGGGAAACCGCACGGCGCTTCGTGCTCTGCTCGAACCGATATTCCGCGAGCGGACCACACCCGAATGGGTAACGCTGCTACAGGCTGCCGACGTCCTCTGCGCGCCGCTGCTGTCCTACCCGGCCCTCGTCGTCGAGCCGCACGTGGCGCACACGCGGATGTTCGTCACCGCCGAGCATCCGGAGGCCGGGGAGATCACCGCCGTCCGCAATCCCGTGCGCTTCTCGGCCACGCCGGGGGCGCCGGGACCGCCGCCGCCTGTTCGACCCGGCGAAAATGCCGAGGTGGTCCTGCGCGAATTCGGTTTCGGCGCCGAGGAGATCGACGCGCTGTTCGAACAGCAGGTCGTCCAGGGAGCGCGGGTGTCGCAGCCCGCTGTGACGTGAGGGGGTCCCCATGGAGGAACCGATCCTATGGGCTCGCGAGGACGCGGTAGGGCTCATCACGCTCAACCGCCCCGAAGCTATGAACGCGATGAGCGTCGAGATGCTCGACGAGATGAGCCGCATCCTCGATAGGGCCGAGGGGGCCGCGGGCCTGCGTGTGCTCATCCTCAGTGCGCAGGGAGAGAGGGCGTTCTGCGTCGGCGCCGACCTCAAGAGTCGCGCCAAGGACTACCAGGAGGGTTCGACGGGGGATCCGCTCGGCGCACGCGTCCGACGTGTCTTCCGCCGTCTCGAGCAGATGGGCACACCGGTCATCGCCGCGATTCGCGGCTACTGCCTGGGCGGTGGCCTCGAGATGGCGCTCGCGTGCGACCTGCGGGTGGCCGCGGCCGGATCGCAGTTCGGGTTCCCCGAGGCGAAGGTCGGGAGCATGCCCGGCGCCGGCGGGACGCAGCGCGCGACGCGCCTGCTCGGCCCCGCCCGAACGAAAGAGATGATGTTCACCTGCGAGCGGATCGACGCCGCGCAGGCCCTCGCGATCGGGCTCGTCAACCGCGTCGTCCCGGCCGCCGCGCTGATGGATGAAGCGCGTGCGCTCGCGGGCGTGATCGGGCAGCGCGCGCCGCTGTCGCTCGCGAAGATCAAGGCAGCCGTCAACCTCGCGACCGAGGTGGATCTAGATGCGGGGCTGGAGTTCGAAGCGACGTCCCATCATGATCTGGTGATCAGCGAGGACCGCAAGGAGGGAATCAAGGCATTCGCGGAGAAGCGGGAACCCACGTTCGTCGGCCGCTGAGAGGAGGAGCGCGTCAATGCAGGTCAAGGATCGAGTCGCCGTCGTCACCGGATCCGGCCAGGGGATCGGCGCCGGGATCGCGCGGGCATTTGGAGCGGCCGGCGCATTGGTCGTCGTCAACGACGTCGCGGGCGACCGTGTCACGGCTGTGGCCCAGGAGCTGCGCGACCTCGGCGCGTCCGCGATTGGCGTCGAGGCCAACGTGAGCACGACCGCCGGCGCGCAGGCGCTCGTCGACCGCACAGTCGCTGAATTCGGGCGGCTCGACATCCTCGTCAACAACGTCGGCATCGCTCGCGACCGCTATCTGACGAAGATGTCCGAGGAGGAGTGGGACGACGTCATCCGCATCAACCTCAAGTCGCCGTTCCTCTGCTGCCGTGCTGCCGTGCCGCACATGGTGGAGCGCACTCACGGGCGGATTATCAACATCTCGTCGCGCGCGTGGCTCGGCGGCGCGGGGCAGGCGAACTATGCGTCGTCGAAGGGCGGCGTCGTCAGCCTCACGCGCACGCTCGCACTCGAGTTGGCGAAGTTCGAGATCACGGCGAATTGCGTCGCCCCGGCGCTGATCGACACGCCGCTCTTCCGCGGGCTCGCCGGGGACGTGCAGGAGCGACTCGCCAAGACCGTCCCGATGGGGCGCGTCGGCACGCCGGAGGACATCGCGCAGGCGGTGCTCTTCTTCGCCTCAGACGAAGCTTCCTACGTCACCGGCCAGATCCTCTACGTTTGCGGCGGCCGCAGCCTTGGAGCCTCCTGACGATGGGTCTCACGCTGGCGGAGAAGATCCTGGCGCGAGCCTCCGGGCGGGATGCGGTTGCGCCCGGCGAGTTTGTCGTCGCCGAGATCGACTTGGCGATGGCCCACGACATCTTCGCCGCGCAGGTCTTCTCGGAGTTGCGATCGGCCGGTGTCGAGAAGGTCTGGGATCCGTCCCGTGTCGCGATCGTCATCGACCATCTTGTCCCGGCGCCGAGCGCGCAGGCAGCCGAGCTGCACCGCCGCATTCGCGAGGAGGTTGATGCACTCGGGATCGAATACTTCTCCGATGCCGGCGGTGGCATCTGCCATCAATTGCTCGCTGAAGGCGGCCGTTCACGCCCCGGGATGCTCATCGTCGGCACAGACTCGCACACGACGACTCAGGGTGCGGTCGGCGCCGCCGGCACCGGGATCGGCACCTCCGATATGGTGTACACCCTTGCGACCGGACGGCTGTGGTTCCGCGTCCCGGAGACGATCCGCTTCGAGATGACCGGCGCACTGCCGGACATGATCACCGGCAAGGACGTGGTTCTGTTCATCGCCGGGGGCTTCGGGTCAGACGTCGCCCAGTATCGCGCGATCGAGTTCGCGGGCCCGGCTGCCGCAGGAATGGGCATGGCCGATCGGCTGACGATCTGCAACATGGCCGTCGAGATCGGTGCGAAGTTCGGCATGTTCGCCGCCGACGCGGCGACCTCCGTCTACCTCGGTGGGAGCGCCGACGAGTTCCTGGCACCCGACGCCGATGCCGCGTACGCGGCCGTGCACCCGATTGCGCTGTCGAAGCTGGAGCCGCAGGTCGCGGTGCCGCACGCGGTGGATCGCGTCGTACCTGTGGGGGAGGTCGAGGGAACCGCCATCCATCAGGCGTTCATCGGCTCGTGCACGAATGGTCGCCTCGAAGACCTAGAGGTCGCGGCGGACTTGCTGCGGGGCGCGCAGGTCCACCCGAAGGTGCGGCTGCTCGTCGCGCCCGCGTCGCGTCGTATCCACCGGGAGGCCGAGCGGCGCGGCCTCATCGGTGTCCTCGTCGAGGCCGGCGCCACGATTCTGCCGCCCGGCTGCGGGCCGTGCTTCGGTGGGCACGGTGGGCTGCTCGCTCCCGGCGAGCGGTGCATCGGAACGCACAACCGAAACTTCCCCGGCCGCATGGGAAGCCCGCAGGCCGAGATCTACCTGGCGTCGCCTGCGACGGTCGCCGCGTCGGCGATCGCGGGCTGCATCGCCGATCCGCGGAAGGTGGTGAGCGG
Organism: Acidobacteriota bacterium; assembly: GCA_016208485.1. Classification (GTDB taxonomy): domain Bacteria; phylum Actinomycetota; class AC-67; order AC-67; family AC-67; genus JACQXY01. Next base: position 24,850 of record JACQXY010000061.1, on the reverse strand, counting down.
TTGTGCCCGGTGACATGGTCCGCGGACGCGTCTGGCGCTTCGGCGACGACATCAGCACCGACCTGCTCTCTCCCGGCTCGTATGCGACGGAGCCGATCGAGGTGCGCAGGCTGCACGCACTGGAGTCGGTCAACGCGTCCTTTGCGTCGGGCGTCCGGGCGGGAGACGTCGTCGTCGCCGGTCGCAATTTCGGTTGTGGGTCAAGCCGCGAAACGGCGCCTGAGGCGCTCAAGTCGCTCGACGTCGGCTGTGTTGTCGCCGAATCCTTTGCGCGCCTGTTCCTACGCAACGCCGTCGCGATCGGTTTGCCTGTGCTCACCTGCGCGGGCGCGGCGCACGCCTTCTCGGACGGGGAGGAAGTCGAGGTGAACTTGGCGACGGGCGGGGTGCGGAGCAAGGTCGGCGGGGCGGATCTCGCGGGGAATCCGCTGCCGGAGGAGATGCGCCGAATCCTTGCTGCCGGCGGGATTCTTGCGCTGCTGCGGGCCGGGAGCGCGGACGAGACGCACAGCTCGCATGCGCCGAAAGAGAGCTGACGGGCGCATGAACGGAGCACGGTACGGAGATGTCGGCCTGAAGGATGGCCGCTCGATCTCTTATGCGGAGTGGGGTAACCATGCAGGGGCGCCGGTCCTCTTCTTCCACGGCAACCCGGGCGATCGGATGTTCCCGTTTTTCGACGAGTGGGGACACCAGTTGGGGTTGCGGTTCGTCTGCCCGGACCGCCCCGGCTTCGGCGCCTCGGCCTTCCGGCAGCGGAGGCGCATCACGGATTGGCCTGGCGATGTGGCGGAAGTGGCGGACGGGCTCGGCATCGAGCGTTTCGCCGTGGCCGGCGTCTCGGCCGGAGGGCCCTACGTGTTGGCTTGCGCGCGGGCGCTGCCCGAGCGCGTGACGCGGGCGGTGTTCATCAGCGGGATCGCACCTCCCGGAGCACCACTCGGATCGGCGGGGATGCGTCGAGAGGCCCGAATCTCGGTCGCGGTGGCAAGGCGAGCCTGGCCGGTGCTCGTGATGCTTGCGAAGCCGATGATCGGAGCCGTGCAAAGGAACCCCGAACGGTTCTTCGACAGGTCTTTGCGGTCGATGCCGGAAGCCGATCGCATCGTTGCGACGCGGCCGGAGGTGCGCGCGTGGTTCCTCGAGCGGGCACGGGCGACCGGTGGGCGCGGTTCCAAGGGATCCGCGTACGAGCTGTCGATCGAGGTGAAGCCCTGGGGCTTCGAACTCGAGGAGATCGCGGTCCCGGTCGCGATCTGGCAGGGAGCGGACGATACGCTCGTGCCGCTGCACGCGGCGGAGTGGGTCGCGAACAGGGTACCTGCAGCTCAATTGAACGTGGTCGAGGGTGCCGGGCACCTCCTGCTGTTCGACCGGTGGCGCGATATCTTCGGGCCGCTGGCGACCGAAGTGGAGGAGTGACGCCTCGACCGTCGAACTGTCAAGGTGAGGAGGAGATGGGGATGAGGTCCGGAGCCGAGTCTACGCCCCGCGCGCGCACCGCTCGGCGGTTGCCGGGGCTCTTGGCCGTGCTCGTCTTGGTCGCCGCCACCTGCTCGTCCACGACCCAGCGCGCGCGGGAACTCGAGCCTGTCCCGGACCCGTCGGACGCTGAATCGGTTGGGTCGAGCGTGCCGCCGAGCGCGGTCGGGCCATCTGCGAGCGGCACGCCCACCGGTTCCGGCAGCGTCCCGTTTGTCTCGGATGGCGGCGGGGGCGCCCGCGCGAGGCTGCCCACCGAGGTCTCCTTCGATCTTGCGCCGGGACGCGGCGTGAAGGGCAACGAGATCTCCATCGGCGCGTTCGAGGTCAAGAACGGAGCCGAATTCGTCGCGGCGTTCGGCGTCAAAGGGCTCCAGGGAGTGGATGCGCGCGCGGCCCAGGATGCCATCGTGAAGTACATCAATTCGCACGGCGGGATGGGGGGGCGCACAGCAGTGCCGCTGTACCACGAGTTAGACGCGACCAGCACCGACACCTATGCGGCCATCGCCCAGGCCGCGTGTGAGGACTTCACGCGCGATCGAGAGGTATTCGCCGTCGTTGCGGGCACCGTCGATTCGGCACAGTGCCTCGCCGAGGGGAAGACGATCACGATCAACGACGCCGACGCCGCCGGGGATGAGGTGTTCGTCCGGCGGCTCGGCCGCTACTACTACGGGCCCGGTCAATTGAACTACGATCGCAAGGCGAAGGCATGGGCCGACGGGCTGGCAGCGCTCGGGTTCCTGTCCAAGTCGAACCACTACGGACTCGTGTACTACGACGTGCCGGGCATGCCGCAGTCGATCCCGCGTAGCCTGGAGCCCGCACTGAAGAAGCACGGCGTTACGATCGCAGCCGAGGACAGGGTCGAGATCCAGTGGCCCGACTCCACACCCGATGCGGGCGCGACGATTGCGGAGATCCAAAATGCGGTCCTGCGGTTCAAGACACGGAACGTGACGCACGTCCTGCTCTACGACGTGAACGCAACTATGGCCACGTTCTTCATGAAACAGGCCGATGGCCAGGAGTACACGCCCTACTATGGCCTCGAGAGCGACAGTCACCTCGAGTTCCAGAATGTCAATGTGCCGCACCGTCAGCTGGCGAAAGCGATTGCGGTGGGGTGGCGCCATCAGGAGGACGTCACGGACGCGAAGCCGGTGAACGAGTCCGAGCGTCTGTGCTTGGACATCCTCCATAGGGCGGGGGTTGAACTCCCTGACGTCGGCTCGACCGGGCAAGCGATCACCCTGTGCGACATGTGGTTCCTTCTCAAGGCCGGTTTGGACGCTGCCCCGGCGTCGAACGTGGATGGCTTCCGGCTTGGGGTCGAGAGTCTGGGACAACGCTTCGTTTCGCCACGGACGTACCGCACGCTGTTTTCCGACGCCCGCGCTCACGACGGGGTCGCCGCGACGAACGGCGTGATCTACAGGATGTCGTGCGAGTGCTGGGTCCTCAGCGGCGCGCATCGAGCGGTCGCATGATCCCCGACCGGGGAGGCTGTGGCGACTTCGCCGGAGCATCGGTCGGCTGCCCCGCGTGACGATTCTCGGCTTCGAGATCAACGGGCCGCTGATCATCCTCGGCCTGATCACCGGGATGACCTACGGCATTCTCGGGGTCGGCTTGGTGTTCATCTATCGATCGAGCAGGATCGTGAACTTCGCGCACGGACAGGTCGGCGCGTTCGGGGCGGCTCTGCTGAGCCTTGCGGTCGTGGGGTGGGGGGTGCCCTACTGGTTCGCGTTTCCGGGCGCGGTGATCGCATCGGCGGGGATGGGTGCGCTGGCGGAAACCGCGGCCATCAGGCGGTTGCGGAAGGCGCCGCGGCTCATGAGCATCGTTGCGACGCTTGGAATCGCCCAGTTCCTTGGGGTGTTCGCGTTCGTCATCAACGCTCAGGCGAGGGCCGGCACCGTGTTCCCGCAACCCCCGGGTCTCCCGCGGTTCGAGGTCGGGGCGCTGCTGGTGACGCCCGCCTACTCGGGGATGCTGTTTCTTTCCCCAGTGCTCGTGCTCGGGCTGTGGCTGTTCCTGCGCCGTAGCCGGCTCGGCTTGGCGATCCGCGGCGCCGCCGACAACCCCGACGCCGCGCGGTTGGCCGGCGTGCCGACCGACCGGATGTCTTGGGTTGCGTGGGCGATCGCCGGCGCGCTCTCGTGTTTCACGGCTGTGCTGATCCTGCCGACCCAAGGGTTCGCCGCGGGTGACACCTTCGGTCCGACACTGCTGCTGCGCGCGCTCGTGCCCGCGGTGATCGCGCGGATGTCCAGTCTGCCGGTCGCGCTCCTCGCAGGGCTGGGAGTCGGCGTGATCGAGCAGGAGGTGATCTGGAACTACCCGCGCGGTGGTGTGCCGAACTTGGTGCTGTTCGTGGTCATCCTGATCGGGCTCCTATCGCAGCGCCGGCGCGGTGCGCGCGAGACGGAGCGCGGTACCTGGCTCGCGCTGCGCCCCTGGCCTCCCCTCCCTGAGGCATGGGAGCGAGTGTGGGTCATCCGGCACCGCGGCCTGGTCATGGCCGCGTCCGGACTCCTCATCGCCGTGGCGCTCGCCGGCCTCGTCACCAACTCGTCGGCGATCATCTTGGCGACCATCGTCTCGTTCGGTTTGGTGGGACTGTCGGTCGGCGTTATCACCGGCCTCGGCGGCCAGGTGTCGTTCGGGCAATTCGGGCTCGCGGCAATCGGCGCAGTGGCATCGTTCTGGGTCGTCGCCAGGACGGGGAACTTCATGTTCGCGTTCCTCGCGGCCGGTCTGGCTGCCGCGGTTGGTTCGGTGCTGATCGGCTTGCCGGCACTGCGCATCCCAGGGTTGATGCTCGCCGTGACCACGCTCGGATTCGCGCTTGTTTCCTCCACATGGCTGCTGCGCCAGTCCTGGATGCTCGGCGATGGCGTTCAGCCGGGCCGGCCGATCATCGGGGGGTTCGCGTTCGACTCGGGCCGAAGCTACTACCTGTTCGCCCTCGGGGTCTTCGTCGCCGGCTCATTGCTCGCGCGAAACATATGGCGCAGCTCTCTTGGGCGGGAGTTGATCGCCGTCCGCGACAACGAGGACACCGCGCGCGCGTTCGGAGTGCTCGCGACGCGGGTGAAACTCCAGGCGTTCGCGCTCGCTGGGTTCCTTGCGGGGCTGGGGGGTGCGGTCTTCGGACACGCACTGTCGACTTTGCGGCCGGGTGCGTTCCCGACCGGGGCCTCGATCAGTGTGGTCGCGATGGCGGCACTCGGTGGGATCGGATGGATCGCCGGACCGCTGATGGGCGCGTTATACATCATCGGGATCCCGCAGTTCGTGCCGCTCGACACAGCCGGGCTTGCGGCGACCTCGTTTGGCTGGCTCCTGTTGGTCCTTTACGCGCCCGGTGGGCTCGCACAGCTCGTCCGGCCGGTCCGAGCGGCGGTCCTTCGATGGGTCGCGGCGCGAGCCGGCGTCCGGGCTGAGGAACGGCCCGCCGCAGGCGCAACGACATCCGTAGTGACACGCACCGGAGCGAGAGCACGCACTACGCCGACCGGCGGAGTACTGCTCGCGGCCTCGGGTCTTCGCAAGACCTACGGGGGGGTGCTGGCGGTCGACGGGTTGTCGCTGGCAGTGCAGGCGGGCGAGATTGTCGGGCTGATCGGCCCGAACGGCGCGGGGAAGACGACCGCGTTCGATCTGATCTCCGGCTTCGCGCGAGCCGACGCCGGGAGTGTTGTGTTCGCCGGTCACGACGTGACCACGTTCGGACCCGAAGCGCGAAGCCGCCGCGGGATGATCCGCTCATTCCAGGACGCAGCGCTGTTCCCGACGATGACCGTCGTCGAGGCGATCGCGCTTGCCTCGCATCGGATCGGCGGCGGTGGTGGCTTCATCAGGGCCGTGTCAGGACTCCGCGGGGGCGACCGGCTCGCACTCACGCGCGCCGCGGCGTTGATCGACGCGATGGGGCTCGGAGGCTACCGACGCGCGACGATCAGCGAGCTATCCACCGGGACACGCCGGATCGTCGAGATAGCGTGCATGGTCGCGCTCGAGCCGGCGATGCTGCTGCTCGACGAACCGTCAGCCGGGATCGCGCAGCGCGAGACCGAGGCGCTGGGCGAGCTTCTGGCTCGCGTTCGTCGAGACCTCGACACGACGATGCTGCTGATCGAGCACGACATCCCGTTGATCATGGGGCTCGCCGGCCGGATTCTCGCGATGGAGTCGGGCCGGTTGATCGCTCAGGGCACGCCGGCCGAGATCCGCGCGAATCCCGATGTCATCCGGTCGTATCTCGGCGGCGATCTCGCCGCGATCGAACGGTCGGACGCACGCATCGTGGCGAAGGCGAGACGCGGATGACCGGCGGACTGAGGCTCTCCGTTGCGGTGTTGCTGATGCTGACGGCGTGCCGGGTCAGCGGCATCGCGCTCGTGCAGGATGACCGAGTCACGATCGTGGCGCCCGAGGATCACGGGACCGTCACATTGCCGTTCGACATCTCCTGGAGGACGCGGGATCTGGATGAGGGAACGACGTTCGCGCTGTTTCTCGACCGGACGCCGATCGCCCCTGGCACGACGCTCGTCGCGCTGTTCGACGACGCTGTTTGTGCGCGCGACCCGAGCTGCCCGTCCGACGACGCTCTTCTTGGGTTCGGCGTTCGTAGGACGGTTCAAACCTCGCTGCTGATCGAGACGCTCCCGCCGACCGACCGGCCGTCGGCGCCGGACATGCACGTGGCGACGCTGATCCTGCTCAACGCCTCGGGCAGCCGGATCGGAGAGTCGGCGTTCTCGGTGACGTTCAAGGTGGCACACAATGACTGAACGCAGGCGGAGCGGCGCGCCGGACCACACGCCGGCGATCGCCGAGTTCGAGAAACTGCGTGAGCACATCCGCGGCTCTGCGCGTGCGGCGCTCGGCATCACCGGCGTGCAGGGCGTGCCGCCGCTGCGAGAAACGGTTCGCCACGCCGGCGTCGGCTGGTATCCGCTGGCAGCGCTCGGACTCTTGGTGATCGTCGACGAGTTCCAGGGCTACGGGTTCTTCGTACTCGGACCCGAGATCAGTCGCACGCTCGGCATCTCGGCTGGGATGCTGGCGGCGCTCGTCGCGCTGAAGACCGTCGCGATGACGCTCGCGGCCCTGCCCATGGCCGCTCTGGTGCAACGCCGCGCGGGCCGTAACACCGTCGCCGTCACCACGGCGTTCGCGTGGAGCGTCGCAACGATGTTCACGGGCTTCGTCGCAGGTGCATGGGGGTTGCTGCTGGTCATGCTCGCCGACGGCGCCTCATCCGGTTCGGTCAACGCCGTGCATGCCCCGTTGGTTGTCGACTCGTACCCCCCCGCAGCGCGGGTGCGCGTGCTTGTCGCCTACAGGTCCTTCGCACAGACCGGCAACATCACCGCCCCATTGCTCGTCGCGCTGCTCGTGGGCGCCTTTTCCTTCACATGGCGCGGGGTATTCATCGTCATGGGATGCCTGTCGGTTCTGGTCGCCGTCGTTGCCGTGCGATTGCAGGACCCCGGATATGGGCGGTTCGACGCGAATGCAGTGCGCGACGTCGTCGCCGGCGCCGTGGGTGACAGACCGGGGACCGTTGATGAGGATGTGCATCTCGGCTTCTTTGAGATCGTCTCGCGCCTGCTGTTGATCCCCACGATTCGGAGGATCCTGGCGGCGTTCGCGGTGCTGGGGATGGCCATGGTGCCGTTGTTCACCTTCCTGTTCTTCTTTCTGGAGGATCGGTGGGACATGGGGCCGAGCGCGCGCGGCTTGTTCTTCGCGGTGATGCCACTGTTCTCGATCGGTGCGCTGGCATGGTTCGCACCACGTGGCGAAGCGATGTTCCGCCAGGATCCGGGTCGGCTGGTGCGCCTCACGGCGCTGTTCATCGGTGGCGGAACGGCGCTGCTTGCGCTGGCGATCTTCGTGCCCGCATTCTGGTTGATGGCGGCCCTGTTCGGGAGCGCCCTTGCGATGCTCGGCCTTGTGCTGCCGTGCCTCAACGTTGCGATGCTTTCGATCGTGCCGCCGCGCATGCGACCGCACGCGTCGGCGCTCGCCGGGATGTCCATGTCCGCCGTCGGCGGATTCGGCGGGCTCTTGTTGCTCGGGGGGATCGACCGTCGGTTCGGGACCGGCGGCGCGATCGCGTCGCTGGCGGGGCCGGGCATCATCGCCGCGCTCGTGTTGTTTGGCGCAGCGCGGACGATCGGATCCGACCTCGATCGCATGGTGGACGAGATGGTCGAGCGCGTTGAGCTTGACCACTTGCGCGCGCGCGGGAGGATGCCGTCGATGCTTGCGTGCCGTAGGGTCGACTTCTCGTACGGCCAGCTGCAAGTGCTGTTCGGGGTCGACTTCACCGTGGACGATGGCGAGATGGTGGCGTTGTTGGGGACGAACGGGGCCGGCAAGTCCACGCTTCTGCGGGTGATCTCGGGTCTTGGCTTGCCGTCGGCGGGAACAGTTCGGTTCGGGGGAGCGGACGTGACGTACGTCGCGGCCGAGCGCAGGCTCGCGCTCGGTGTCGCGCAGGTCCCGGGCGGCCGCGCCGTGTTTCCGACTCTGAGCGTCGTCGAGAATCTTCGTCTGTACCAGTTCTCACTGGGTCGCGACCGCCGCGCGCGCGAACGTGGCATCGAGACCGCATTCGAGGCGTTTCCACAGCTGGCCGAGCGTCGCTCGCTGCCCGCCGCGACACTGTCGGGCGGCGAGCAGCAGATGCTTGGGCTGGCCAAAGCGCTGGTGCTGCGGCCGCGGCTGTTGCTGATCGACGAGCTGTCGCTGGGTCTCGCGCCGATCATCGTCGCGGAGCTGCTCGAAGCCGTGCGACGGATCAACGCGGCGGGGACGGCCGTGGTACTCGTCGAGCAGTCCGTCAATGTGGCGTTGTCCCTGGTGGATCACGCGTACTTCATGGAGAAGGGGCAGATCCGATTCGACGGTTCGTCTCGGGATCTGCTCGCGCGGGAAGACCTGCTGCGCTCGGTGTTCCTCGAGGGGGCAGAGCGCACGGGGCGGATGAGATGAGCGCGGGATCGTCAGTTCGCTCGTGGCCGGCGACATGAGTGGCGAACGCGAACCCCGGCCCGGTCGGGCAGGATTGAACCGGGAGGGGGGGTTCCGTGATCGGACGAGACAGCAGGTCTCGCCGGCCCGCAGCGACGCAGGGTCCCGGGGCACCGGCTTCGGTGGCTCATGAAAGCCCCTCCGGAGAGCGCCCCGGATTCAATCGGCCGGTCGGGTCGAATCGGGTCTTGATTCCACGCTGCAGCGCCATCGTGACGGAATCGATTCCCCGAGGAGGGACCAGGTCGGTGGTGTGCACGACCCCGACGCCGATCTCGGCGACGAACGAACCAGTGAGATCCCGGAGCTGCGACGGACGGATCGACCTCCGGCCCGCCGTCGGCAACGCAGGCGGACCCTCCCCGTCGCGGAATTCCGGTCCGAGGGAAGCAGCCTCCGCTTGGACGTCGGCCGGATGACCCTCGAGGAGCACCCACACGGTTGTGCCATCCCAGAGGATCGATGAGGGCCGCAAGAGGCGGCGGCGCGTTTCGAATGGGTCGGCCTCGCCGACGAGCCACTTTCCTGCGGGCGGCCGCGGCTGAACCCGGAGCACGGTCTGGGCGATGATGCCGAGGGTGCCCAGCGAGCCGACGAGCAGCTTGCACAGATCAAATCCGCTGACGTTCTTCACCGTCGGGCCGCCGGCCTTGACCGTGAGGCCATCGGCAGAGACGAACCGAAGCTCGAGAACACTGTCACGGATGGGGCCGTACCGCAGGCGGCGGACGCCGGATCTCCCGACGGCGAGCACGCCCCCGACCGTCGCTCGAGCAGGCTCGAAGGCGTCGAACGGCACCATCTGACGCTGTTCGGCCAGGACCGCATCCAGCTCGGCGACGGTCGTCCCGGCCCGGACGCGGACCGTCATGTCTGCGGGCTCGTAGGAGACGATGCCGGACGGCGCAGAAACCTCTCGGGCGCGTGGATCGGGCGCTCCGCCGACATCCCACTGAGTGCGTCCCCCCCGAGGGGTGACCGGGTCGCGCGGACCGATCTCGCGCGCGAACGCTTCGAGCGCCGCGTCGGGTGTGTCGAGGGTCCTCATGTCCACGCACCCCTTGGGATCGACCGCAGGTCGCCGCACTGCGAGCCGGCGGGCAGCACCTTGTGCGGGTTGAAGCGGTGCTCCGGGTCGAAAGCGCAGCGCGCGCGCGCCTGCGCATCGAGGTCGGATCCGGAGAAGATCCACGGCATGAACTCCGTCTTCTCGAGTCCTATGCCGTGCTCCCCGGAGAGCACTCCGCCCGCATCGACGCAGACCCGGATGATCTGTTTGCCGGCGTCGAGCACGCGCTCCATCGTTCCGGCGACGCGCTTGTCGAAGAGTAAGAGGGGATGGAGGTTTCCATCGCCCGCGTGGAAGACGTTCAGCAGGGCAAGCTGATGGGCGTCGGCAATGTCGTTGATCCTGCGCAGGACTTCCGCAAGGCGGGTCCGTGGTACGACCGTGTCGTGGAGATAGTAGTTGGGAGCGATCAGAGCGATGGCTCCGAAGGCCGACTTGCGTCCCTTCCACAGCAGCGCGCGTTCCTCGGCGTCGGCGGCTACCCGCACGCTGCGCGCGCCATTCGCCTCCGCGATCGAGCGGATGGCGGAGGCCGCCGCTTCCGTCCCCGCCGCCAGGCCGTCGGTCTCGACGAGGAGCATCGCGGCTGCGTCCGGCGGGAAGCCAACGTGGAGGGATCGCTCGATCACCTCCACGAACCGAGCGTCCATCATCTCCATGGCGGCCGGGATGACGCCCGCCGCGATCACGTCGCCGACGGTCCGCGCGGCGTCGTCCAGTGACGTGAAATCGGCGAGCAACGTCTTGATGGCCGGTGCGCTCGGGGTGAGTCTCACCGCGATTCTCGTCGCGATGCCCATGCAACCCTCGCTGCCGACGAAGAGCCCGCGCAGGTCGTAGCCCGGCGGCTCGGGATCGAGACCTCCGAGCAGGGCGGTCTCACCATTGGGGAGGACGACCTCCACGGCGAGCACGTGCGCGCTCGTCACGCCGTAGGCGAGGCAGTGCGGACCTCCCGCGTTGTTCGCCACGTTGCCGCCGACCGTACACGCCGACTGCGATGAGGGGTCGGGCGCGAAGTGGAGTCCGAGGTGCGAGATCGCGTTCGTGAGATCGAGGTTCAGGACGCCGGGCTCCACCCAGGCCACGCGCTCCTCTGCATTCACTTCGAGGATCCGGTCCATCTTCGTGGTGACGATCACGACCGGGTCGAGGCCGTCGCTCCCGCGAGGGACGGCCCCACCGGACAGCCCGGTGCCGGAGCCGCGCGGCACGACGGCACGACCGTGCGCGACCGCTATTCGCACAGCGGCTTGCACCTCCTCGGTTGAGACGGGGAAACAGACCGCTGCGGCCTTTCCTTCGATCACGGACGCGTCGCGAGCGTACAGGGATAGCTCGAGCGCGCCGTCCCGCACCCGGCTCGCGTGGAGCGCTCCCCGCAACTCGCGGACGACCGAATCGATGGTCATGTCTCCTCAGAAGTGCTCCGGAGACAGCACGAGCGATGGGTTCCCGGGGAACGCACCGTTCCACCCGGCCTCGCAATCTGAGACACCTGATCGAGTCTAGTGGGGGGGCCTGCGTCAGTCCAGGTTGAAGTGGCTTGGTCGCGGCGAGTGCGAGCGTCTCGCTTCCGCAACTCCGTGTCGACGGGGGGGCCGGGCAAGTCAGTATCTTGGTACGGTATGAGCGGTCGTAGCAGGCGTTCATGCGTGCCTCCTGGACACCCACCAAGGGGTGGCCAGCAGGCGGGTCGCTTCCAGGGAGCCACGAGTGGACTGGCATATGAACGAGGGCGAACTCGCCTTGTGCGTCGCATGTGGTCTTTGCCTTCCACACTGCCCGACGTACCGGGTCACGGGTGAGGAGTCGGCTTCCCCTCGCGGCCGCATTGCGGCGATGCGCCTGACCATGCACGGGGAGTTGCCGCTCGAGGGCGAGTTCACGTCCTTCATCGACCTCTGCATCCAATGTCAGGCGTGCGGCGCGGTGTGCCCCTCGCTCGTTCCGTTCGGCAGGCTGATGGAAGGCGCGCGCGCAACGCTGGCAGAGGAGACGGACTACCAACCGCGCCTGCGTCGGATCGGGCTCGGCATCGTGGCGCGGCACCGGCTCCTGCTTGGGCTGTCCAGCGCCGCCGCGATCGCGCAGCGCTTGCGGCTGCTGCCGAAGCGCATGGCCCTGTCGCGCCTCAAGGTCCGGCGACCGGCACTCCGGGCCAGCGTGCCGGCGGGACGGATCCCGCGCGCCGAGTCCGAAGAGGTGTGGCTGTTCACCGGATGTGTCATGGATGCGTGGATGCGACCGACGCACCTCGCCGTGCAACGGGTGATCGAAGCCACCGGCGCTCGCGTGGCTTTCCCTCTCGCAGGGGGTGACTGCTGCGGAGCACTCCATGTCCACGGCGGGCTCCTCGAGCAGGCGCGCTCTCTCGCGCACCGAGTCATGGACTCGATGCCGGGAGAGGCGACTGTCGTGGTCGACTCGGCGGGGTGTGGTGCCCAGATGAAGGCCTACGGGGAGCTTGTCGGGACCGAGGCGGCGGAACGGTTCGCTGCGCGTGTGCGCGACGTCCACGAGTGGCTGGCCACGCGTTTGGATCGACTCCCCGCAGGACGTTCGCGCCTCCCCTTCGCGGTCGCGGTCCAGGATCCCTGCCATCTTCGCCACGTGCAACGTGTGCATCAGCACGTCCGCACGGTGCTCGCCCCGTACGCCGATCTCGTCGAGCTGGACGACGATGGTCTCTGTTGTGGCGGCGGTGGTGCGTACCTCTTCGATCATCCTGACATGGCGAAAGCGGTTCGAGCCCGGAAGACACAGGCGATCGCGCGTTCCCGCGCGCCGGTTGTCGCCAGCGCGAATCCTGGATGCGCGATGTGGCTTTCGGCCGCAGGCCTGGACGTGAGACATCCTCTCGAGCTGATCGACGAGGCCCTGCGAGCATGAACGTGCCGCGTGTACCGGGGTCGGCGGCGCGCTATCGCCTGACCCGACATCCCGGAACTATGTGCGGATCGTTGTGCGGACGAAGACGCTCCCGTCGGCGATCCGGCGCGCGGTCCGGGCGTAAGCTGCCTGCTCGATGACCCAGCCGTCTCCGTCGGCGCGAACCCGCCCCCAGACGGGCATGCGACCGCTCGGATGGCCGATCGTGAGTGGGCACTCGCCCGCCCATGTGCTCGTGCGCGCCACGACCGTCCCCGGGATCGCCGCGGCTATGGCCGTGCAGACACCCACCGTCCCCGGGTACGCCTTGTGTACGACCGGCGGGCGGCCGCCGATGACCCGCGCAACGAGATCGATCGTGTCGGCGGCGACACGCTCGCCGGTGCCGAAGCACGTGTAGGAAGCAGGTGAACCGACCGCGACCGGCACCGGGGTCAGCCCGCCGCCGCCGACGCCGGCCAGCGCCGCCGCGGCGTCCTTCAGCGAGGCGATGCGATCGAACTGCTCGCGCGTCATGTCCGACGGCCCTTCGGTCCCGGTCATGCTGAACGCTTCGGCGGAAAAGAACACGCTCAGGTTGCCGATGTCGACCAAGCTCACCTCCACGGGTTTGCCGGCGACGCGCACGAGGTCGACCGCGCGTCCCGTCGGCAAGAGCGCGCCCGTCGCACCGCCGGCCGCCTCCGCGTAGTCGAGCAGGATCGGCGCCCCGGTCCCGGGGACGCCTTCGACGGTCAAGTCACCTTCGATCGCGGCCTCGCCACCGGTCACCGGCACATGCGCGACGAACACCCTCCCGGTGTTCGTGTTGTGGACGCGCACGACCGCCTCTGGCCCGGTCACGCCGACGAGCCCCTCGTCGACCGCGTAGGCACCGACGGCTGCCGAGATGTTGCCGCAGTTGATGTCGTAGTCGACGGCCGGCTCGGAGACGCTTACCTGGCCGAATGTGTAATCGAGATCGGCGCCGTCACGCGACGGCGGACCGATGATCGCGAGCTTGCTCGTCAGCAGGTCCGCGCCTCCGAGGCCGTCGATCTGTCGAGGGTCCGGGCTACCGAACACGGCTAGGATCATCCGGTCCCGCGCCGCCGGATCCTGTGGCAGGTCGGCGGCGTGCAGGAACACGGCCTTGCTCGTCCCGCCCCGCATGAGCACATACGGGATCGGGATCTGCTGCGGCGTGGTCATCGCGTCAGAATCTGAACCGTGCAGGCCGCGCCGTCAACCCCCGCCGCCTTGCCTCCCCGGCAGTGCGCCAGTCCCACGGTCGCGTTCTCGATCTGCCGTTCTGCCCCTTCGCCGCGGAGCTGGCGGACCAGCTCCACGACCTGCGCGACGCCGGTGGCACCCAGCGGATGCCCCTTGCCGAGCAGCCCGCCGCTCGGGTTGACCGGCATTCGCCCGCCGAGGCTCGCGTCCCCTCGCTCGACGGCGAGGAGGTACTCGCCCCGCCCGAACAGCCCGAGACCCTCAACCCGCAGCGCCTCAGCGATGCTGAAGCAGTCGTGAACCTCCGCGAAGCCGACCTCTTCGGGGGCGATGCCGGCGCGCTCATACGCGTCCCGGGCGGTTGCGTGCGTGAGTGGCTCGAAGCTCATCGAAGTGGGCTCGGGTTCGACCGATCCCGTCCGCAGCGAAGAGGCGGCGAGGCGGATCGCCCGCCCGCCGCCGAGGCGCCGCGCTGCCGCATCGCTCGTGACGATGACCGCGGCGGCGCCGTCGCTGATCGGTGAGCAGTCGAGCAGGCGGAGCGGATCCGCGATCGGGCGCGACTCGAGCACCTGCTTGACGGCAATCCGGTCCTGGAACTGCGCAAGCGGATTCAGCGCGGCGTGCGCCCTGTTCTTGACGGGGATGAGCGCGAGCTGTTCGCGCGTCGTCCCGTACTCCTCCATGTAGCGGCGGGCGCGCATCGCGTAGACCCCCGGCATCGTCAGCCCGACGGCGGCCTCCGGGTCGTCCTCATCGGGGGTGAGCGCGCCCTTGAACTTCGAGGTCAGATGCTCCATGCCGAAGGCGAGCACAACCTCGCACTCCTGCGCCCTGATGGCAAGGTACGCTTCGCGGATCGCGGTCGCCCCGCTGCTGCACGCGTTCTCCACGTTCGCGAGCGGGATGCCCGCGAGGCCGACCTGCGCGAGCACACGCTGGCCGGCCGCCATACCCTGGAAGACGTGACCGCAGTACGCGGCCTCAATGCGGCGAGGATCGAGGTTCGCGTCCTTGATCGCGGCGCGGACCGCCTCGGTGCCCAGCGAAACGACATCCCGGTCAGCATGTTTCGCGAAGCGGGTCATTCCGACGCCGATCACGTACACGTCGTTCATGTTCACTCCTTCACGCTGGCCGCGGCGGGCGTGCCGGCGCCCGACCCGCGGGCCGGCCGGAAACGGTAGCCGAGCATCGGGTTGCCGTCCTTGTCTTCTCCGAACGGCTCGATCGACAGATCGAGCGGCATGCCGATCCGCGCCTGCTCGGCCGCCACGCCGATTTGCGCCAAGACGCGCACGCCTTCGGGAAGGTCTACGTATCCGAGAACGTACGGAATCTGGAACCCGGGGGTGGACTGGTGGATCACGGTGAAGGTGTACAGCGTTCCGGCGTCCGACAGTCCGACGGTCTGCAAGTCCTCGGTGAGGCAGCGGCTGCACACCGCGCGCGGGGGGAAGAAGTGCGCGCCGCACGTCGGGCAGCGGGTACCAATGAGGTGGCCGGTGCCCTCGGGTGTCACGTGGAGCACGGCCGGCTTGAACGATGCGTAGTTTGTGGCCGTCGTCACGGTGCCTCCCTATTCACTCAGCGGACTACGTCGATGCCGGCGATTGCCTCCACACACGTCCCGTTGGAGAGCAGCGCGCCGACATCGAGGAAACCGAGGGCGCCGGCCCCACGAAGAGTCGTCTTCATCGGGCCCCTCCTCCCGCGCCCAGGTAGGCTAGGACCGCGCGCTTACACGTATCACGGTATCGCGGGTGCGCCGTCGCCGCGTCCTCCTCCTGGAGCCACTGGACGAACAGTCCATCGACGATCGCGCGCAGCGTCATTGCGGCCTCGTCGATGTCCGCGACGCGGAAGCTGCCCTGCGCGACGCCGTCGCGGATCACATCCGCGTACAGCCCGTTGACAATCGCCCGAAACGTGGCGCTCAGCTCGCCGAAGCGATCGATGCGTGCCGCCTGGTCGGTCAGGTCGAGGTAGGTGACGTAGAAGCGGCGGTTCGCCTTCGCGCCCACGAAGATGACGTCGATCATCGCAAGGATCCGCTCGGCGGCCGCAGAGCGTCCGGCCATGCCACCCCGGATGCGCTCCGCCACCTCCGAGAGCACCCATCGCATCGTCGCGAGAATCAAGTTCTCCTTCGTCTTGAAGTGGTAGAGGATCAGGCCCTTGCTCACCCCGGCTACCTCGGCGACCCTGTCGAGCGACACACCATGCAGGCCCCGGTCGCCGATGAGGCGGTAGGCAGTGCGGATGATGCGTTCCCGCTTGCCGGAGAGATCCTCCGCAAGAAGGGTGCGAGCCGCCGACCCGGGCGCGCTGGTCGCGCTTCGCGCCATCTACATCACCAGTCCGCCGCCGACGCCGATCGTCTGCCCGGTGATGAAGGACGCCCGATCCGAGGCGGCGAAGAGTACGACCTCGGCAACCTCCTCCGGGCGCGCGAGACGCTGGATCGGCGTCGCGCGCACGATCGCGTCGATGAGCTTCCCGTGGCCTTCGGCGATCATGCTCTGCAGCAGCGCTGTGTCGGTCAGGCCGGGCGTCACGCAGTTGACGCGGATGCCCTTGCGCGCGACCTCTCGGGCAACGGCCTTGGTGAAGCTGATCACGCCGCCTTTCGCAGCCGAGTAGACGGCCTCGCCCGAGGAGCCGGAACGTCCCGCCTCAGACGCTACGTTGACGATCGCGCCGGAGCCACGCTCGATCATGTGTGGGAGCACTGCGTGGCAGGTCGCGACCACGCCGCGGAGGTTGATCGCGATTATGCGATCCCACAGCGCCTCGTCGGTCTCGACGAAAGGCATGATGCGGTCCCATCCGGCGACGTTCGCCAGCACGTCGATCTTCCCGAAGGCCGACAGCGCGCGGTCGGCGCCTGCGCGGACGCTCGCGGTGTCTGTGACGTCCATGAGGATGGCGAGATGTGTCTTGCCGGGCGTCTCCGCGGCGACCTTCTCCGCGGCTTCGGCGTTCAGGTCGGCCACAGCCACGCGTGCTCCCTGCGCCGCAAACCCGAGCGCCACGGCCCTTCCGATGCCGCTCCCTCCTCCAGTGACCAGCACGACGCGTCCTCCGAAGTCCATGCGCCCCTCCTCCTTGCTCATGGCCCCGCGGCGCCCCGTGGGCGTACGCGGCGAAGCGCCGCCAACTCCGCGTCCGTCGGCGGCGGCGTCTCGGGCACCGCTGCCGGCATCCCAAGCGCGAAGCCGGTGACTTTGAGGACATCCGTTGCCGTCACCCCCGGATGCACGCTCGCCAGCCGCATGCGGCGTGTCTCCGGATCGAAATCCATCGTCGCCATCGGCGTCACGACGAGCGACGGCCCCTGCTGTCGGTAGGGGCGCTCCTCTCCGTGCGCGGCCGGGTGGCCTGGTCCGCTGATGAAGTCGACCCGCTTGACGAACGTTCGTCGTGTGTGGGCCATCGTGTAGATCACCGACCGCCGCACCGCGGGTAGGAACGGCAGGCCGACCGTTCCTGGGCCGCGCAACGTCGGTCTGCTCCACTCACCGACGCAGATGAGGTTGCAGTTGCCGTACGCGTCGATCTGTAACCCGCCGGCACAGAACACGTCCAGCGTGTCGCCGCGTCCCTCTAGCAGCACGATGTCGGTCAGCGGCAGCGCGCACGCGGCCGGCGCGAGCCGAGCGTCGCACGATGAGTCGGGTGCGACTGCCGGATCCGGGTTGACGGTGCCGCTCCCGCCGACGATGTACCAGAGGTTCGGCGCGTGCAGCGCGCGCGCGACGCGACACGCGGCGAGGGGGAGCGCGGGCTGGGCGCCCATGACGACGACTTCCCCGTCGCGGAACGCGCGCGCCATCACAACGGCCATCAGGGCGAAGGAGTCGTACCCGGGTGTCATCGCGCGTCCTTCACGCCGGGGCGCTCGGCGACGCGTTCCAGGTATGCGTCCTCGGTCGCGTCCAAGCCGGCCGCGTATCCCGCGAAGCCCTCGGGGTCCTTGGCGGCCTTGAGATAGGCGCGGATCTCGTCCTCGTCGGCGTGGTACAGGCCCGGCGATGCGGTCGGGTAGCACCCGCCCGGAGCGACGACGACTGCCGAGACCAGGAAGCCCGGTAGCGTCTCGCCCGGCGAGCGCGCCGACATCTCCGCCGTCGTGACCATCCGCTCGACCTGGACGACGAGACTCTTCGCGGCGAGCGCCAGGTGCCGGTCGGTGAACGGGAATCGGCCGAAGGCAACCGTGCCGAGTGGATCGGTCTCACGGCAGGCGATCAGCGCGACATCGGGCCGCAGCGCGCAGACCGCCCACCGCTCCTCGCCGGTGAAGGGGTCGCCGGTGCGGCGGAACATCTCTGGGTTTACCCGCGGGATGTCGGTCAGGTCGATCCCCGGAGGGCAAGGCATGAACGGGATGCCGCCGGCACCGGCGTACAACGCGTGGGAGAGGGAGCCCTCGTCGCACTCCAGGATGCGTGGACGCCCGCCCGTCTCGGCGGCGCGGCGAAAGCACGGTGCGAGCCCGAGGTGCTCGAAACCCACGTACGGGCTGATGATCTCGTCGACGAGCCCGGCGCCGATGAGCAAGTCCGCCTGCATCGACGCCGACGGGCTCGTGATCAACCGGCCGGCGCGAACGCCGCCGCGCACCAGCTCCCGCACGAGCGACATCGGCGCGGCGGTCATGTGCATCCCGCCGATGCCGAGCGTCAGCCCGGGCGAGACGAACTCCGCGATTGCCTCGCGGGGACTGAGGAACCGTGCCGGCATGGCTACAACTTCTCGCCACAGGCGCCGCAGAACGCCATCGCCGCCGGCAGCCCCGTCGCGTCGCACGAGGAGCATGTCTTCGAGGGCGCCCCCCAGAGGAACTCCGATGAGCCGCCGTCCCGCGCAGCCTCGCGCAGCCCGACGTAGTTCGGCGGGCGTTTCTCGACGAATGCGGTCATGCCCTCGTAGGGCTCGAGCGATGCGAAGTGCAGCGCGAGCCACTCGCGCGCATGGCCGATCGTCGAGTGCCACGCGAGGTCCTTCCAGAAGTTGACCTGCTGGCGCGTGTAGCGGAGGCACTCCGGGAATTTCTCGATGAGCTTGCCGCATATCTCGTCCACGCAGGCGTCGATCTGGTCGCGCTGCACGACCCGGTTGACGAGTCCCCATTCGAGCGCTTGTTGCGCGGTGATCGGCTCTGAAAGCAGGAGCATCTCGCGCGCCCGCCGGTCCCCGATCATGATCGGAAGCCACTGGGTGGCGCCGCCTGCGGCGACGCTGCCGACACGCGTACCGACCTGGCGGATCGTGATGTCGTCGGCGGCGACGGCGAGGTCGCAGCCCATATTGAACTCGTTGCCGCCGCCTGCGACGATGCCGTTGATACGCGCAATCGTCGGCTTGCCGATGTTGCGCAACGCATCGTGACAATCGGCAAACAGCCCCATGTACTTCCAGTACTCGTGAGGACGCTGCGTGTACGTGGACGCGTACTCCTTCACGTCACCGCCGGTGCAGAACGCCTTGTCGCCGGCGCCGGTGAGCACTACGACGGCGACGCCGTCGTCCAGGCTCGCGTCGCGGAACGCATCGCGCATTTCTGCCAGGGTCTGGGTCCGGTACGCGTTGTAGGCATGCGGCCGGTTGATCGTCACGCGCGCGACCCAGTCCCTCTTCTCATAGGTGATGTCCCGGAATCCGAAGCTCTCGGCCGGGTTTCCTGCCAGCGGGCTCTGCTCCTCAGCCATCGAATTCCCCCTCAGTGAGTGTCCTACGCGCTCGCGCGCTCGGACAGCCTCCGCACGCGCTGATGCGCCAACAAGGCCGCGCCTTGAGCTCCCGCGAACGGTCCAAGCTCGTCTTCCGCGACGAGGAACTCGCACTTCAGCAGTGCCTCCAACTCGCGGCGCATCAGTGGGACGCGCGTCAGACCACCGGATAGTGCGTACGGCTGCTCGGGCTTCACGCGCTTGACGAGCTGCGCGGCCCGACCGGCGAGTGCGACGACGGCCCCAGCGCAGACGTCCTCGACGCTGCGGCCGGCCGCGAGGTGGTTGATCACCTCCGACTCGGCGAACACCGCGCAGACGCTGGACACGGTCGCCGGGTCGGTCGCCGCTTCGGTGAGCCGCGGGATGTCGCTCGTTTCGAAGCTCATGTAGCGGACCGTCTTCTCGAGGAAGGCGCCGCTGCCGGCCGCGCACTTGTCGTTGAGGCGGAACGCGCGCACCCGCCCCCGCTCGTCCATTCGGATCGCCTTCACCGTCTGACCGCCGATATCAAGCATCGTACGTACCTGCGGGAGGATCCGGTGGGTTGCGTGCGCATGGCAGGTCAGCTCCGTGATGGCGAGGTCGCGGAAGGGAACCATGTAACGACCATATCCGGTCGCGGCCACGTAGACGACGTCGGCGCGCTCGCCGCCCGCCGCCTCGAGGGCCTCCCGCAGCCCGCGTTCCGCCGCGCGGTTGAAGTTGTAGCCGGTGGCGATGGAGGCGCGTCCCGCGATCTCATCGTTCTCACCGGTAATGACGACTTTCGTGTATGTCGACCCGAGGTCGATGCCCGCCGTCAGGTTCATCGCAACGCGCTTCCTTCCCCGGCTGCCGGCGCCCCGACGAGGAGCCGGTCCAGAGCGTACAGGGCCGCGCCGACCGCCCCACAGTAGTGGGTATCCTCGCTCGCGTTGACGCGCAGGTCGGTCAGTTCCCCAATGAGGGCGACCATCGCCTGGTTGCGCGCCACTCCGCCGGTGAACGTCAGCTCAGGCTCAACGCCGACGCGCGCCAGCAGCGAGAAGCTGCGTGCCGCGATCGCCTGATGGACTCCCATGACGACGTCCTCGGTCCTGCGCCCGCGCGCGAGCCACCCGAGGATCTCCGACTCGGCGAACACCGTGCACGTGGTGGTCACATTGACCGGGTTCCTTGCCGTCAGCGCGAGCGCGCCCAGTTCGCCGAGCGGGATCTCCAGCGCATCCGACGCCGCGCTGAGGAACCGGCCGGTCCCTGCCGAGCACTTGTCGTTCATGCAGAAGTCGAGCACCTCGCCACCCTTGCCGACCTTGATCGCCTTCGTGTCTTGTCCGCCGACGTCCAGCACCGTTCGCGTCCTGGGGAACAGGTGCGCGGCGCCCCGGGCATGGCATGAGATCTCGGTGACTTGCGCATCGCCGAACTCGACGCGAAAGCGGCCGTATCCGGTTCCGATGACGAAGTCAACGTCGTCCCGGGCGACGCCGGCGCCTTCGAGGGCGAGCCGGAACGCGGCGTCGCCCGCCTCCGCCAGCCGGGCACCGGTGTCCGTGATCCCGCGGCCCAAGATCCGCCGGTCGTCGTCGATCACCACGCCCTTGGTCTGGGTCGATCCGACGTCCACTCCCGCGACCAGCATCCCGCTCACCTCCTCGCCGACGCCTTGCGGCCTTGCAGCGATTCGAAGAACGCGTCGATCCGGTTC
This sequence comes from Acidobacteriota bacterium, assembly GCA_016208485.1. GTDB lineage: Bacteria > Actinomycetota > AC-67 > AC-67 > AC-67 > JACQXY01. The sequence continues at coordinate 3,711 of JACQXY010000061.1, read as the reverse complement.
TTGAGCTGCGCTTCCGCCCAGAGGCGCGCGTCCACCAAGTCGGACTGTATGAACAGCCCGGGGATGTTCTCGTTGCGCATAAGCCACTCGCGCGCGTCGGGCAGCCCGGTCGATGTCGTGCGGCACGATTTCACGCCGTGGAAGCAGATGCCATCGACGGACCAATCCCGCACGACCCCGGTCTGCCACTGGTGCGAGTGGAAGATGCCGCTGAAGCTCGTCTGCGAGCTGAGCAGGATCTGCTCGGCCAGGCTCTCGATTGGTCGCGCGAGGTCGTAGTGGATTCCCCGGTCGAGCCCGCCACCCCCATAGGAGGCGTACTCGGCGGCGACGAAGACGGCGCCCCACTCTTCGAACATCTCGACGAAGCGGCGGAAGTTCGTGTAGCAGGCCGGGCCGACGAACAGCAACCGGAATCGCTCGTCCGGGATCGGGCCGATACCGGCATGCACGCGCTCGCGCAGCTCGTCGCGCGCCGCTTCCATGAAGCGCGATCCTTCCGGGTGCCCTCGGTACGCGTTCGCGACTCCCATGTGGACGACGCCTTCGGTCAGCGAGTTGAACGGCGCCGGCCGGTTCTTGTTCTCGGCCAGGATCTCCCGGTACATCTCAGACATGCGATTGACCTCGCCCATGACCTCTCGGAGGCGGTCGACGTCGAACGCCCTCCCGGTCACCTGCTCGCACATCACGATCAGCTCGCGGAGCTGCCCTTGGACGTACGCGCAGTCGCTGCGGAACGACCCGCCGTTCACGCCATACTCGAAGCCGGTGCCGCGCCAACCGGGGATGTCGAGCACGAACAGCGGGCAGCCGTACATCCGCTCCCAGATCTCCGACCACTTGATGTAGGTGTTGCACATGTTGGTGGAGACGACCAGGCTCGGCTTCGGGAGCCGGCCGTGCGGGTGCTCGCGCCCCGTGACGTGCAGCCCGACGTCGACCTTGACGTAGGCGCAGATGTCCGGCGAGTAGCCTTGATCCTCGGCGGCGAGGAGGTAGTCCATCGATTTGCCGCGGATCGCGGTCTGCAGCGCTGCGATCTCCGGGAAGCTCATCGGGATGTCGAAAGCGCGCAGGACCTCCGCGATCGAGCCCATCACGAACACGTTGGCGACCGGCCGCGCCTCGGCGTCGGCGGCACTCAGCTCTTGCCACCACTGGTCTATGAGGCGGCGGCCCTCGCGCCGCGTCGCGCCGGCGTGCTTCAACTCAGAACTCGCGGGAGCGATCCCGCTCGCCCCTTTCCCGGTCATCCACCGCTCCTTGGGTCTCACGCGAACTCGAAGAGCAGCGATTCGGCGAAGGTCTCGGCCTCCATGCGAACCTGCTCGAAGACGACCATCTTCTCCTCGAACTCCATGATCAGATGCGGGATCCCCGCCTCGTCGAGCGCCTGGGCGTAGCCGACCTGCTCTTCGAGGCCGGGTTCGCACATCTTCGCCGACGCGACGATGGCCGCCTCCGCCCCCGACTCGCGGATTCGCCTCAGGAGCATGTGTTCCTTCGGTTTTCGCGGGTCACGCTGGACGGGGCTGTAGCTCGAGGTGCCGAGGTAGGAGCGGGCGAGGTTCTCGAGCGGGTCTCCGCTCGTTGGGACGTCCTCGGTCAGCCAGCGCAGCCCGATCAGCAGGTCGTCGTCGACGATGTAGCAGACGTCCTGGAGGACGGCGAGGAGATCCAGCGGCGGCTGCTCGCAGAATCCCCCCTCGAAGACGACGCGGATTCGGTCCTGACGCTTCGCCTCGCGCTCCTCGATGAGCGCCAACGCCCGCCGGAGCAACGTGGTGTGTTCCTCCCGTGGCATGAACCCCGCCGCGCGGGTCAGGGTGTAGGCCTCGACGGCGGTCACCAGCCACGGCCGCTCCCGCTTGATCGCGTACAGGTCACGGAGCAGACGCCGGCTCTCGTTGAACAACTCGATGCTCTCACGGAGGGCCTCATCGGCGATGCTCCGCCCGGTCTGCGCCTCGATCGCGCCGGCAATCCGACGGTACTCGCCGGTCAGATACTCGGCGGCGTGAGTCGAGGTCGCATTGTGCGGGAAGTACAGGATCTGGCAGTCACCGGCGAAATTTCGCGCCCACACGCCGCATGAGTGGCGGGCCGCATCGCAGATCGGGTGGGTCACGAACATCGACATGAAGTCGATCCGTCCCGACAGCGCCAATTCGAGGGTGCTGCGGACGATCGAGCAGACGAAGGCGGCGATGTGCGCGTCGGCCCGGCGGATCTGCACGCCCGTACCGCCGCCCATGAGCTTGATCGGGAGCATTCCGGCCGCGTGGGCGATCTCCTCGGGGAAGTAGACCTGGAAGTGCCCCAGAACCTTCCCACCGGGATGGGCGTCGAGCCACTCGCGCACGGCTGGGAAGCTCGGGTCTTCCGCCGCCGACGTGCAGCGCTCCAGGATGTCTGCCAGCTCGGACATGGTGCTCCCGTGACTTCCAAGGGCCTGACCGACCGGTCGGTCAGATGATGCCATGCTTGGTCCGCCGTGTCAAGTCCCCCTGCCACTTGTCGCAGGTGACCGCGCGCCTACGCCGCCGACGCGCGCGGCGCGCGCCGGCGAGGAACATCTCGACCCGGCGGCGCGCGCGGAGGAGTGGCTCCAGCTCCGGCTCCGCTTGATCGAGGGGGTCGATCTCGCCGAGGCGCGCGCGCGGCTCGGGCGCGACCTGCGGGCAGACGCGGGGGTGCTCCGCGAGGCCGGGCTCGTGCGGATCGCCGGAGGGAGGCTCACCCTGACGCGCCGCGGCCTGCTGCTCGAGAACGAGGTCGCGCTCCGCCTGTGGGGTTGAAGATCGCGGAGATCCTCCCGACCATCGCGCTCTTGACACGAGAGAGAGAGAGAGAGAATGGCCCGGACACGCGTGCCCAGGCCGGTAGACGCTGGGTGGCTCTGGTCATGAGGCGAGCGAACGAGAGGAGGTCGCGGTGATGCGACGTGTAGCCGTGCTGCTTCTGGTGGCCGCTCTGGCTCTGACCGCGGTGACGCCCGTGATGGGGGCGGAGCCCGTCCGGGGGCGGAGCGAGGGGTCCGCGCCGGGGAGGTTCTCGGCGCAGATGTGCCTGTCGAGCCTGAACCAACTATTGGCCGGTGTTCCCATACCGACGCCACCCGCTGGCCCCACCCACCCCCAAAGCTGGCAAGGCTGTGTGTGCCGGGCAGGCTGCTGGATTGCCCAGGGCTACTGCTCCGGCGCGTGCGCGGGGCTGTGGAAGTTCGGGCCGTATGTCGTGGCGGGGTGCGTGACTTGGTGTGCGGCCTGGGGTGCCGAGTGCCGCGGAAGCTGTCCCACGTGCGGCATTATGTCGTGCTGCTGAATCGAGTGGTTCGGGACTGCCGACCACGGCTGGAGCTATGGTGGCGGGTGGCATGCCCAAGCGCGTCAATCTAGGGCTCGCGTGCAGTCTCGCGCTCGTGCTTCTGCCTGCCTGCGGGAGCACGTCGGTGCCCCGCGGGCCTCGTGTGGAAGCCGGAGTGGAAGCCGGAGGGGACTCCCGTGTCGCCCTCGCCTCTCGCTCCCAGATGTCGGGCGTCTCCCCGCTACCGCCGGTCCCGAGCGCGGAGCGGGAGGGGCGCGCGGGCAGCGCCACAGCCCCGGCGACGTTCCTTCCTCCTCGGCCCGGGACGTACCGATACCGGATTGGCTCCCGTCACTCCAGCGGGATATTCGCCGGATTCGAGATGGGCGAGGACGTCAGCGT
>JACQXY010000056.1 GCA_016208485.1 Acidobacteriota bacterium | reverse complement strand
CGCGGCCGAGCAGGTCGACCTTCTCCTCGTGGGACACCTCGCCGAGGATCGTCTCCTCTCCGGTGAGGCGCGGCTCGACGCGGGAGCGCCAGTGCTCCCGCTCGGGGTCCTCGGCGAGCTTCACCACCATGACGAGCTTCACGCCGGTACGCCGGGCGACCTCGACTGCGACCTCGGGGCCCTTCTCGTGGTTCGACCTCCCGAGGAACAGCAGGAAGTCCTCCTTGTCCGCGCGGAACGGGTAGCGGTCGAGGTCGATCCCGTTGTGGACCGTGCCGGCGTAGGAAAGCTCGGGACAGGCGGCGCGCTGGGCCTCGCTGATCGCGACGAACCACGCGTGCCCCGACACCGACCGGTACCAGCGCTTCGCGTGCTCGTCGAACGGGCCGTGCAGCGTGTGGACCACCGTGCGTCCCGACAGCGCGCCGATCCCGAGCCCGATCATGCCCGAGTGATCGTGGATCACGTCGTAGCCGACCGCGTCGGCGTAGGCCGCGAAGGTGTGCATGGTCTCGTGCCAGGGTTCGCCGATCATCCGCGTGCCGAGCGGCTCGGGGAACGGCGAGACCAGGCGCGCGCGGGTCCGGCTTCCTCCCGGCGCGTAGAGCGTGACGTCGTGCCCGCGCCGGGCGAGCCCGTCGGAGACGAGCGAGACGACCCACTCGATTCCGCCGTAGCCGGCCGGCGGAACCGCGAGCCACGGCGGCGCGATCTGCGCGACCTTCACGCCGCGTAAGGATACGCCGGCAAGGACCGCAACGCGGGCGTCTATGCGGGCAGGCTCGCGACGCGCCGAGTTCCCGAGGAGACTCCGACCTTCGGCTCGAGCGGCCGAGCGCGCATGACCGCGGCGCGCCGGGCATCGGGCAAGCGGAGGATCTGGGTCTTCTTCGGGTACTCCATGAGGCACACCTGGCACAGGCCGTGCTCCACGGAGCGCGCGCTGCCACACCACGTACAGTCGAACAGCTCGGACTCCACCTGGCCCCTCCCCGGTCGAGCCGATCCGCCTGGTGCAGACGAACCCTGATCCTAGCACCCAGAGATGGCCCCCGGTACCCCCTAGTTTGGAGTGTCCGAGTCCGCCCACTTCGCCCGGGGCGCGCTTTCGCGGAATCCGCCCGGGCGCGCGAAGATGGGCCCACACACGAGGGGGCCCGCCGAGCGGGCAAGACCAGGAGGCAGGAATGCCACGAGGCAGAGCCGCAGTCCCGGACCGGAACCTGGCTTTGGATCTCGTTCGCGCGACCGAGGCCGCCGCGCTCGCGGCCGCGCGCTGGATGGGCCGAGGGGACAAGAACGCGGCCGACGGCGCCGCCGTCGACGCGATGCGCCTGATGCTCGAGACCGTGCCGGTCGACGGCGTCGTCGTGATCGGCGAGGGCGAGAAGGACGAGGCGCCGATGCTCTACAACGGCGAGCGGGTCGGGACCGGCGAGCCGCCGGCCGTCGACGTCGCCGTCGACCCGATCGACGGAACTCGCCTTCTCTCGCGCGGAGAGGCAAACGCCCTGTCGGTCATCGCCGTGTCCACGCGCGGGACGATGTTCGACCCGGGGCCGTGCGTGTACATGGAGAAGATCGCGACCGGTCACGAGGCGGCCGGCGCCATCGACATCACCGCCTCGATCGAGGACAACGTCCGGGCGGTCGCGAAGGCCAGAGGCATGGACCACCGGGACATCACGGTGACGATCCTCGACCGCGACCGCCACGAGGAGGCTGTGGCGCGAGTCCGCGCGATGGGCGCGCGCGTGCGGCTCATCTCCGACGGCGACGTCGCCGGCGCGATCACCGCGGCCAAGCCCGGCAGCGGCGTCGATCTCCTGTACGGGATCGGCGGGACTCCGGAGGGAGTCGTCTCCGCGGCGGCTCTGAAGTGCCTCGGCGGAGCCATCCAGGGACGCCTGTGGCCCCGGAACGACGGCGAGCGCCGCGCGGCGATCGAGGCCGGATACGACCTCACGCGCGTCCTTGAGACCGACGACCTCGTGGCCGGCGAGGACATCTTCTTCGCCGCGACCGGGGTGACCGACGGGGTGCTGCTCCAGGGCGTGCGCTACACCCCCGGCGGGGCGACCAGCGATTCCATGGTCATGCGGGCGCGCTCGGGGACGATCCGGGTCGTTCGCTCGGAGCACCGCTGGGACAAGCTGACCAGGATCGCGGGAGTCGACTACCGCCCATAGCCGCCCCCTGCGGCTTTCTGCCGCCTCTTCCGGCTTGTAGCTGCGCGTCCGTGAAAGGAGAGTGATCCGGCGGTGTCTTACTGTCAGAGCCATGGCGAAGGGGGGTGGACAAGAATGGCCGCAAAGAAGATGATCGCTCTCCTGCTGGTTCTCATGGTGCTCGCGCTCGTCGGCGTCACGACCGGCGCGCTCGCGAACGAGAACGAGTGTGCGGGACCCGTCAGCGTGAACTGCAACGTCTACAACGACGACGGCACCGTGAAGGAGACCTGCACGGTCTACGTGGACCTCGGCAACGACCCGCCGGGGATCCTCTGTCTCAACGTCCCCGCCTAGCACTCCGACTTCGACCGCGAGGGGGCCGCAGGGCCCCCTCGCCGGTTTCCCCCGGCCCGATTCCGCCCTCGGCCCTCGGCGACGATATGCTCTCGCGCCGAGGAGGTCACCGATGGGCAGAGGGCTCAGCGACATCGAGAGGTCCGCGCTCGAGGCGATCTGCGACACGCTCATCCCGCCGGGCGGCCCGATCCCCGAGGGGGCGAGCGACATCGACCTCGCCGGGGAGATCGCCGGATGGATCGGCCGCTTCACCCCGACGACGCGCCGCGCGGTGCGCGCGATGATCCTCGGCTTCGACGCAACGCCCCTGCTCGCCGGGCGCCCGCGCCTGTTCCACCAGCTCTCGCCGGAGGAGCGCGACCGGTGGATCGGCGCGACCGGCGACTCCTCCTTCCGCCTCCGCCGCGAGGCGCTCGGGGGTCTGCAGGCGCTGATCCAGCTCGCATACGCCTCCCACCCCCGCATCGCCGCCGCGATCGGCTACGACGGCTCGCCGGCCGTGCCGGTCGACTGGGACCGGATCGCCCCGCCGGTCCGCCTCCCGGTGCGGCAGTACCCGGAGATCCGCCCCGGGCAGGATATCGAGGCCGACGTCGCGATCGTCGGCAGCGGCGCCGGCGGCGCCGTTGCGGCCGACGCGCTCGCGCGCGCGGGTCTCAGGGTGGTGCTGATCGAGGAGGGCGGCGCGTTCAACCGCGAGGATTTCCGGACGGGACGCCCGGCCGACCGGCTGATGCGGTTGTACCGGGACGACGGCCTCACGGTGACCATCGGGACGCCGATCGTCGCGCTGCCGATGGGGCGCGCGGTCGGAGGCACCACCGTGATCAACTCCGGCACCTGCTTCCGCACGCCCGAGGAGATCCTGCATGCGTGGTCGTCCTCCGGGATCCCCGGCGTCACGCCGGAGGAGATGGCCCCGTGGTTCGACGCGGTCGAGGAAACGATCGGAGTGGCGCCGGTCGCGGGCGACATCCTCGGGCCGAACGGAGAGGCGTTCCGGCGCGGCGCGGCGGCGCTCGGCTACTCCGGAGGGCCGATCCGGCGGAACGCGCGCGGGTGCCACGGCCACGGCGCCTGCGCCTTCGGCTGCCCGGTCGACGCCAAGCAGGGGATGCACGTGAGCTACCTCCCGCGCGCAACTCAGGCCGGCGCGGAGATCCTCGCCCACGTGCGCGCGCGCTCGGTCGGGATCCGCGACGGGCGCGCTCTCGGCGTGCTCGTCGACGTGCTCGACCCCGAGACCGAGCGCTCCCTCGGAACCCTGCGCGTCCGCGCGCGCGCCACCGTCCTTTCGGCCGGCGCCGTCTACACTCCCGCGCTCCTGTTGCGCCAGAGAATCGCCGACTCCTCCGGGCAGCTCGGGCGGAACCTCGTCATCCATCCCGGTCTCGGCACGACGGCCATGTTCGACGAGGATCTGCGCGCCTGGAAGGGCGTGATGCAGAGCTACTACGTCGACGAGAAGCTGAAGGACGGGATCCTGCTCGAAGCCACGTTCCCCCCGCCGGGCATCGGCTACTCCGCCGGCTCGCTGCCGGGAACCGGTCGGGCTCGCAAGGAGCTGTTCGCGCTCTACCCTCAAGTGGTCGCGTGCGGCTCGATCGTCAGTGACGGAGGCAACGGCCGGGTGCGCCCGATGGGCCGCGGCGGCGTGCTCATCCGCTACGACCTGTCGCGCGAGGACGCCGCGAAGGCGATCGAGGCCGTCGCGCTCGCCGCCGAGATCTACTTCGCGGCCGGCGCGAAGCGAGTCTTCCCGATGCTCCCCGGCCTGCCCGAGATCTCCTCGCCGAAGGAGGTCGCGGGAATCCGAGCCGGCAACTGGAAACGCACGGACCTCCACCTCTCCGCCTACCACCCGATGGGGACCGCCCGGATGGGCCCCGACCCGTCCCGCTCGGTCGTCGACCCCTGGGGAGCGGTCTGGGACGTGCCGGGGCTCCACATCCTGGACGCCTCGATCGTGCCTTCCTCGACCCACGTCAACCCCCAGGTCACGATCATGGCTCTCGTCGCGCGCTCGGCCGCGCGGCTCGCCGATTCCCTCACGTAGCCCGGCCGTGACGACCCGCCGCAGGGGTCTCGTCGTGGTCAACCCCGCGGCGCGCGGCGGGGCGGCCGGGATGATCGGCGACGTGCTGGCGCGCTGCGAGCCACGGCTCGACCTGGAGGTCGTCCGAACCACCGCGCGCGGAGAGGCGGTCGCGCGCGTCGCCTCTGCGGTGGCGGCCGCGCGCGCCGGAGGCCCGCCTCTTTGCGCGGTGATCGCGCTCGGCGGCGACGGCACGGTGCGCGAGGCAGCCGAGGGTCTCGCGCGCGGGCTCGGCCGCTTCCCGCGCGCGGCCGCGGAGCTCGCGCGCGGCGAGCCGGCGCCGGCGCTCGCCATCGTCCCGGCCGGGACCGGCAACTCCGTCTACCGCGCGCTCTGGGGCGACGAACCTTGGGAGGAGACGCTCGCGCGCGCGGTCGGCTCGCCCGGCGGCTCGGTCCCGCGCGCGGTCGGCTCGCCCGGCCGGGCCACTCGCGTTCGGAATCTCGATCTCGGGCGGATCGTCGAGACCGATTCAGCCTTCCTGCTCGGCGCGAGCGCCGGGCTGCTGCGGCGGATCGTCGAGGTCGCGGCCGGCCTCGATCACCTATCCGGCCGCGAGCGGTACGCGGCGGCTGCGCTCGCGGCCATCGCCGATCTGCGCGCCTTTCCCGGCCGCGCGGTCGTCGACGGCGCGGTGCTCTTCGAGGGCGCCGCGACCATGATGGTGGCCGGCGGCGCGCGGCACCGCGGGGGGGCGTTCCAGCTCCTGCCGCGCTCGGTGCTCGACGACGGGCTCCTCGACGTCTGCGTGATCCGCGATCTCTCCCAGACCGAGCTTCAGGAGATCGCGCCGCTGGTGTTCGCCGGTGAGCACCTCGGGCGCGCGGAGGTTTCCTACGCTCAGGGGCGTCGCGTCGTCTTCGATCGCGCCGACGGGCCGCTCCCGTTCGAGGCGGACGGCGACCTCTGGGAAGGCTCGGAGCGATCCCTCACGCTCGAGGTCGTGCCGGGTGCCGTCCCCGTCTGGGCGCCGGCCGAGCCGGTCGCCGGGTAGCTGCGGCGCGCCTTACGGCGCGAGCGCCGCCGCGATCGCCGCGGCGACCTCGCGCGCGCCGAGTTCTTCGAGCCGGTCGAGCGCATCGGCCGCCGCCGGCGATCCGCCGCAAGACAGGAACTTCTCCCGCATCAGGCTCCCGTGCGTGCGGCGCGTCTCCGGTCCGGCGGCGCCGATCGGGATGTCGCGCGACTCCTCGAGGGCCCGCCCGCCGGCGAGCGTCACCGAGACGCGCGCGCCGATCGCCTTCTCGGCCTCCTCGAACGTGCGACTCGGGGCCGGGAAGCCGAGGCCGTCGGCCGCGGAGCCGAGCATCGCGCGCACGAACTCGAGCGCCGGAGCGCCGGCCTGCCGGAGGGCCTCGCCGACCGGCGCCGTCGCGAGGATCGCGCGCCGCGTCAGTAACGGGTCGTGCTCGACGCGCACTCGCTCGGCGAGGTCCCAGGTGGCCGGGTCGCTCACGCGCTCGCGCGAGAAGTCGCCGGGGACGAGCGCGCCCCGACGGAGCGCGACGGCCACGTTGTAGGCGACGGAGAAGTTGAGCGCGCTCACGCCCGACTCCGGCCCCCTCACCGAGGACGCCGACCGCGCGTCCATCCCGACGGTGAAGAGCGACGCATGAACGACCACCTCGGCGATGTCCTGCGGCGGAACGCCCTCGAGGCGCGCGTGGAGCGCGATCGCGCAATCCACCACCGCGTCGATGTAGGCGCACCCCGGGTAGACCTTGAACGAGGCCGTCTCGGTGTGCCAGCGCTCGCCCAGGCTCGCGGTGACGGCTTCCGGCAGCGGGAGCGAGGCGAAGCGCGCGAGGAACCCTTCCGGGTGCTCGAGGATGTCCGGCGCCCCGCGGAAACCCGCCGCCTCGGCGTCGCAAGCGTCCAGGCCCATCCGCACGGGGGTCGCCGCCGTGAGGACCTTCGCGTCGCTCGCCATGAACGCGCGGGCGAGCGCCCACGGGGGCATCCCAAAGGCGATCCCCCACGCGTCCACCCATCGCGAGGCCGGCGCGCGCTCAGCATGCAGGCGCGCGGCGACCGAGCCGGCGAGATGCGTGTGCGCGGCCGTCTGCCCGCGAAAGGGGCCGAGGGTCGCCGCCGCGGTCACCCTCGCCGCGCACTCGTTCGCGGCCACGACCGCGCCGAGGAGCGCGCGGCCGTCGAGAGCGAGCGGCCGCGCGTAGGCGAGGGGAACGTTCACCGTGGAGTGCGACACGTGCCCGGCGTAGACCGTGTCGTCGAAGTCGAGGGCCATCGTGAGCGCGGCGAGCACGAACGCCGATCGCGCCGGATCCTCCTGCAGCGGCGGTCCGAATGCGCGCGTGATGCGCCGGCCGAGATCGTGGCCGAGGCTCGCGCGCGCGGCCGCGAGCTGCGACAAGACCTGGCTCTTGGCGAACTCGACGACGCGCGGCGGCACGTCGCCGAGCCGGAGCGCGGCCGCCCACCCCGCGAGGGTCTCGGTGAGACTCATCGCGCGAGAGAGCACCGGGCGCGACGGAGCGGGGTTCCCGGCGAGGACGTCATGAGAAGCCCGGAGTGCCCTGCCGCGACAACTGGCGGGCCTGAAGACGCTGATACAACTCATCGTTGATCAGGCCCTTTGTCCTGCTGGCCATCTTGACAAAAGGCTGCAGCAGGGGGTTGCGAAAACGATATGTGTACCGGCGCTTGTCGCCATGCTTCACAAGGACGTTGCCCCGTTTGTCGCTGGAGAACTCGTTCAGGTGCCGTGCAAATGAAGGGATCTGCATCGGGCGGCCCATCACGTCGGACAGCGCCTCGCGCACATCACCCGCACGGAAGTAACCCAGCTCGTTCTTGGGCGCGAACGCACACGCCAGGAGCACCTGCCCGAACAGATGGTCCGGCTGGGGGCTGTGTGTAGCCTGCTGGTATTCGCTGAGAATGGAATGGGAGCGGACGGCCTTCTCCTCGGCACGGCGGACATCGTCCTCATCGACTCGCGGCCTGTCGTCCATCACCGCGTGTTCCCCCGCGTGAAGCCCAAGGAGGTGGGCGAAGTGCGGAAGCCCCTCAGCGAGGCGCACGATTCGTTGGCTCGCCGCTTCCTCAACGGTGAGATCCGCCAGGCCGAATCCCTTGCTGAGAATCGCGGCCAGTTCAGTCTCGGACATCCTCGGCATTGGAACCTGCGCAAGACAGCGAACAACCGATTCGTGTTCCCCGAGTAGTGCCTCAACGGACGACGCAACTCCGACCAGCATGAGAGTGGCCTCGACGGCGTGATCTGACAGGGTCTTCACCGTATCCGCCAGCAACGAGAGGGCATCGTCGTCGGCAACCCGATCCAACTCGTCGAGCACGATCAGCGTGCGTCGCTCCAAGGCCCCGAGTCGGAATCGGATTGCCTCTGGATCGGACACGCCCCGACCCTCCTCCGCGGCATCCGGCATGCCGAGCTCTCGGAAAACCGATCTCCAGATGGAACTGAATGTGTCGTTCGTGTTGCAGTCGACACGAACAGCATCGAGGCTCTGCAGCCGCGCCTGCTCGATGAGCTTCGGCAGAACGTTGGCCAAGGAAGTCTTCCCAACGCCGCGCTCCCCGTAGACGGCGATGTGGAGACCCTTCTGGAACAGGGCCTCGACGCACTGAAAGACCTGCGTTTCGCGCTCAGCCCACAAGGCGGTGTCGTCGATGGGCGCCGCGGGCGTAAAGGCGAGCGCCACCCTCGCGTACCGGGCCATCTTCCCGTTTGGCTCGTCCCCCACCGCCCATGCCCCTCAGTGCCCTTTGCCTGGCTGCAAGGTTACTACTAACCGCCCCTAGGTTCCAACTTCCGGCAGATACGCTGTCGAGTCGCTGTTTGGAGCGGGAAGTTGTCACAGCAACGTCATGCCCGGTGGACACTGTGTGCTGCGGAAGCCATCAGGGAGCCCCCGTGAGGGCTTCCAAGTTCCCTGGATCAACCCTGCGCCGGGACTGGCAACTCCTCCCAGCCTACATCGCAGCCACGGCACGCCGGACCGACCCTCTCGTGGGGAGCGAGCGGGCGTCCCGCAGCCGGAGGCCCGGCGCCGCCGGCCGGAACGAGCTGCGCTCTACCCGGGGGTCGCCGGCGCGAGGGTGTCCGCTCCGGGCGGCAACCCGAGGTCCGTGGCGAACGCCGCGCACTGTGGGCGTGCCGTCCAGAGGCCGAGCCCCGCGCCGGTCACCTCGCCGGCCCCCCGCAGCATCGAGCAGATCACTCGCTCCCCCAGCGTGTGCGACACGTTGAAGAAGTAGTTGTCGTTGTCGATGGGCGAGATCCCCCACGTCGTGGGATCATCCGGGTCGCCGTCGAAGAGCGACTGGCGCACCGGCTCAGGGTAGGCCTCCGGGAACGGGGCCATGATGTATCCGAGCATGTCGCCGGCGAGGCCGAATACGAAGTGGCCCTTCATCCCGGGGGTCGCCTCGCGCACCGCGAGCGGGATCTGCGGATACAGCTCTCCCGGGCCTCCGGAGAAGAGCAGGTCCCCGATGCGCGCGGAGAACGTGACCGTGCCGATCAGGTTCCCGGCCTCCCAGGGCGGCAAGATCGAGCGCGAGATCGGCACGCCGATCGCGCGCCCGCCCAAGAGGAGAGCGAGCAGGATCGCGTTGGTCGCGGGGTCCTCGATCAGGTACGAGTGCCCCTCCACAACGGGGGCGCCGGTGAGCGGCTGCGCGGCCCCCACGGCAGCGGTCGCGCGCGCCACGACGCGCCCGACGTAGTGCTCGACGGCACAGTACTGATCCCCGCTGCACGCGTCGTAGGACTTCCCGTCGCTCGGCTGGCTTCGCCCGAGCGCCCCCATGACGACGAGGCTCTCGCCTCCGTAGATCGAAGCGAGCGACTCAGCGGCCGGGCCGGGCCAGTCTGCCGAGACGAGCGTGTTGTCCCCGCCCATCACGGTCGGGTGCGCGGAGAGGTTGAGGAGCGTCGCGAACGGATCCCCGGTCGTGGCGTCGCGCGCCTGCAAGACGCGAAGCTCGCTCTCCACGGACTGGTTGGCGGGGTCGTGGCCGAACTGGTTCGAGATCAGGTCGTCGAGGCCGTCGTTGGCCGCGGCGGTGCCGAACCACAGGGTTGCGGCCTTGCGCGCGCGCCAGGCGTCGGCAATCGCGCCGATCGTCTGGTGCTTGATCCACGCGAGGTACTCCGTCGGCACCCCGCCCCACACCCCGAGCGTGTCCGGGCCCGCGTGCGTGTGGTTGCCGCCGATGATGATCCGCTCGGCAGGGATCCCGAGATACGCCTCGACCCCCTTGCGCATGTCCTCGGTGCCGTAGGGACCCTGCTGGTAGGCGGCGAAGAGCCCCTGCGTCTCGACCGATACCAGGGCGAGCGCGTGCGCGGGGTCGTCGTCGGTCGAGACCACGAAGGCGCGCGCGAAGATCCCCGGCGCGAGGATCCCGCTCGCCGGAGGCCGCGACCCGAACGCCTCCCAGAGCGGACCGGCGCCGATCCCGTATCCGCCGAGGTACACGGGCTTCCCGGCGTAGGTGCCGTCGGCATCCGGGTTGATCGAGCGCTTCGCCGCCCCCACGCGGTAGACGGTCGGCTCGTCCGCCGCCGCCGCCGGCGCGAGCGCGAGCGCGGCGACCACCGACAAGACCAGCCCCATCACGACGGTTCTGCGCATGATCTCCCTCCGGGTCTCAGTGGTGACGGACGCAGTCGTTCAGGTCGCCGAGCTCGCCGCTCGGATCGCAGAGCGCGGGATCAACCCCAACGTGGATCAACCCCGCCGTTCGCCAGGCGTCCCAGTCGTCGCAGGCGGCGGCGCCCTCGGCGGATGTGGCCGGGTCGAGCCCGAGCATCCGCCAAACCGTGCACGCGTAGGCCGGCGCGAGCATCGAGCCGGCGGAGTTCGTCTCCTGGTAGTGCTCGTTGTAGATCGCGCCCGGGACCAACGAGTCCGGCGGGAAGGACGCGCAGGGGTCCGGCACCTCGCCGACGAGCGCGCCGATCCCGGCGCCGTCCGCCGGCGGGAGCGCGTACCAGGCGAAGTCATAGCCGGGCACGATGTATCCGAGCAGGTCGGGGGTGTAGCCGAGCAGGAAGTTGTGGTCGGTGGCGAACTTCTTGACCTGGGCCTCGCGGATCCCCGGCTCGTACGGCCGCCCGGTGTCCGCGCCCTTCGGATCTTCGTAGGAGAACGGCGCCGAGGAGCACGCCAGTGCGGCGGTGTTCGCACTCGAGCCGTCCAAAGCCGTGTAGTCGAAGTGGTTCGCTTGGGTGCCGGCAACCGTCCGGTTGTGGGCTTCGAGGCCGAAGTACGCCTCGGGGAACAGCTCTCCCGGCGCGGTCACGAACGAGGCCGAGCCGATCTTCCATGCGTAGATGGTGGTCTTCGCGTCCACTCCGGTCGGCGCGCCCACATCCATGCCGGCGGCGCCCCCTGCGACCGCCCCCGCCGACGCCCCGCCGACGTAGGTGGGCTTGTCGATCACGCCCACCGCCGCGAGCGCGGCGAGCGCCTCGTTGTTGACCGGAACGTACAGGTCCCTCGCGGTGAACCCCTCGATCGCCGTCGCGGTGACATCCCAGAGAGCCGCCTCCGCCGCCCGGACCGCGGCGCTGCCGGCGACGCGCCCGATGGCGTAGGCGCGGTCGCGCGCGTGCTCCGGCTCCGTGCGGATGAGCGGCGGCTGGGTCGCGAGCGGGTTGCCGCCGGAGTCCACCGGGAAGGTCTCGCCGTCGAACGTGTGTCGCTGCCACCTGCGCCCGCAGGAGTCCCCGATCACCTCGCCGGCCGCCTGCGCGCCCTGGGTCTGGAGCGCGACGCCACCGCCGAGACCCTCCTCGACCGTCTCGCGGAGCGCGCTCGCGTAGTCGGAGGAGAGGTAGAGGTTGTCGCCGTCCATCGCCTCGACGTGCGTCCCCCAGTTGACGACCGCGGCGATCGTCTGCCCGTCGTCGTCGGCGGCCACCTGCATCACCCGGACCTCATCGTCGAAGACCCACGGCGTGCGGCACTCGTTCCGCGACTGGAGTCCCTCGAGATCCTCCACGTTGTTCCTCAGAGTCGTGAAGGACGTCCCCGGCCCGATCTCGGCGAAGCGGAACTTCGCCGGCTCGGCCGCGGCGGCCGCCTCGGCCACCGCTTGGGCGATCTTGTACTCGATGTAGCGCTCGTACTTCGGGTAGGTCCCGTCGACGGCCTGGTCCGGGCCCCAGATCCCGATGTGGGTGTCGGGGGACTCGTGGTCGTGGGTGTGCGACACGATCATGTAGTCGAGGTCCATCGCGGGGTTGATCCGCCGCGCGAGCGCGACAACCCGGTCGTTCCAGTCGCTGAACCATCCGAGCGCGTCGATCGACACGTGCGCGAAGCCGAGCCCGCTCGCGGGATCCCGGAGGTACAGCGCGCGCGCCCAAGTCTTGTCCCACACGCCGAGCGGGATCCGGTCGTTGCCGTAGCCGGCCATGTAGAGGCCGTCCCACTTGTTCGCCGAGGTGGGGTCGAGGCGGGTGTTCGCGGGGTCGTCCACGAACGGCTCCCCGGAGTCGTACCGGCCGTTGCCGTTGGAGTCGGTGAAGGGCTCGCCCCACAGGCCGGTGGCGGTGACCTGGCCGGCGCTGCGCGCGCCCGGCTCCGGCTCGAAGGTGTCCCAGAGCCCAACCGCCGGCATGCCGTCGGGGTTGGACGCCGCGAGGTTCGAATAGGGGTCGACCGCCGTCGTAACCCCCGGGACGACCGTGAACGGCGTGATGCTCTCCTTCGCGGCCCCGGCCACGATGCCCGTCGTCGCCTGCGCACCGCCCGCCACTCCCAGCGCGGCGAGAAGGGCCCCCGCCGCAACACCCGCGCCCAGCTTCCGAATCCCCGACATCGTCGCCCTCCTGTCAGCTCAAACCGGTTCCTATGAGTTTCGCCACCACGAGGGCCATCTCCTGCCTCCAGGGGACGCCATCTTGGGCCGGGGCCGTCGCTTGGAACGCGGTCTCACCCCGCGCGCATCATCCCTGTCTGCCTGGCCCCATACAATCGCGGGCAATGGATGCCCGCGAGGAGCCTCCGACGGGAGTCCACGAGACCCGCACGCGTGTCAGGCCGTGCCTCAGCCGCAACGTCGTCGTCCTATCCTGGGTGAGCTTCTTCCAGGACGCCGCCTCGGAGATGCTGTACCCGGTCCTGCCCCTGTTCCTGACCGGGGTCCTCGGCGCGCCGGTGGCGGCGGTCGGGCTCATCGAGGGGGTGGCGGAGGGGACCGCCAACATCGTCAAGGTGGTCTCGGGGCGGCTCGCCGACCGGATGCGCCGCCGCCCGCTCGTCGCGTGCGGCTACGGCCTGTCCTCCTTCGCGAAGCTCGCCATCGTGCTCGCGCGCTCCTGGCCGCTCGTGCTCGTCGCGCGGTTCTTCGATCGGGCCGGAAAGGGTCTTCGAGTCTCCCCCCGCGACGCCCTCATCGCCGGCGATGCCTCGCCCGAGACCCGCGGGCGCACCTTCGGGTTCCACCGCGCGCTCGATTCGGCCGGCGCGGTCGTCGGACCGCTCGCCGGGCTCGGACTCTACGAGGCGCTCGGCCACCGCATCCGCCCGCTGTTCGCGATCGCCTTCGCTCCGGCCGCGGTGAGCGTCGCGCTCATCGCGCTCGTGCGCGAGCGTCCTCCGGCGCCGCGGCCGGACGACCCACCGCCGCGGGAGCCCCTGCCGGCCGGCTACCGGCGCGTCGTCGGGTTCCTCGCGCTGTTCGGGCTCGCGAACTTCTCCGACGCCCTGCTGATCGTGCGCGCGAGGCAGCTCGGCCTCGGCTTCGCCGGGGTCGTCGGGGCCTACGCCCTCTACAACCTGAGCTACGCGGCGCTGAGCTACCCCGCAGGCGCCCTCTCGGATCGCCTGCCTCGCCGGTGGGTGTTCGCCGCGGGGCTCGCCGTGTTCGCCGCCGCCTACCTCGGCCTCGGGATCGCAACCACCGGCGCGTGGGTATGGATCCTGCTGCCGCTGTACGGCGGATACACCGCGCTCACCGACGGCGTCGGGAAAGCGTGGATCGCAGACCTCGCCCCGGCGGCGCGGGTCGGCTCCGCGCTCGGTCTCTACCAAGGAATCCAGGGAGGGACCGCGCTGTTCGCAGGGGTATGGGCCGGGCTCGCCTGGGGCGAGGCCGGACGCCTGCCGCTCGTGGTCTCAGGCGCCGTCGTCGCGCTCCTCGCGATCGCCCTCGCGGGATTCGGCGCGCGCCTCGACGGAGCGCCGCGCCCACCGGCCCGGCGCGCCGGGCGTCAGAAGTAACGGCCGACGACCGGCAGACGAAGGAACGCCTCCGCCTGCAAGATCGCCAGGCCCGCGCGCGGCAGGTCGAGCAGCTCCTCGTAGACCAGATGACGCGGAACCCACTCGGGGTCGAACTTCCGGTTGAACTTCAGGAGCGATTCGATCTGGAAGAACCGCGAAAGCACGAGGAACGCCCGGCGCTGAAGGCCGCGGACCGGATGGAAGCCGGGCGCCGGCGCGATCTGGGCGGCGAAGGCCGCGAAGTTCAGGCTGAGCGCGTCCACCCCTCGGTCGCGCATGGCAGCGGCCGTCTCGCAGATCAAGTACTCGTTGAGACCCGCCGGGGCGCTGCGGTTTCGGCGCATCACGTCGAGCGAGTAACCGCGGCGGCTCCGAAAGGGAACGAACTGGAGGAAGCCTTGCGGCCGCCCGTTCGCGTCCTCGGCGACGGCTGCGAGAACCCCGGGATCCTCGGCGGCGAGGAGGCGCCCGAGCGCCATGGAGAACCCGCGCTCGACCACCGCGCCGCGCCAGCGGTGGGAGATGGCGATCAGCTCGCGCCGCGTCGCAAGGTCCAGCTCCTTGAGATCGAGCAGCCGGAACCGGTATCCCTGCTTGCGGACGTGGTTGGCGCTCTGACGAATGTTCCGCACATGGCGGCCCTCCAGCGAGAACGTCTGAGGGTTGAGGATCGCCTCGTCGCCGATCGGGTAGGAGCGGAAGCCGAATCCCCGGTACAGCGGCAGCGAGCGCTCGGGCACGCCGACGACGGCGATGCGCCAGTCGTGGCGGCGGCAATGATCCGAGAACTCCTCGAGAAGCCCCGGCCACTCGCCGCCGGGTCCGATCGGATCGCCCGAGACGAGCGCGAGCCCCGCGACGTAGCGGTAGGCGACGAATGCCGTCCGCGCGGAGTTGAAGAAGTAGTCCTTGTCGGATCGCAGCGTGAAATAGGAAAGGGAGTCCTCGTCGTGCGCGCGGGCGAGCCGGCGCGCCGCCTCCCGCTCCTCGGGCCGCTGGTGCAGGCGCACCACGACCGGCCGGAAGAGCAGGAAGGCCGAGAACGCGAGCGTGCCGATCCCGACGGAGCCCATCGCCCAGGGGAACCAGACCCCGAAGCGCCCGGTGAGCCGGAGGCTCCCGCTCGAGACCCCCATCCGGAAGAAGGTCTCCTCGAGCGCCGCGCCGATCCCGAATCCCGGCGCGACCGACCCGCGGTTGACCCAGAGCGCCGCCACGCCGAAGGCGAACCATCCCGCGACGAGCAGCGGCACCGTCCGCACGAAGCGCGCGAGAGACGCGGGGTCGGACTCGGCGGGGAAATCGCCGCGGCGGAGGAGAAGGAGCGCCGCGAGCGCCGCGGCCACAGCGGCCTCCTCCACGTCGAGCCCCTTCAGCACGTGGAGGATGACCGAAGCGCCGAGTAGCGCGGCGGCGAAGACCATCGCGCGGCGCTTGCCGCGCCGGAGCTGGCGCGCGAGGACGAGGAGCCCGGCTCCCGCGATCGTGGTGGCGGAGGTGGCCACGTGCGTCGCGGCAAGCGGCACGATGCCCCGAAGCGTCGCGAAGCGCGCGCGCTCCGCCGGGAAGATCGCCGACGCGAGGTTGAGCAGCCCCGCCCCGAAGACCGAGGTCGCAAGAGCGAGCCGCCAGCCGGACCCGCGCCGCGCGGCCGGCCTCATCGAGAGGTCGCGCGCCGCGCTCTCATCTCCATCCCGTCACTGCCTCCCGTTGCGGCGCGGCGCCATTGTATGGGCGCGCGGACCGGGAGGCGGTTCGCGGCGGTCAGGCGCCGTCGGGCGCGGATTCCTCGGGCGCGGATTCCTCGGGCGCGGATTCCTCGGGCGCGGCGAGCGGGAGAGAAACACGGAAACAGGTTCCCTCACCCGGCGCGGTGCGCACCTCGATCCGGCCGCCGTGCGCCTCGGCGATCGCGGCGGCGATCGAAAGACCCAAGCCGGCGCCACCGGCGCCCTCGTCGCGCGCGCGCCCCGGCTCCGAGCGATAGAAGCGGTCGAAGACCCTCTCCGCCTCTCCGGGCGCGAGCCCCGGACCGTGATCGGTGACCTCGAGCACCGCGCCGGCGCCCTCGATCGCGACGCGGACCTCGACCGGCGTGCCCGCCGGCGTGTGCGTGACCGCGTTGGAGAGCAAGTTGCCGGCGACCTGGCGAAGGCGAACCTCGTCCCCCGTCACGATCACGGGACCGGAGGACTCGAGCGCGATCTCGCGGCCCGGGTCGACGACCCGCGCGTCGGCCGCGGCGTCCGCCGCCACCGCGGCAAGGTCCACCGGCGCGCGCTGGAGCGGCCGACCCTCGTCGATCCGCGCGAGCAGCAGCAGGTCGTCCACGAGCACGCCCATGCGCGCGGCCTCGTCCTCGATCCGGCGCATCACCATCGCGAGGTCCTCGGCGCGGTCGGACGCGCCTCGCCGGAACAGCTCCGCGTACCCGCGAATCGAGGTGAGCGGGGTCCTCAGCTCGTGTGAGGCGTCCGACAGGAAGCGGCGGAGGCGCTCCTCGGACGCCTTCTGCTTCCCGAACGCCTCCTCGATCCGTCCGAGCATCGCGTTGAGCGAGACCCCGAGGCGGCCGACCTCGGTGCGCTCGTCCGCGAGCTCGACCCTTCGCGACAGGTCGCCGGCGGCGATGGCGCCGGCCGTGGAGCCGATCTCCTCCAGGGGGCGGAGCCCGAGCCGCACAACCCACCAGGCGAGCGCCGCGAGCCCGGCGAGCACCACGGCCGTGACGGCCCCTTCCACGAGCACGAGGCGGCCGAGGGTCTGGGAGACCTCGCGGAGCGGAATCGCGACGAAGAGAACTCCCCGGTCCCCGGGGAGAGGCGTGGCGAGGACGCGGTAGCGCAGCGAAGAGCCGTCGGCGGCCCCGGTGGTGAAAGTCCGCGGTCCGCCCGGGGCGGCGGCGTTGCGGAGATCGGGCGGCGGAGAGGCGGTCTCGCCGACGTCGAAGGAGACCGTCGCCAGGACTCCGCCGGAGGCGTTGCGCAGCTCCCCGTAGGCGCCGAGCGGCAGGGGCGGCCCCCCCACCCGGGGTCGCCGGATGCCGAGGCCGAGTTCCCCGCGGACCTCCGACACCAGCGCCCGGCCCACCGGGATCCGCGCGGCCTCGAGCTGCTGGTCCACCCGCCGCGAGAGGAACGAGCGCAGGGACACATAGGTCGCCGCGTCGGCGATGAGGAGCCCCGCGGCGGCGAGCGCGACCAGGCCGACGAGCAGCCGCGCGCGCAGGGACATCACTCGTCCCTCGGAAGACGCAGGCCGTAGCCCACACCGCGGACCGTGTGGATGAGCGGCCGGCCGGCGCGGTCGATCTTCTTCCGGAGGTAGCTGACGTAGGTCTCCACGATGCTCGCGTCGCCGCCGAAGTCGTAGTTCCAGACGTGGTCCAGGATCTGCGCCTTGGAGAGGACCCGGCGCGGGTTCAGCATGAAGAAACGGAGCAGCTTGAACTCGGTCGCCGTCAGGTCGACCCGCGCGCCGGCGCGCCAGACCTCATGGGCATCCTCGTCCAGCTCGAGGTCGGCGAAGACGAGTCTCGAGGGAGCGCCGGTGGCCCCGGCCCGGCGGAGGATCGCGCGGATGCGAGCGATCAGCTCCTCCAGGCTGAACGGCTTGGTCACGTAGTCGTCCCCGCCGAGCGTGAGCCCGCGGACCTTGTCCTCGGTCGCGTCGCGCGCGGTGAGGAAGAGCACGGGGACCTTCTCGCCGTCGGTCGCGAGCCGCCCGGCCAACTCGAAGCCGTCGAGGTCCGGGAGCATCACATCGAGCACGAGCAGGTGGGGACGGAAGCCGGCAACGGCCGCAAGCGCCTCGCGGCCGTTGCCGGCGACCCCGACTTCGAAGCCCTCGTAGCGGAGCGCGGTCGCGACCAGGTCGGTGATGCTCGCCTCGTCGTCCACGACGAGGATGCGGACCGGACTCGGCGCATTCATCGCTCCTCGGGGCTCATGGTACGGCCGGCTCAGGCCGCAGTGGAATCCTCGGGGCCGGCTGCGGGGGCGGCACCGCCGGCGCCCCGGCCGGGACCCCGGGCGGTCCTGCACTGCCGCGGCCGCGCCTGGCAGGCCTTGCGCCGGGCCTCCATCTGCCGGTAGCGCTCCGGCGAGATCGCGCGCACGCCCTTCGTCACGAACTCCCCGTCCCCTTCCTTCACGCGGACGGCGGCGATGTGGTCGCCGGCCTTCAGGTCCGCGAGCACCGCCTTCTTCCCGTCGCGGCCGATGCGGGTCCCCTCGTCCACCGGGATCTCGACCACCGTGCCGTCATCCTCCTTGATCGTCAGCGCGGCGCCGCTCACGCTGGTGAGCACACCGAAGTCGCGGCGGACCGTCGTGACAGGATGCCCGTCGCGCGCGGGGAACACGGCCTCGGAGCGCATCGCGGGCCCGCCGGGCCGCCCGCCGGCGGGCTCGGCTCCCTCCGGCGAGCGGGCGCCGCCCGACTGCTCGGCCACCGCGGACGACACCGCCCACCCGAGCACGAGCGCGCCCACCACCGCGCCGACGATCACCTTCCGCGAGATCCCCATGGCTCCTCCTTCCGACCGGTACCGGCCTCCCGGCCTCCTTCGCCGGGCATGGGCGCAGCATGCCCCATCAACCTTGGCGCCCAATGCAAGCGGCCTGGGAATCCGCTGTGAGTCGAGCCGGCCGGGACTCACAGCTCCTTCCAAGGTTTGACCCAGCGGGGTCCAAGGGGAACGTGCGTGTCTGTGAGTGCCGGCGGCCCCGCTGAAGGGGAGAGGCGCATGTTCCAGTTCGGCTACGTCGCAAGCGAGCTTCCCCGGCGCCTCGGGCGCACGCTCCTCACCGCGCTCGGCCTGGCGGCCGGGGTCGGGCTCGTCATCGGGATCGTCGGCGTCTCACAAGGGCTCGACGAGGCCCAGGATCGGGTCCTCGCGCCCCTTCGCTCGATCGGCAGCGATGTCCTGGTGACGCGCGTGGCCGGGGCGTCCGCCAGCGCGACGCCGACCGCGACCGCCTCCCCCACCCCCGCCCCGGCTTCCGGAGGGCGGGAAGGCCAAGGACCGGACGGCGAAGGCCACGCTCAGCGCGCGGTCCACGGGTTGATCGGCGGTTGACCGGCGGTTGCGCTGCGGCCGGCGGCGCACGACCTGCCGCGCGCAGCGTGCGGCGCTACGACTTGCCGCGCGCGCGGCGCGGCCGGACCCTCCAGGTGCGCGGGGGCTGCGCGATCCCCTTCAGGGAAACGCGCCCGAGGTCCTTCCACTCGACGTCCAGATCGGACCCGCGCGCCGCGCGGCGCACCGCGTCGGAAGCGAGCGCCTGTCCCGGCCGCGCGCGGCGCGTGAGCCGAGAGGCGACGTTCACCGCGTGCCCGACGTAGTCGTCGCCCCTGCGGCTCGCCCGGCCGGTGTCGAGGCCGATCCGAAGGCGGAGCGGCGCCCCGCGCACCTGGACCTCCCGGGTGGTCTCGAGGATGCCTGCCGCGGCCGCGACGGCTCCGGACGCCTCCGGGAAGGCGGCCATGATCCCGTCCCCGAGCGACTTCACGACCCGGCCACCTCGCCGTTTGACCTCCGCCGCGACGACCCGGTCATGCACGTCCAGCAGCGCGACGGCCGCGCGCTCGCCGAGCGTCTCGGTGATGCTCGTGAAGCCGGCGATGTCGGTGAAGAGGATCGTGATCGTCCCCCGCGCCGCGATGCGCTCCACGACGGCGCGGTGGCGCGCGGTGAACTCGAGGAGCCGGGCGGCGAGCCGCCTGGGCGCCCCGGGCACCGCGATCAACCCGCGGCGCGGGCGCCCGCGCTTGCTGGATACAGTCATTTCGCTTGCTAAAGGCTAGCAGCGTGCCCGCCGCGGCGCTCGCGCCGGCGGGGACAGGCGCCGCGAGCCCTCCGGGTAGACCGCGCGCAACTCCAACTTCCCGCCGGTCGCCGCGACATAGGCGCGAAGCGTGGAGAGCCGGACGTCGCTGCGGCGCTCGATCTTCGACACGTCGGACTGGGAGATGCCCAGCCGCTCGGAGATCGCCTCCTGGGTGAGCCCCCGGTCGCGCCGGAGGTCGCCGAGCGTGCGATCGCCGGCATCCGGCGCGCGCAACCGCTCGATCCATGCGGTCCACAGGATCGAGGTTCCGTACATCGGATGGGCGTCGCAGAGACGCAGGACCTCGGCGGCGAGGGGACCGGCGGGATCCCGGCGGACGGCGGCCGCGAGCGGCGCCCAGGCCGCGAGGTCGCCACGGTCGAGCAGGTCGTCCAACGCGGCCGCGCCGAGGCCGGCCGGCGCCGTGTCCGGCGGGTAGTCCAGGTGCCTGTGCTCCATCAGGGAGTCTCCCTGGAAACCAGATCGAGAACGTCCGTCGCAAGACGGCGTGCCGCTGCGACTACCGCACCCCAATCCCGCCAGCGCGGCCGCAGATCGCGGTAGTGCCGCAGATCGACCTCCGACAGGTCGTAGGGCGCCGGCTCGGCGAGTTGCTTCGCGAGCTGGGTCGCCACGCGCTGACCACCGGCACCTATCTGGTCGGCGTAGTAATCGTCGAGGCCGAGCAGCACCTGAGCAGAGCCCTCGCCCATCCGGTCCGCGAGTGCGACGAGGTCCAAGAGGACCGGGTGGCGAACGCGCGCGGTGACCCAACCCTTGGTCGCTTCGAGCGCCTGCTCGAAGCGCTCCGAGAGATCGGGGAGGACGTGATCGTCGTCCAGAGACATGCGGTGCCCGGCGTGGTGGGCCGCGGCGCTGCCCCCCACGAGCACTGCGTCCTGGAGAATGGACTGGAGACGGGCGGCCGCGCGCAGGACCCGGTCGAATTCGGGGCCTCGCCCTCCCGACGCGCCGCTAGCCGCCACAGCCGAACAGCTCCTCCATCATCTTCGCCCTTCCAATAGTGAGTCTACGCACTATTGCATCGCCGCGCAAGAGGGAGGCAGGGCGACGCGAATGCGCCCTCAGACCTTCCGGTCGAGGTCGAGGGAGGCGGAGTTGATGCAGTACCGGAGCCCCTGGGGCCCCGGCCCGTCGGGGAAGACGTGGCCGAGGTGCGCCCCGCACCGCCGGCACGACACCTCGACGCGCTCCATGCCATGGCTCGGGTCCGTCTCGGTCCGGATGTTGGCTGCGATCGCCGGCTCGGTGAAGCTCGGCCACCCCGAGCCCGAGTCGAACTTCGCCTCCGAGCGGAACAGCTCGGCGCCGCACCCGCGGCAACAGTAGACGCCGTCGTCGTGGCAGTCCCAGTACTCGCCGGTGAACGCGCGCTCGGTCCCCTTGCGCCGCATCACCTCGTGCTGGAGCGGGGTCAGCCGCTCACCCCGCCCGGCATCGTCCATCGGTGCGCGCTCCATCTGGTCAGCCGGCCCGTTCCCCGATCATGCTTCGCTCCATCCTCCTGCGAACGCCCGCCTCGACCTTCGCTCTGTGAAAGCCGCGATCGCAACCCCCGCCGCTCCCAAGAGGATGAACCAAGGCGCCGCCGTGACGAAGATGGCATACGGATCGAAGATGTTCTCCCCCGTCATCCGATCCTGAGCGAAGCTCAGCAGGGCCAAAGCAAGCCAGTTGACGGCGATCGAGGCGAGTCCCTGCCGCAATCTGCTGCAATGGCATCGGCGGGTCCCGACGTACGCTCCGCCCACGAGCGCGCCCGCTGGGACCAGCCGGAGCAGCAGGTCGAGATCCGTCGGTCTTGGAGTTCCGATCGGGGGCGCCAGCGCCGACGCGGCCGCGTCGCCGAGCGCGAATGCGACCGCCATCACCGTGGCGCCCATCAGCAGACGCTTGAGATCGACGCCGCTCTTCACATGCCCTTCCCTACCCTGCGTCCTGCCCGGCCGATTCATCATTCTCCCCGCGCGCGACCGGGCCCGCAAGGGGTCGGCGGAACGCTCCGGCATCTGCGAAACTGACCGGACGAGCGCGGGGGGAGGGGACTCATGGGCGCCGAGGAGAAGGCAACGTTCGCCGCCGGGTGCTTCTGGGGAGTGGAGAACGCATTCCGCAAGGTGAAGGGGGTCGCGCGCACGCGCGTCGGCTACACCGGCGGGCACACGGCGAACCCGACCTACGAGCAAGTGTGCGGCCACGGAACCGGCCACGCCGAGGCGGTGGAAGTCGTCTACGACCCGGCCATCACCAGCTTCGAGGACCTGCTCGAGACGTTCTGGTCGATCCACGACCCGACGCAGCGCGACCGGCAGGGCCCGGATGTCGGCACGCAGTACCGCTCCGCGATCTTCTTCCACGACGAAGGCCAGCGCGAAGCCGCCGTCGCCTCGATGGAGCGGCTGGAGAAGGAGGGGCGCTTCCGCCTTCCGATCGCGACCGAGATCGCGCGCGCGGCGGAGTTCTACGAGGCCGAGGACTACCACCAGCAGTACCACGAGAAGCACGGCACCTCCTCGTGCGATCTCTAACCCCTCCCGGTCGAAAGGGGAACCATGCGGATCCCAACGTACCGAGACGATGTCATCCAAGCCCCGCAAGCCGGACCGGCGCGCGACCCATCCACGCGATCCCACAGTACCGAGACAGCGCGCTTGAACCCCTTCGCTCGTTCTGCCCAAACCTGACGCGCACCCCAACCTGTGATACGAATCACCCCATGTGGAGTGAGGACGGCCCGATCTCCGAATCGGCTGCGGAGTCTGGTTTCGACAGCGCCCTCGCGGTCTGCTTCGAGGATCTCGAACTCACGCTTACCAGCATGGGCGATGCGCCATGGTCTGATTTCCTTCTGAATCCGAGACGCCTTCGCGGCAGCGACTTCCTGATGCGTTGGTCGCAGGGAGTGTGGAGCGAACAGCGTCTCATCGATGCTGTCAACGCCACAGAGCGGTATCGAGCGCTTCCGTATGGGCCCAGTGGCGTTGCTCCTTCCGACGATATTAGAGCATTTGAACTCTACTTCGAGCGCCTGGAGGCCGCTGGCCTGGGACAGATTGAGAGGCCGGATCTGCTTGTCTTTCAGACAGATGACTGGGCGCAAGCGTCCGCGATCGTGAGCCGGCTCGGCGGTGAGGCGGAACTGCCGTTCGCTCTCGAGGAATCGCCGGACATCAAGGCGCTCCTCCGGCTTGCCGTGGTGGCCGTTGAATGCGAGAACAGCTTGTGGAAAGGAAAAATGATGCCGGACTACGGGTCCGAGCTGAGACCACAGAAGCGCTTGGACTGGAAGGAAGGACTGAGAAAAGCGGCGGTGCTTCCCACCATCATCGTGAAGGAGGAGGACCGGCTGCCCCTGCGAGGTTGGCAAGCAGCCAATCGGGTGCCGATTCACGTGTGGCACGTCTTCTTCGACATGGCGTTCGGCATCGCTCTCGATCGTATTGAGGGCTTGATCGAGGGTGGATTGATCCAGCCAACGGTTCAGACATTTCAGGCCCCCGGCGGCGCCACGACCTCGAAGGTCATCCACAAGATCTACTACCACTATGCCTATCCTCTCGGCGAAGCCACATCTGATCCGACGCTCATTCCCGACTTCATTGAGGAGAAGAACGGACACATCCTCCCCTACGTGCGATTTGAAGGCGGAACTCTCGTGTTCACGATCGAGGCATTGCGGGTTCTCGATGAACTGGCGGCGAGATGAACCCCAAACGTCATCAGCCCCTCCCCCCATCCGGTCCCGACCGAGAGGTACTGAGGCAGAAGGGCCAGTTTTGGACGCCGCCTTGGGTGGCCGACGCCATGGTCGGCTACGTGACCGGGGGCGGAGCGTGCAGCATCTTCGATCCGGCAGTAGGCGCAGGCGCCTTCTTCCTCGCCGCTCGTCGAGTGGCGCCGCCGGAACTCGAACTCCGCGGCACCGAGATTGACCCCTCAGCCCTGCAGGGGGCCAGGGACTCGGGGCTCTCAGCTTCCGATCTGAGCCTTGTGGAGATCCGTGACTTCGTGCTTGATCCTCCGACCGGACGACAACCAGCGATCGTGGCAAACCCCCCGTACATCAGACACCATCGGCTGTCCGCGGCAACGAAAGGCTTGCTTCGTGAATTCGGGAGGCGCCTGATAGGCACGCCGATTGATGGGCGTGCCGGGCTCCACGTGTACTTCCTACTCAGAGCCTTGGAACTTCTGGATCACGGGGGACGTCTCGCATTCATCATGCCGGCGGATACCGTCGAAGGCGTATTCGCGAGAGCTTTGTGGCAGTGGATTAGCCACCACTTCCGCGTGGACGCTGTCGTCACCTTCTCGCACCAAGCAACGCCGTTTCCTGGGGTAGACACAAATGCGCTGGTCTTCATGATCTCCGCCAACGCACCGATTGACGACCTGGCGTGGGGATATTGTGACGTGTGGGGCACGAACGAACTTCGGACATGGGTCGAGTCTGAATTCACACACAATACCCGCGACGTCAAGGTTGAGCGCCGCTCGCTGGCAGAAGCAATGGAGACGGGGTTATCCCGACCGCCCCAGCCACTGTTGGATCCCCTGACACCGCGTCTCGGGAATTGCGCAACCGTCTTGCGGGGCATCGCGACGGGGGCCAACGAATTCTTCTTCCTCACGAGACGTCGGGCGCGGGAGGTGGGAATCCCCTCAGATCTCCTCGTCCCTGCCATCGGGCGAACGCGAGATGCCCCTGAGGCCGAGGTCTCGGCGGAGCATCTGGATGTACTTGAGGCCAACAACCGCCCCAACGTTCTATTCTCACCAGACGCGCGTCGGTTGGAGCAGTTCCCTGAGGCGGTTCAGGAATACCTTGGCGCTGGATTGGCCATGGGGCTGTCCAAGCGGGCCTTGATCGCCTCTCGTCGGCCATGGTATCGAATGGAGACTCGCAAACCTCCTCCATTCCTCTTCGCGTACTTGGGGCGGCGTAACGCGCGGTTCATCCGAAACCGAGCGAGGGTCGTGCCGCTCACTGGCTTCTTATGCGTCTATCCCCGCGACCCCTCACCAGAAGCGGAGGAGGCCCTGTGGCGGGTGTTGAGCGACCCCCGGACGGTCGCGAATCTGCGGATTGTCGGCAAGTCATACGGAAGTGGAGCCATCAAGGTTGAACCGAGAGCGCTTGAGCGTTTGCCACTTCCCTCCCCCTTGGTCAGGGAACCCGGAATCGCGCGCGTTCTTGACAAGAGCGCGGAATCTGCAGAGCGGTGAGATCGCGGCGGGCGACAGCGGAGGGAAGCAAGGGGCTCTCGGGTCCCGAGATCTCGTGACGCCCGGAAAGGGCCCGCACCTCCGCCAGGAGGCTCGGGAGCTCAGGCAGCCCGGAAGATGGCGTCGTCGTCGGGAAGGAGGTCGGCGAGAACGAGCAGATCCGCGACGAGCCCCGGATCTTCCAGCTCGCCCTCGCGATAGCGACGGAGCAACTCACCTGCCGACACGCGCATGCGGGAGCGAGCGCCCTCTTCGAGAGCGGCGACGATCTCGTCCCGTGTCAGCTCGAGTTCCACCGGCACCATCCGCGTACCTCCCGTCTCGCCTCAGACTATATCGGGTAGGTGAGACATGGAATCGATCCGACGGCGTTCCTGGCCCGATTGTCGCGTCTTTGAGAATCGCGCGCGCCGCGCTGCTCGGGGGATCCGCGCGTACATGCATCACTCCGTCGAGTAAGTTTCCCCGAGATGCGCGCGCTGGTGATCTCGCTCGCGGCGATCGCCGGGATCTGGACGGCGGCGATCGCCGCGCTGCTCGCGCTCGGCAAGCCGCGCGCGGCCCGCGCGCTCGCAACGCTGCTCCCGAACCTGCTCCTTCTGTTCAAAGACCTCGCCCGTCACCCGGGCGTCCCGCGAACGACGAAGTGGTTGCTTCTCGGAGCCGTCCTGTGGATCGCCTCCCCGATCGACCTGATCCCCGAGTTCATCCCGGTCCTCGGGCCGCTCGACGATGCGCTCGTCGCCGCGCTCGTCCTTCGCCGGGCGCTCCGAAGCGTCGACGCCAGGGTGATCTCGGAACTCTGGCGAGGCGACTCCGCGACGCTCGCATTGCTTCTGCGCGCGGCCGGGCGAGGGGAGACGCCTCCGGGCCACTGAGAGCACGCCGAAGTAGTCGCCCAGGAAGTACCCGCGTCCGACCGATTCCGGCGCTCGGCGCATGTCGAAGGAATCGGTGATCGGCTGCTCGGTCCAGGTGGTCCCCCCGTCGGCCGAGATCGCCAGCGCGATCCAGGCCCGGTCGGCCTCGTCGATCAAGTACGTCATCACCGCGAGGCGGCCCGAATCGGTTCCCGCAACCGCAGTCGTGAAGCGCCGCGGATACGAGTAGCCGCCTCCGGCCACTTCCCTGACGGTCCAGGTCGCTCCAGCGTCGTCCGATCGCGCGAAGAACGTGGAGTAGGTATCGCTCCAAGAGACGAAGACAGCCTGCCCGTCCGTCGACACCGACGGGATGTACGCCCCGCCGCGCACGCCGGGCGGGCCTTCGGCGCTTCCCCCGGCGGCGAACCCCGTCGGCAGCGACCACGTGAGACCGCGGTCGCGCGAGGTGATCGACTGCATCGAGTCGCGGTTCGCGATCTCGACCAGGGTCCCGTCGTCGAGCACCGCGATCTGGTCTCCGGCGCCACCGCCCGTCGTGGGAAGGGGCACCGGAGGGGTCCACGTCCGGCCGCCGTCCTCGGAGCGCGCGAAGACCGGGAACGCGACGTTGGTGGGGTAGATGTCCCACACCGCGTACAGCAGGCCCGGCGTGCTCGGATCGGCCGTGAGGGCCTCCTTGTCGTGCATCAGGATGCCCGGACTGACCGCGACGACGACCGGGGCCGCCCACGTGAGCCCGCCGTCCTCCGAGCGGCTGAGCAGCACCGAGTTCGGGAGGAACGCCAGGTCGTTCGGTCCCGGGTCGTAGCCGAGCGACATCACATATGCCGTCGTGCCGTCTGCGTCGATCGCGGCCCACGGGTCGGTAGCCCGCAGGAAGAGCCCTCCGCTGCAAAGGGAGACCCCGGGGATCGTGGTGTTCGTCCAGGTCGCGCCACCGTCGAAGGTCGCGGCCGCGCCGATGCCGTGCGAGCCGCCCCGGTCCGAGTGGCGGTCCTGCTGCCAGGTCGCGAGGAGGTGGTTGGGATCGTGCGGGTCGACGGTCAAGCTCACCTCGACCTCGCTGTTCATGTAGGGACCGTCCGTGGAGTCCCCGCACTCCCGCGTGAACGGGGAGACGTCGGTGAGCTGGTCCCCGTACGGAGGAGCGAATCGCAAGGCGATGGTGCCGGCGACCGCGCCGGGCGCGCGGAGTTGCACGTGCGTCGCCGGCGAGCCGGTGGGGAGCCCGAGCGTCCCGGTCGTTGAGCAGGCGAGGACCTCGTCCCCCACGACCGCCGCGATCGAGACCGCGCCGGAGACGACCACCTCGGCTCCCCGCCGTCCGGGCGGCAGCTCGAACCAGAGCGACCCGCCGGAGCCGCACGACGTGGGCTCCTCCGGCTCGAGAGTCGCCCCGGAGGTGTCGTAGGACACGGCGCTCCCGAACGTGAGAGGGACCGCACTTGCGCGCGCGTCGGGTCCGGGACCGGGCCCTGGGATCGTGCGCACCGAGAGCGTGAGGAGTCCGGGGCCCCCGATCCCGATCAGCACCGGGACGCCGGCCTCGACCGGGGTCGCGACCGTGGCCACCCCAGTGTCCCACCCGCCGTCGCACCCGAGCGTGCGGACCTCATCGCCGAGCGCGTACACCGCGACCGTCGAACCCTCGTACGCGAACCGCGTGGAGACCGACACCTCGATGGTCTGCGGCTCAGAGGGGGTGTACGTGTACCAGACGTACGCGCCCTGCGGGCAGCCCTGAGGGTCATTGTCGTAGCCCGCGTCCCACGTGCCCTGTTCCACCTCGTAGGGAAGCGACAGGATCTTCGTCGCGCGGTAGGGCGCGTCGTTGGCGACCGCGACTTCTCCTGCCTCCACGCGGACCTGGAACGGCGGGGTGGCGCTCGTGAGCAGCGATCCCACGCTCATGTACAAGCTCTGCCCGTCGACGTAGAGAGGGTAGGGATCCTCGGCGTAGAGGCACCCCTCTTGCAGGAGGATCGGCGCTCCGGTCGGGGTCCACCCCTGGAGCGCCCACAGACTCACGCTCGCGTCGTACTCCTCGTACATGATCCGGATCCGCTCGGTACCGCTCGGCAGGTCGAGCCGGTACCACACGGCCTCGATCGGGATCCCAACGAAGCCGCCCACCGAATTGGAGCAGTGCGCCTCGTACGGACCCGTCGTCGCATCGGAGGTGTCCACGTCGATCGTGGCCGGGAAGGACGAGATCGCGATCGCGTTCGCGGGATCATCGTTGCCCGGCGGCGCGGCTTGGGCCGGCCCGGCGACCAGCAGCACCGGCAACAGGGGGATCAGGAACCTGCGCATTCAGTCTTCTTCGACACGGCCCAGGCGGATTCCTGCTGGACCCCCTCAGCACTCGCCGCGGCGCGCCTTCTGCTCGCGCGCCCCGCC
>JACQXY010000063.1 GCA_016208485.1 Acidobacteriota bacterium | reverse complement strand
TGGGGGGATTATCGCTTGGGCGGCGTCAAACCGCTACCGGCCCTTCCACTCGGGCGCCCGCTTCTGCAGGAACGCCGCGACGCCTTCGACGGTGTCCTCGCTCTCCAGGCACACCGCGAGCTGCCCGTGGAGATAGTCGAGTGCCTCGCGCAGCCCCATGTCCCGGGACCGGTAGAACGAGTCCTTCCCCAGCCGCATGATGAGCGGGCTTTTCGACGAGAGCTTCTCCGCGAGATCGTCGACCGCCTTGTCCAGCTCGCCGGCCGGCACCGCGCGCAAGATCACGCCGAGCCGCTCGGCCTCCGCGGCCGAGATCCGCTCCCCGGTCATCATCATCTCGAGCGCCTTGCGCGCCGGCATGGCGCGGCCGACGACGGCGGTGATGATGAAGGGCCACAGGCCCATGTTGATCTCCGGCATGCCGAACTCGGCCGTCTCGGTCGCGATCGCGAGGTCGCACCCGCACACGAGGCCGAACCCTCCCGCCAGCGCGTGCCCGTTCACGCGCGCGACGATCGGCTTGCCGAGACGGGTCATCTCCTCCAGGAGGTCTGTGAGCGTTCCTCGGAGCAGGTGGTGCTGGACCCGCGACTCCTCTTGCGAGAACCCGCCGAGATCGCCCCCCGCGCAGAACGCCTTCTCGCCTGCGCCGGTGAGCACCGCAACCCGGACGTCCGGATCCGCCTTGGCGAGCGCGAATGCCTCTCGCAGCTCGCGCATGACCGTCACGTTCAACGCGTTTCGCTTGTCCGGACGGTTGATCGCAATCCGCGCCACGGGCGGGTGCATCCCGTAGAGCACCGACTCGAACTCGGCCACGGCAACCCCCTTAATGGACCCTTCCGGCGAAACGATAACACCCCCGAATCAGCGCGCGTTCCTAGATGGCCCCGAGAGCGTTATCTCGGACAGACGCGTCCTTCCAGCCGGGCGCTCTTCACAGATGGAGCGGAGCGGAGCAGGATCGGGCAGAGATCGCATGGCTTCTCCTCATGAGACCTCGGACGTCGCGCCTCTCCCACCCGTCGGGAGGGACCGCGAGATCGCGCTGCTCGGCGAGCACGCGGAGGCGGCGGCGGGCGGCGCGAAGCGCGGCGTCGTCCTCCTCGGTCCCCCAGGCATCGGCAAGACCACCCTGCTCCGCCTCTGCCACCGGCTCTGCGAAGAGCGTGGCCTCGCCGCCGCGGCGGTTCGGGTCCCGACCGGCGCGGGCCTGCCGCCCCGGTACCCGATCGGCGAGGTGCTCGCCGCTCTGGTCTCCTCCTGCGCGGCCCTCGGCATCGAGATCCCCGACCCCCTCGCGCGCGCCGAGGAAGCCTTCAACCGCCCGCGGGCCGGCAGCCGGTTCCCAGTGGCCCTGCCGCAGCTCGCCGACGCCTTCGAGGCGGTCGGAGACCTCCGGCCGCTCGCCGTCCTCGTCGACGACTACCACTCCGCACCCCCCGAGGGCGCAGGTCTTCTCCTCGCGGCGCTGCGAGCCGTCGAGACGCCGCTCCTCTTCGCGGCGACCGCGCGCGACCGCGTGCCCTGCGCCGGCGTCGAGCCGGCCGGCGATCTCTGGATCGATCACGTCCGGCTCGCCGGGCTGCGCGCCGAGGACGTCGCCGCCGTCGCGGCGCGCGAGCTCGGCGGCCAGACGCTGCCGTCGCTCGTGGACACGCTCTGGGAGCGGAGCCGCGGCAATCCCCTCTTCGTCGTCGAGATCCTGCGCGAGTGGCGGCGCGACGGTCTCATCGAGCGCGTCGGAAGCTTCTGGGGCACGACGGAGGAGCCGGCGCATCTCTCCCCCGGCTCGTTCGGAGACATCATGCGGGCGAGGATCGAACGGCTCTCCGCCGGCACCGGCGACGTGGCGAACCTCGTCGCCGTCCTCGGGCGCGACGTGTCGTTCGAGGAGATCCGCGCGACCGGCGGCCTCGAAGCGGACCGCCTCGCGGGGGCGCTGGAGGAGCTGGACCGGGCGGGGTTCCTCGCGGTCCGCGCGGGGCCGGCCTACGGGCTCGCCCACCCGACGTTCTCGTCGGCCCTCCTCGCGCGCCTCGCCCCGACCACTCTGGCTCTGATCCACCAGAACGCCTTCCGCGGGCTCCAGGCGCTCGGGCGACCGGTCGCCGCGACCGAGCTCGCCCACCACGCCGTGCAGGCGCTGAGCCCGCCGCCCGATCTCGCCTCGCTCCTCTCCAGAGCCGCGGAGGAGGCGGAGGCGCTCGCGAGCTACGGGGAGGCGGCGCGCTGGTACGGCCACCTCGCCGAGCACCTTCGCGACGACCCCGGGGGCATGGTCGAGGCTCTGATCAAGCGATCGGAGGCCACGGCGCACTTCGACCCCGCCGCCGCGGTCGAGGACGCGAACCGGGCCCTTCTCCTCGCGACCGGGCGCCGGCAGACCGCGCGCGTCCTGGTGACTCGAGCCCAGGCCCGGCGCGCGCTCGGGGACATCGACGGAGCGATGGAGGACGTCCGCGCGGCACCGGCGGATCTCGCCGGCGGGGATCTCTTCCGCGCGCGCAGGCTCACGGCGGCGCTGCACGGGATCCGGGGCGAGCTGGACGAGGCGGAGAAGATCCTCGTGGAGCTCGGCGCCGACCCCGCCGCGGGCCGGTCGCTCGCCTCGCCGCTCGGCTCGCTCGCCTTCGCGCGCGGGGACGTCGAGGGAGCGATCACCGCGTGGAGTCGGGGGGTCCCCGACGCTCGGTCCGAACGCGAGAACCCGGATGCCCTCCACAACCTGGCCTGGGGCCTGATGGTCACCGGCCGGTGGGCCGAGGCCGCCGGCCTCCTCGATCGCGGGATCCGGCATGCCGCCGCTGGCGGCGATGCCTGGCGCCTCGTCGGGTTCCTCGCGAACGCCGCCAGGCTGGAGGCATGGCGAGGAGCGTTCCCCCTGGCGCTCGACCACTTCGCGCGCGCGCGGCGCCTCGCCCCGCGCCTCGGAAACCCCACGCGCGTGGTCGACACTCTGGACGCCCTCGGGGTCATCCTCCTCGAGTCCGGGAGGTTCCAGGAGGCGCTGTCCGCGCTCACCGAGGCGGTGGCCCTGATGGAGACGGCCGCCGAGACGCAGGAGGCCGCCTTCACCGTGGGGCTCCTCGCCGAGGCGGCGCTCCGGGTCGGCGATCTCGCCTCCGCCCGGCGGTGGGCCGAGGCCGCACCCGGGAACCGCGGGCTCCCCCTGTGGCTCGTGATCGCCGACCGGGTCACGGCCCTCTGCCACGTCGCCGACGGCCGCCCCGAGGCGGCCCTTCAGATCCTTGACCCCTGGAGCGAGCGCATCCGCCCTATCCCCTTCGAGAGGGGGGCTGTGCTCACGGCGCGCGCCGAGGCGCTGCTTGCGATGCGAAGGATGGACGACGCCCGGGCTTCGGCTCGCGAGGCGCGGGCGATCTTCGCGGCTCTCGGAGCGGCAAGGCGCGCCGAGCAGGCCGATTCCCTGCTGGCCGGCATGGCGCCGCGGCCCCGCGGGAGGCCTCCGAAGCTCCTTCCGAGCGGTCTGACCCCGCGGGAGGAGGAAGTCCTGCAGCTCCTCGGGGAAGGCCTCACCAATCGCCAGGTCGCCAGGCGCCTCCATCTCGCCGAGAGGACCGTCGCCAAGCACGTCGAGAACATGCTCACCCGCACCGGGCTGCACAAGCGGACCCAGCTCGTCGCCCTGCTGCTCAAGCGGCCCCCGGGTGGCCCGGCCGGGTAGCCGGGTCGGGCGGTGAGGGTTTCGGTACGCATTCCTTTCTCCCCCGGCTACGCCGTCCGCCGCTTCCGCGCCGCGGGACCCACCGGCACAATTGCGCACCATGAAACGGGACGCAGACCCGTTCGCCGCCGATCCGCGGCATCCTCGAGATCGGTCCCTGCTCTCGACGGGAGGCCCAATGCTCAAGCGTGAGAAGTTCCTGCGAACCGCGGAGGTCGCCCGCGCGCTGCACGTGTCTCCGAAGACCGTCGCTCGCTGGGCGAAGGAAGGCAGGCTACCTTACCTGGCCACTCTCGGCGGTCACCGCCGCTTCCCTGAGTCGCGGATAACCGAGATCGTCGACACCCTGTCACGGGAAGTGGTCGAACTCGTCACGACAAAGGTCGACTTTCATACGTCAGGGTATTGACCCCCAAGATGGGGGATGGTAGCAATGGTGCGCTCGCGTCGGGCGTGCGGGAGCGAGCCGCCCTCGGAGGCTTCCTGCGGAGGCTTCCGATGGGCTACCTCCCGCAGCCGGAAACCTGGGGCGACGGCAGGATGTCCCTGCCGATCGATAGTGGGGCGCGAACAACGCGGCATTGACAACCGTGTGGCGAGATGGGTCGGACAGACCCGGTGTGGGCGCTCCCAAGCGGAGATGATCTCTTCCGGCAACTAGCGGAGCCGGAAAGATCGCTTGAGAGGGGTTAGCGACCACTTGATAGCTCG
>JACQXY010000058.1 GCA_016208485.1 Acidobacteriota bacterium | reverse complement strand
GGAGAACTTGCGGGCGAGCACGTCCTCATCGATCGGCACACGTGCATCGAACAGACGCCAGCGCGTCAGTCAATCATCTTGGTAAGAGTTATTATCTGCCGGGCCCTAAGGGCCACGTCGGTGTAGTTCCCGGGGTTGTAGCGGGCCTCCCAGAGCTTCGCGCCCGTCGAGGAGTTGTAGGCGAGGGTCGCGTAGTCGGGGGGGCTGCCGGAGCCGTAGCTCGCCCCGGTCACGTAGACCCGCGCGCCGTCGGGGCTCACGGCGAGGCTATGGGCCCGGTCGTCGGAGTTCCCGGGGCCGTTGTAGCGGGCCTCCCAGAGCTGGTCTCCGCCTGCTGCCAAGCCCACCCCAGATGAGCCGCCGCCTGCAACGCCCGCGACAAGCGCGAGCGCGCAGGCTCCGCGCGCCATCCTGCGCTTCGCCGTCCCCCGCTCTCTCATGGCCCGTCCTTCCCCTCGCCGGCCCGATCGGCCCTGCGATAGTCAGATTCGACGCCCCCGGCCGGTTTCCTCCTTCGGGGTCGACCGGTTTCCTTTCTGCCCGGGCCCGCGCCCCGCGCGCAGGACCCGGCCGAGGCGCCTCGCTCGCACAGCGGGCCTCTCCGACCGATCGTTCGCTCGCCGCCCGGCTCCCCCGGACCTTGACCATGCTTCGCGCATGTGACATGCTCTGCGCATGTCCAAGATGATCCAGGTCAGGAACGTCCCCGACCGCCTCCATCGCGAGCTGGTGAGGCGCGCGAAGGCCCGGGGCCAGGCTCTCACAGACTTCCTCCAGGAGATCCTCGAGCGCGAGGCCGCGCGCCCGCCCGCCGATGAGGTGTTCGAGCGGATCGAAGCGAGGACCCCGGTGAGGCTTCGGGCTCGGGCCGCCGAGCTGATCCGCGAGGAGCGCGCCGCTCGGTGGCCGTCCTGAGGATCGTCGTCGCGGACGCGGCGGCGCTCCTCGAGTACCTGTTCCGCACCGAGATGGCCGGGCCCATCGGAGAAGTCCTGCGCGCGCCCGGCGCCGACCTGCACGTCCCCGCCCTCTGCGACGTCGAAGTCGCCGCCGGCATCCGGCGCGCCCTGCTTCGCAAGGTCCTGCGGCGCGGGCGAGCTGAAGCAGCCCTCACGGACTACCTGGATCTCCCGCTCACCAGGCACGGCCACCGTTCGCTCCTGCCGCGGATCCTCGATCTGAGAGCGAACTTCAGCGCCTACGACGCGTGCTACGCGGCGCTGGCCGAGCGCCTCGGCGGGTCGCTGGTCACCGCCGATCGGAGGCTCTCGCGCGCGGCTCGCGAGCACACCGCCGTCGAAGTCCTCCCCGCGTGATGGAGGGGAAGATGGGAACGAAGAACTCGGACGCGGTGCTCGCCTTCGACCTCGGGACCGGGAGCGTGCGCGCGTGCCTCGTCTCCCTCGACGGGCGCGTCATCGCGCGCGCGCAGCGCACGATCCGCGCGCACGCGCCGGCCGACGCCCCGGCGGGGCGCGAGTACCACGCCGAGGAGTTCGCCGCCGCCGTGGCCGGCGCCGCGCGCGACGCGCTCGCGGCGGCTCCCGGCGCGCGCGTGGCGGTATTGACGGCCGACGGGATCCGCCCCGCGATGGTGATGCTCGACCGGGAGGGCCGCGCGATCCACGTCGGCGCGAACGTGGACCTGCGCGCGATCGAGCAGTCCATCAGGCTCTGGGCGGGGCACCGGGACCTGCTGCACCGGGTGACCGGCCAGCTCCCGCCGACCTTGCAGTGGTCCTCGCGCATCGCGTGGTTCCGCCAGAGCCGCCCGGGCGAACTCGCCGCCGCGGCGACCCTGACCGGACTCGAGGGCTGGGTACTCTCCCTCTTCGGCGTCGAGCCCGCCGGGGACCTCTCGGGCGCGTCGGGCACCGGGCTCTTCGACCTCACCGCCGGGCGCTGGTCGCGCGAGATCCTCGACCTGATCGAGATGGACGAGGCGCGCCTCGCGCCGGTCGTTCCGGCCGGGACGCCTCTCGGCAATGCACGCGGCGACCTCGCCGCATCGCTTGGGATCGAAGGAGCGGCGGTGTGCGCCGGCGCGGGAGACACCCACGCGGCGCTCGCCGGCGCCGGCGCGTGGGAGCCGGGTGAGACCGCGATCGTGGCCGGCACGACGATGGCGGTCGCGCGCGTCCTGGGGCGGGCGGCCCCGCGCGCGCCGCGCCTCTGGTCCTCACGCTTCGTGCGCGCGGGATGCGGGATGCTCGAGGCCCAGTGCTGGGAAGCGGGGCTCGCGTGGGAGTGGATCGCCGGAGTGCTCGGAGTCGGCGTCGGCGACCTGGATCGCCTTGCGAAGACGGCGGCTCCGGCGCAGGTAATCGCGCACATCGGCACGGCGCCGGTGGACTTCTCCGACCCGCCCCTTCTGCGAAGCGGTGGACTCGTCTTCCCG
The DNA here is from genome assembly GCA_016208485.1 of Acidobacteriota bacterium. Taxonomy (GTDB): domain Bacteria; phylum Actinomycetota; class AC-67; order AC-67; family AC-67; genus JACQXY01. Next base: position 18,344 of record JACQXY010000058.1, on the reverse strand, counting down.
TTGCCGCCTTCCATGTTTGGAGTCGGTCGGGACCAGATCGCGCGCGGCGCGATCGAGTCGGCGGCCTGGGCGGCGGCCGAGGGCCTCGCCTGGCTCGACTCAGAGGAGCCCGGCGCCGGACCGGTGCGCGTCACCGGCGGCATGACACGCTCGTCGCTCTGGCTCTCCTGCCTCGCAGGCGCGCTCGGTCAGACGGTCGTCGCGGCGCAGGAGGACTCCGCATCGGTCGGCGTCGCCGCGCTCGCCGCCTCCGGCGCGGGACTCGTCGCCGGTCCTCAGGAAGTGCTCACCGCCGCGCGCGCCCTCGACCGCGAGATCCCGGTGGACGAGCCGCTCGCCGCCGCGATGCAGGCGGGCCGGGCGCGCTGGAGTGAGATCGTCGCGCGCCTCGAAGAAGGCGCCGTGCGCCTGTCCCATCTCACCGGCGCAAGCTGACCCGGCGGAAGCCCCAGGCCTGGTCCCAACCCTTGATCCCGCCCCGGCGCGACTCCCAGGCTGGACGTTCGCCTGCCGATGTGGTGGTAATGATGCCTGGGATGGCCATTCGGGTGAGGGTCGCGGCCTCGGTCGCGACGATCGCGCTCGTCGGCGCGGCCTGCGGCGCGCGCGTGGAGCCGCTCGGCCGGGGCCCGTACGACCCAGGCATCTACCCGGGAGCGGGCGAGACGGCCGGGCAGGTCCCGGGACCGGGCGCGACCACCGGGACGGACCCGGGCACCGGCCCGACCGGACCGGGAGGTTCGACCGGACCTGGACAACCGCAGCAGCCGAGCTGCCGCGGCGGGGCGAGCGATACGGGCGTGACCGCCTCGACGGTCAAGATCGGCTCGATCATCACGATCACCGGCCCGCTGCCCGGGCAGTTCAACGCCGCGCGCGACGCCGTGGACTCCTACTTCAAGATGGTGAACGAGCAGGGCGGGGTGTGCGGCCGCTCCTTCCAGCTCCTCATCCGCGACGACGGCGGCGACACCGGCAACAACGCGCGCGTCGCGCGCCAACTCCTCGACGAGGACCACGTCTTCGCGTTCGTCGGCAGCCACTCCGCCAACGACGACGGCATGGCGAGCGTGCTCTGCGACAAGCCGGTGCCCGACATCGGCTTCCAGCTCGGATGGAAGCACACGGTGTGCAAGAACACCTACGGGGTGCCGGGCCAGCTCCAGAAACGGCGCACCGGCGGGGCGGCGGCCGGAACGACCTACCTGAACGAGAAGTACGCCGTGGAGCAGGTCGCGATCTTCTGGCTTCAGGAGAGCGAGGTCTCGATCCTGTCGGCATGGTCGTTCGAGGCCGTGATGCTCCGCGCGAAACCGGATCTCAAGATCTGCTACGAGCAGCAGACCGGAGTGTTCGAGACCGGCTTCTTCAACTACGTGAACAACATGAAGGACCGGTGCGACCCGGCGGCGAAGACCGCCGTCTACTCGACCATGGAGAACAACTCGAACATCCGGCTCGCCAAGGCGATGGACAGCCAGGGCTTCAAGCCGGCGGTGTTCGTGCCGACCTCGACCTCGTACCTGCCGTCGTTCATCTCCGAGGCCGAGGGGACGACCGAGGGCGCCGTCCTCGAGGTTCCGCAGCTCCCGTTCGAACGATGCGCCGAGCGTGGCGGCAAGCCGGTGCCGCCCTGCACGTCGCCCGAACTCGCCCGCTACGTCGCCGCGATCAACCGTTTCCACCCGAGCTCGCCGCGCCCCGGGAGCTTCGGGGCAGGCGCCTGGGGCCAGGCGGCGCTGTTCGTCGAGGCGGCGCGCTCGTGCGGCGCGAACCTCACCCGGCGCTGCGTCTTGCGCCACCTCGACGCGCGCCCGCCGTTCTCGGCGAACGGCCTCCTCTCACCGGCGCGTCCCGGGTTTCACGAGATCTACCGCGCCGGGCTGCTCCTGCGCGTGCAAGGCGGCCACTTCGTCGAGATGCCGCGCCCCGCGAACCATCCCGGGCCCCCCGAGGCCCCCGACTTCTGGAACATGTCCAAGCGCTTCGACTGGTGGGACTACTACTGCGCTAACAAGGGCAAGTTCCCCAACACAGCGCAAAAAGACAAGTACATAAAGTGCTGAACGGGCAGATGGCCTTCCTCCACTGTCACTACTCTCCGTGGTCGGAGGGCCATCATCCGTGTCGAATCTCCCCGAACGGTCGTTGAGATGCCGGAGGGTCGAGTGAGGGCAGCGAGCCGAGGACGGGCCGCCGCAGTCGCCGCCGTGGGAGCGGCTCTCCTTGCGCTCGGGCTCTCCGCGCCGGGCGTCGGCGCTTCCGCGGCTCCCCTGCCCATCTACTCCGCCGGCTCGATCGGTCGCGGAGTGGAGACCACCGTCGCGGTGGTCCCCCACGTCTTCCGCCCGCTCGTCCACGGCTCGGTCGCCTTCGTGCGGAGCGAGCTTGAGTCCGTCCCGGTCTCAAGCGCCGTAGCGAGCCAGTTCTATCCCGGCGACTTCGCGCAGTACGTCGCGGGACCCGAGGGGCCGGTCGTCGGCCAAGGGTTCCCCGCGGCCTATCCCCTGACCGTCATCGCGCGGTATCCCGACCGCCCGCGCGCCGCGACAGGCTTCCCGCAGGAGGTGCCCCCGCTCGACGAGCGTGGCCTCATCGTGCGCGGAGCCACGCTCGCGGCCGAAGCGGGGATCGAGCGAAACAGCGCGCTCGTGTCCACGGGCGATGTGACCGTGAAGCCGCTCCCCGGCGATCCTCCGGCGGTAGGAGTGAGCGAGCTGTCGGTCACGACCGATGCGGCAAGCTCCGGCGGCCGGATCTCCCAGACAACGGTTGCGCGGGCATCGGGTATCTCGCTCTTCGGCGGGCAGATCGTGATCGAGCGCGTCGTCTCCACCGCGCGCGCCGTCTCCGACGGCACCGGGGTACCGGAGATCCTCGCCGATGTGGCGATCGGCCGCGTCTGGGTGAAAGACACGGCCGGCGCGCGCCGTGCCGCCCGGATCGACCGGACCGGCATCCACATCGAGGATCCCTCGCTCTCCCGCGACCTCAACCAAGGCCTGGACCAGTCGCTCCAATACGCGCTCGGGCGGGCCGGCGTGAAGATCGCCGTCCTCGACGAGACACGCGTGACCGACGGGCCGCTCGGCACCGCGACCGCCGGTGGGCTCGTCGTCTCCTGGACGACCGGGCCCTGCGACGTCTGCAAGATCATCCTGAGCGCCATGCCCGGCGTCCCCCAGCCCCCGCTCCCCGAGGGGACCCCCTACCCGCTCTGCATCCTCCCCGACCCGACCCTTCCGTGCGTGAGCACCGCGCTGGTGCCGTTCCCGCCGGGCACCCTCGAGGGCACGATCACGATCGCCGGGGTGCGCGCCCAGGCCTACGGCGGCCTTGAGGAGGCCTTCGCCGCTCCCGGCGGCGGCGCGCCCGGCTCCTCTCCCGACGTCCTCGGAGCCCATTACGAGCGCCCCACGGCCGGCGGAACAGACGGATCCGCCGCTCCCTCCACGGAAATCGCCTCCTTCGGGGCGCCACCGGCGCCGCGCGCGCCGCTCTTCGGCCTGGTGGCCGAGATGCCCGACGGAGCGCTCGCCGGAGCCGGCGCGGCCCTCCTCGTTCTTGCGGTGGGCCTGGTCCTTGGGCCATCGTTACGGCGTGAGCCGGCCTAGATCCGCCCCCGATCCCCGTCGCGGACTGCGCGAGAACTGGCGCGCGCTGTCGGCCGTCGCGCTGCTCGCCCTCGGCATCGCGCTCGTCCTGCTCGGGTGGTGGGGCGCGGCGCACACGAACATCTTCACCGAGCAGATCCCCTACTTGATCTCCGGAGGACTGCTCGGCCTCGGATTGATCATCGTCGCAGGCATCCAGGCGTTCGCCGCGGCCTCCGAGCGAACCGGACGCGAGCTGCGCCGCGATGTCGCGTTCCTGATCGCCGGCGGCGCGCCCGACGCCGCCTCGCAACCCTCCGGGCCCGCGAGGGGCGCGCGCGCCTTCGTCGTGCCGGGGGGCCGCAGCTACCACGTCGCCGGCTGCCCGATCGTCGAGGGGAAGGACGGCGCGCGGGAGCTGGATCCGGCCGAGGCCGTCGGGGCGGGCCTCACCGCCTGCAAGCTCTGCGGTCCGTGACCGGGCCCGTGGGCATCCTGCTGCGCACCATCCTCCTCGGCGTCGTCACCGGAAGCGTCTACGCGCTCGCCTCCACGGGACTCGTGCTCACCTACAAAGCCTCCGGCGTCCTGAACTTCGGCTACGGCGCCGTCGCGATGTTCACCGCGTTCGTGCACTGGCAGCTCGCCGCGGGGTGGGGGCTGCCGGTGTGGCTGTCGGCGATGATCGTCGTGCTCGTCGTCGCGCCGCTTCTCGGACTCCTCCTCGATACGCATCTCTTCAGCCGGATCCAGAGCCAGCCGATGGTCATCGCCGTCATCGCGACCGTCGGGCTTACCGTGCTCCTCCAGGGAATCGTCTTCCTCGTCTGGGGAGCCGAGAGCCACCGCGTGCCCTCGATGTTCCCGCGCGCGGCCGTCCCCCTGCCCGGCGGCGCGGCGATCGGCGCCGACCAGGTTGCGATCTTCGTCGTGGCGGCCGGTGCGGCCGGGCTGCTGGCGGCGATGTTCCGCTTCACGCGGCTCGGGGTGTCTTTCCGCGCGGTCGTGGACAACCGGCCGGTCGCGGGACTCATGGGGATCGACACCGGGAGGGTCTCCGGGGTCGCGTGGGCGCTCGGGACGTCGTTCGCGGCGCTCACCGGGATCCTGCTAACCCCGGAGACCCTCCTCGACCCGAACTTCCTGCCGTTCCTGGTGATCTCCAACGTGCTCGGAGCGGCAATCGTCGGATACCTTCGGAGCCTGCCGCTCGCATACGCAGGCGGGCTGCTGGTCGGGATTCTGCAATCAATCATCATCCAGTACGGCCGGCCCCAGGGGTTCCTGGTGAACCTCAAGGACGCGGTCCCGTTCCTGATCGTGGTCGGCGCCGTCCTGGCGGCGCCGAAGGCGCTGCGCCTCGCCGGGCTGGGCGCGAGCTTCGTCGTGCGCACGCGCGAGGTCGCAGGGGCCGCCTCGCCGCGCGCGCGCGCCCCCGTCGCGACCGCCGTCTTCGGAGGCCTCGCGCTCGTGCCGCTCCTCGCGGCCGGCTCGCCCTCCTGGGTGATCTCGGTCACCCGCGGCATGGTGATGGGGATCGTGTTCCTGTCGCTCGTGATCCTCACCGGCTACTCCGGGCAGATCTCCCTCGGACACACGGCCTTCATGGGGATCTCGGCGTTCACGGCGGCGCACCTCGCGGCCGACCTCGGGGTGCCGGTCGGGATCGCGGCCGTCGCGGGCGCGCTCGCCGCGGTGCCGGCCGGCGCCGCGATCGGCGCGATCGCCGTGAGGCTCCACGGGCTGTTCCTCGCGCTCATGACCCTCGGGCTCGCCTACGTCGCCCAGACCATGTTCTTCGACAACACCTCGATCTCGCGCGGGCTCTCAGGCTTCCCGCTCCCCCGCCCGCCGGGGACCAGCGGGGACCGGCCGTTCTTCTACATCGTCCTCCTCGCGCTCGCGGCCGCGGCGCTGCTCGCCTCCAACCTGCGCACGGGACGCACGGGGCGCGTCCTCGCGGCGATGCGCGACAGCGAGACGGCAAGCCGCGCGCTCGGCATCAACGTCTTCAAGTACAAGGTCGTGATCTTCGCCCTATCGGCTCTCATGGCCGGAGCGGGGGCGATCCTCGCCTCGATGCAGACCGGGACGATCGGCCAGCGGGACTTCTACCCGTTCCTGTCGCTGTTCCTCGTGACCATCGCGGTCGTCGGCGGGATCTTCCACGTCGGCGGCGCGATCGTTTCCGGGATGCTGTTCGGGCTCTACCCCCAGGTATTCGGCAACGTCGAGATCATGGGCCGGCTGCAGTACTTGCTGTTCGGCATGGGCGCGACCCTCGCGCTCGCTCGCAACCCCGAGGGTCTTTTCGGCGAGCTGCGCCGGGCCGGCGTCGCGCTGCTCGCGGCGACCGCCCGGCGGCGCCGGCCCCGAGCCGGCCCGGTTCCGGTCGCCGGAGGCCGGGAATGAACGCGCTCGAGGCGCGCGAGATCACCGTGCGCTTCGGCGGCCTCGTCGCCGTGAGCGATGCGACCGTGGAGGTGCCTGCGACGGGGTTCACCGGCCTCATCGGCCCGAACGGCGCCGGCAAGACCACGCTCTTCAACGTCGTCGGAGGGTTCCTCGCGCCCGAGCGCGGCCGGGTGCTGCTCGGCGGGCGCGACGTGACTCGGACGGCGCCGGCCGGCCGCGCGAAGCTCGGACTCGGGCGCACCTTCCAGCGGCTGGAGCTGTTCGGCCGGATGAGCGTCTTCGACAACCTGCTCGTCGCGGCGGAGGCCGGCGCGAGCCGCCTCGGCCTCGCCGCCGACCTGCTCAACCTCCCGGTGCGCCGGAGCGAGGAGCGCCGGTGCGCGCGGATCGCGCTCGACATGCTCGATTCTCTCGACCTCGGCTGGGCGCGCGACCGGCGGGCATCCGACCTTCCGGTCGGCACCGCGCGGATCCTCGAGCTGGGACGCGCGCTCTGTCGCAACCCGTCGATGCTCCTCCTCGACGAGCCGTCCTCGGGGCTCGACTCGGCCGAGACCGAGGTCCTCGCAGGCCTGCTCCGGCGGATCAACGCCGAGCGCGGCGTCTCGATCTTGCTCGTCGAGCACGACATGGACCTCGTCATGGACGTCTGCCGCGACATCTACGTCCTGGACTTCGGACGCATGATCGCCCGCGGTGCTCCGGCGCAGGTCAAAGCCGACCCGGCCGTTCGCGCGGCCTACCTCGGGGAGGAGGACGATGCGGCCCCTGCTGCACCTGCGGGGAGTTGAAGCGCGCTACGGACGCTTCCTCGCGCTCCAGGACGTGTCCTTGATCGTGCCGGAGGGCGCGGTCGTCGCCCTCCTCGGCCCGAACGGCGCCGGCAAATCCACGGTCCTTCGAGTCGTGTCCGGGATGCTCGCCCCGGCGCGCGGCGAGATCACCTTCGCCGGGCGGCGGATCGACGGTCTGCCCGACCACGCGATCGCGCGCATGGGCCTCGCCCATATCCCGGAAGGGAGCGGCATCTTCCCCGGGCTCAGCACGTTCGACAACCTCACCGTCACGGCCGGCGGAGACCGGAGCGGCATCGGCCGCGCGCTCGAGCTGTTCCCGATCCTCGCCGAGCGCCGCGAGCAGCTCGCCGGGACGCTCTCAGGTGGCGAGCAGCGCATGCTCTCGCTCGCGCGCGCGGTGATCGCGCGCCCGCGACTCCTCATGGTGGACGAGCTGTCGCTCGGGCTTGCGCCCCGGCTCGTCGCGCAGCTCTTCGGCACGCTCGCAGCGATCCGCGCGCGGGGCGCCTCGATCCTGCTCGTCGAGCAATACGTCGGGCACGCGCTTCGCCTCGCCGACATCGTGGTGATCCTGTCGAAGGGGCGGGTGCAGTTCATCGGGGAGCCTGGGGAGCTCGCGCGAAAGGAGCACCTCGTCGAGGCCTACCTCGGGCGCGCGGCGGGCCCGAAAGCGAAGGGCCGGCGCGCGGCGGGCCCTTCGCCTCGAGACTGAGCGCGCTCAGTCGTGGAACCCCTTGGCCTCGCCGGCGGCCCACGTCTTCGACCGGTCCGCGTGGCAGCGCAGACACGCGAAGTCGAGCGTCATCCCGCTCTTGCCGTTGGCGAACTGCTCGCCCCCCTTGGTGTAGAAGAGGCTCGCCTTCGGGTCCAGGTTGATCCCGAACAAGTGCGTCCTCACGTCGCCTTCGTAGATGCTCGACGTCATGGCGCTCTTGCCTGCGGGCGGCATGTGGCAGGCCGTGCAGGTGATCCCGGCCTTCGCCATCGCCGTCGTCGCGAACTTCGCGGCGACCTGGCCATGGCATTCCTCGCACCCGCTGACGAACGCCCCCCTCGGCCGGTGCGGCCGGTGGCACTTCACGCACGAGACCTTCGCGTGCGGACTCTGAGCCAGCTCCTGGGCCTGCTCGTGGTGATCGATGAACCCGTCCTTCGCGGGGATGACCGTCATGTCCTTACCGCGCACGTGGCACCCGGTGCACGACTCCGAAGGATCGGCGACCTTCAGGTCCTCCTTCTTCTTGCTCTTGGCGTGATCGGCGCCCGGCCCGTGGCAGGCTTCGCACTGCACGTTGGCGAACACCCACGTGCCGACGATCCCCTCGAGCCCGTCCTGATGACCCTCGGGCTTGTAGCCGGTCGTGTGGCACTTGCCACAGCCGTACGGGACCTTCTCGCCGGCCTTGAAGTCTACGAAGCGGCCGGTCGCCGCGTTGTATTGGTTCTTCCCCGTCACGGGCGTCTTTCTCTCCGGGTTCACGCCGGCGGTGATGATGTACCCGTCCGCCTTCGAGATGTACCGCGCCTTCCAGACCTTGCCGCCGATGACGTAGGCGATGTCCTTCCAAGCCACGTACGACGGCTTCGGGATGCCCGCGACACGGGCCTCCTCGGCCGTGCGCAGGATCGCCGCGTGCCCCGAGGCCTTCCATCCGTCGTACCGGTTCTCGTGGCACTTCCCGCACGCCTCCGCTCCCACGTAGCCGCCTGGGAAGACCCTGAGCGCCGCCGGCGCGGCCTCCTTCTTCTTCTCCGTGCATGCCGCGAGGACGAGCAACCCCGCCACCGCGCCGAGGCCGACGAGGAGCCAGATCCTTCGCCCCGCTCGGTCCGACCGAGCCACGTACGCGCCCATCCTCACGGCACCCCCTCCCCCTTCCAAAAGACGAGGAATTGACTCCGAATTAGCACCTACTATCTCGAGAGTTCAATCTCGCTCATTCAAGGGAGAAGGTCAAGGATCCAAGACCTAGGGCGCCCGTTGCGTCCACATACGGCATAGGTCCGACCGGCGCCACAAGAAAGCCGTTGCGAGCGCGGCGGGTGCGCTCCTAGGCTGTCGAGCCTGAAGGAGGGAGCCGGGTGCCCGTCCAGCCATTTCGCTTCGCGGACGTCGTGATCGAGGAGGTCGACATCCCGTCGCTCTCCGACGCCGACATCGAGGCGGTCAACGCGTACGGGAACGTCTTGCGCGCGGAATCCCATCCCGAGGACCCGCCGCGGCCCGTCGAGCTGACGCGCGCCCACGTCAGGAACATCCCTTCCTTCGTGGGAGTGTGGGGGTTCTGGGCGCGCGACCCCGCCGGGGCGATCGCGGCGGCCGCGAACGTCTCGATCACGCGGACCGACGACAACAAGCGCCTCGTCGAGTCGGAGATTGGCGTCCGTCCGGACTGCCGGCGCCGCGGGATCGCGAGGGAGCTTCTTCGCCTGGTCGCCGGCGTGGCCGAAGCGGAAGGTCGCACTCTGCTCATTGGGTCGACCTCGGCGCGGGTGCCGGCCGGCGAGCTCTTCATGAAGCGGCTCGGAGCCGATCCGGGTCTCGCGCAGCACACCAATCGCCTGCCGCTCGGCGAGGTCGACCGCGCCATGGTCGGCACGTGGATCGACAAGGGGCCCGACCGCGCGCCCGGCTACACCCTCGTCGCGGTCGACGGCGCCTACCCCGACGACCTCATCGCGCAAGTCGCCGTCGTCCATGAGGTCATGAATACGGCGCCGCGCGGCGACCTCGACATCGAGGACTTCCACATCACCGTCGAGCAGGTGCGTGAGCGGGAGAAGAGCATGCTCGCCGCGCGCCTGGAGCGCTGGTCGCTGTTCGCGCGTGCCCCGTCCGGCGAGCTGGCCGGCTTCACGGAGGTCTCGTGGACCCCCGCCATGCCGAAGGTCGTGCACCAGATGAACACCGGCGTGCGGCCCGAGCACCGCGGGCACGGGCTCGGCAAGTGGCTGAAGGCTTGGATGCTCCGGCGGGTCCTCGCCGAGCGCCCCGAGGCCGAGGAGATCCGCACGGGCAACGCGGACTCCAACGATGCGATGCTCGGGATCAACCGCCTGCTCGGATTCAGGCCCTACGAGGCGCACATGGCCTGGCAGATCTCGCTCGAGCGAGCCCGGGCGTATCTCGACGCGCGCGCCTGACGCGCCGCCCGCCTACCGGGGCTCGAGCATCTGGCGCGCCTCCGCCTCCACCTCGACGCGCTCCCACGAGTAGGTCATGGGATGCACACACACGCTCCTCCAAGCCGGCGCCTGATCGGCGTAGTGCGGGCTCGCGGAGTGGCCCGAGGATCCGAGCGGGATGACCCAGCCGCTGCGGTCCCAGTCCCCGAGGTCGAACACGTAGCGCGCGACAGAGGCGTGCTGCACCCCGAGACCCGCAACCGCGCTCGATGCGAGCACGGTGTCGGCGTCGCCGCCCACCGGCACCGCCGGGGGGTCCAGCACGGCCGCGGCCTCCGGGAACGAGCCCGACAGCGGATGTGCCGTCTGCGTGACGTGCAGGCGCGACCACCGCCAGGCGCTCGGGTCGGGACCGAGCGCGGACTCGAGCCCGTCCACCGCGCGCCCGAGCGCCTCGCCCACGACCTCGTCCCACGACGCCACGCCGAGGAGCGAGGGATCGGCGCCCAGCAGCCTCGGCAGGGCCGAGCGGATGCGCGCGCGCGGCGGGATCGGGTAGGGCTCCTCGGGAAACGGGTTCTCCGCCAGGCGCGCGAGAGGCTCGCGCTCGAGGAGCGCTCCGGCGATCTCGTCGCGGATCGCGGCGTAGAGCGAGGGCGCGACGGCATCGGGATCCATCGAGCCGTTCCACGCGACGAGCGTCTCCCGCGCGTCCCGGAGTCGCCCGTCCGTCGGGCGGATGCGGGCCACGGCTTCGACGATCGCGCGCGAGGCGATCGACACCCGGTCGGCGTGGATCGAGATCATGTCCTCCGCCGTCGCCCGCTCGATCGCGCCCAGGCGCTCGAGGATGCGCCGCGCGCGGCCGGGCGCGCTGTAGTCCATGCCCAGGTAGTGGGGATACGAGTCGTCGCAGACCCGGTTGTTCGCGGTCACGATGAAGCCGGTCTCGGGATCGCGCAGGCGCGGGAGGTTCTCGAAGGGGACGTCGCCCCGCCAGTCGTGCTCGCCCGTCCGGCCAGCGACCGGCGCCCATGCGTTCGCGCGCGATCGCACCGGCACGCGCCCGCGGTGCAGGTACGCGACCTGACCGTGGACGTCCGCCGTGACGAAGTTGTTGCAGGGATCGACCCAGGGCCGCATCGCCTCGTCCATCTCGCCGACCGAGCGCGCCTCAAGCATCGGGAGCACGGCGTCCAGGGACCGGTTCGGAGCGTCGGTCCCGGTCCAGCGGAGCGCGATGGCCGTCCCCGTCGCCGGGTCGCCGAACACGATCGGGCCGTGCGCGGTGACGGTGATGTCGACGGGCGCCGGGGCCTCCCCGCTGACCCGGATTCGCTCCTCGCGGCGCACACTCGGCAGCCACTCGCCTCGCAACTCGAACCGGAGGCCGGAGTCGAAGCGCTCCACGAAAAGGTCCTGCGCGTCGGCCATCGCGTGCGTGATGCACCACGCGACCGAGCCGTTGTGGCCGAAGTGCGACAGGCCGGGGACGCCGGGCATCGAGAGGCCGACCGCGTCGAACGCGGGGCAGGCGATGTGGATCTGGCAGTAGACGTTCGGAACCTCGAGCATGCGGTGCGGGTCCCCGGCGAGGAGCGGCTTGCCCGACGCCGTGCGGCTGCCGTGCACGGCCCAATTGTTGCTCCCATCCGCGCCGTCCTCCCCGAATGCAAGCGCCGGCGCGCTCCAGACTCCTCGGGCCCCGACCGGCACGATGAGGGTGTCCTCGCGCCCGTGGGGGGAGCCGAGGAGCACGGCCGCGCGCGGCCCGAGCGCGCGCGCGATCCGCGCCCGCCACAGCTTCAGGTCCATGCTCCCCATGAGAACGTGGCGAATCTTCAAGACCGCGGCGGAGTCCCACGGCCGCCACGGCTCCGGCGCGGCCCCGAGGAGGGCCATCTCGGCGGGCAGCGCGCGCGCCGTCTCGATGAACGCGTTGACGCCGGCGGCGTAAGCGTCGAGCACCGCGCGCGCGCCGGCGCCGAGCGCGTCGTAGTCCGCGCGCCCCGCCGCGACGAGCCCCAGGCGCCGGGCGAACACGTCGAGGCTGAGGGCGCCGCGGCCGAGCCACTCGGCGGCGCGCCCGGCCGCCCGCCGCCGGTCGAGGTCCATCTGCCACAGGCGGTCCTGGGCGTGCACGAACCCCTGGGCGAAGAACACGTCGTGGACCGTTCGCGCACGGACATGGGGGATCCCGAGCCCGTCGCGCAGGACCTCGACTCCTCCCTCGAGGCCCTTCAGGCGCGCGGTCCCGGTCGCATCCGGGACCGCCGCTCGGAATAGGTTCTCGTGCGCCAAGGATCCTCCGGCTCGACCTCGGAGCTTACCCCGACGGACCGCCGGACGGCCGGCAGCAGGGAGGCCCGCGGCGGCGTCGGGGCGGCGGCGTCGGGGCGTCGCCGCCCGGCGCCCGGGGCTTCCTGCGGGCGTCACTCCAGGGTGAAGACGACGGTCACCGAGACCGAGACCTGCTTGCGGCCCGGCTCGATCGGAATCGAGGATCCCCCGACCATGGCGTATGCCGCTGAGGGCACGCCGTAGGAGGGGTACGCCGGGCCCGACCCCTCCGAGATCGAGAGGACCGCGCCCACGCGTTCTTCGCCTTCGGGTCGGCGATCCACTTCCCGTCGACGAACACGGCGACCGAGATCTTCTTCACCGTCCCCGCCGCGCCGAGGATCCGGCCGGCCTTGCGGAGATCCCGGATCGTCGCCCGCACGTGGTTCTGCACGCCGTATCCGTTCGGACGTCCCTGCCTGTCCGTGCTCGAGTGGAGAGAGACCCACTCGGTCTGGATGTCGCGGGAGCGCACGCCGCGGGACTTGAGCGCGCCCACCACACGCCGGGCAGACGTCTCGGCGGCCGCGAGGGCCTCCTGGACGGTGGCGCGGCGCACCGACACCCCGATGGTCGCCGACATCATGTCCGGCGTCGCCGAGGCGCGCCCCTCGCCGATCACCGTGATCGTGCCGCGCGCGGCCGCGGGGTCCGGCTGGAGCGCGGAGACCGCGCGCCGGAGAGCATCCGTGCGCGTGCCGACCGCCGCCAGTTCCGCGCGGAGCCCCCCGAGGGATGCGAGGCGCGCGCTCGCCGACACGAGCAGGTCGTGGTCGGATGCTCCGCCCCCGCCCGCGGCCCGCACTCCCGCCGCGGTGACCCCGGCGACGAGAACCGCCGCGGCGGTGGCCGCCACGATTCGCTGAGACGACCTCATGGAATCCTCCTCTCGCGGATCTCGAATGGAACCGCCTCCGACCGCCAGCCACCGGTCCCGGAGCGCCACAGGGCCCGCGCGACGTACCGGCCTGGATCGAGCGCGGCGGCGGACCCGGACCCCGGCGCGCACCCCGACGCGCCCCAGGTGATCGCCCGCTCCTTCTGCTCGCTCGGCAGGAAGACATCGCTCTGGATCGCCTGCGCGAACGCCCGTCCGTCGCTCCACAGCCACACGACGCGACCCGAGGCGTCCTCGACCCAGACGTCGTACTCCTGCGAGGTCCGCCGTTCGTTCTGGACCGGAGCGAGGCCCTCGTTTCGCACGCGCACCGTCATTCGAAGGTTCTCGCCCTGCGCGATGGAGGTCCTCTCGAGAAGGACGCTCACGCGGATCCCGTCGGGAGCGTTCGCCGGAGCCGCCGGGTCCGGGCAGGGCGCCGGCGGCGGCGAAGGCGGCACAGCCACGGCCCCCAGTGAATCCGACCCGGAGTAGCCACCGGTCCCACCGGCCGGGACGGGCACCGGGGTGGCCGGACCCGGCGCCCCGGGCGAGGCGCTCGCGGACCCACCGGGAGAAGAAGGCGCGGGGCCCGGCGGCGAGGCGAGCACGAGAGGCGCGCGCCCGCCGCGCCCCGCATCCGGGAGAACTCGCGGGAGGGCGAGAGCGAGAACGGCGGCGAGCGCGACCGCGACCCCGGCGCGCGCGCGCAGGCTCCGGGCGCGCTCGCCGCGCCGGATCGCCTCGGTGGCCGGCAACCGCGGGGCCTCCTCCAACTCAGAAGCGGCCTCTTTCAGCCGCCGCCGCACCGCGCGCTCGAAATCGTCCACCGGTCACGCCTCCGGATGCCCCCGCCCGTGCGAGAAGCCCGTTCACGAGAGGAAAGCCCCCGGAGGGCCGGAAAGGGTTAGGGGGCTTCCGGTTTTTCCGGGAGCCGCGCGCGCAGCCGCGCGCGGGCCTGGGCAAGGTGCGCCTTCACGGTCCCGAGCCGGAGCCCGAGCGAGCGCCCGACCTCCTCCTCGGGAAGATCCTCGAGGTACCGGAGCACGATGCACGCGCGCTGCCTCGGGCTGAGCGATCCGAGCGCCTTGAGCAGATCCTCGGTCGGCGCCGTCGCGGCCGGCGCCGGCTGCGGCTCGCGCCCGAGGCGCAGAAGCGCGGTGGTTTCACGCATCGCGCGCCGCCACCGGCGGATGGAGAGCCGCACGATCGTCGTGCGCAGCCATGCCGCGAGCACGTCTTCCGTGAGGGGCTCGGGAGGCCGGCGCACCGCTCGCGCGAGCGCCTCCTGCACGAGGTCCTGGGCGGCGTCGGCGTCGCGGCAGGCGAGGAGCGCGATCGCGCGGGCGCGCGGGTAGACCGCCGCGACGACCTCCTCAAACGACCGCGGCTCCGCCACGGCCGGCGCTAGCGCGCGAAGAAGAGGAAGCGGACCGACGCGGCGAGCAGCAGCGCGCCGAACGCGCGCTGGAGCGTCACGTTCCCGATCCGGCCGGCGGCGTGCGCGCCCAGATACACGCCGAGAGTGAGGCCGATCGCGAGCCCGACGGCGTGCGGGATCCGGACCTCGTGTCGCCGCGCGTACTCCATCACCCCGAGGATCCCGACCGGCATCAGCAGGGCCGCGAGCGACGTCCCGTTCGCCTCTCGCTGCGAAAACCCGAGCAAGACGAGGGCGGGGATGATGACGATGCCCCCACCCACGCCGAACAGCCCCGCGAGCACGCCCGCCCCCACGCCGATTCCGATCCCGATCGCTACCGCCGGCATCCGCTCCTCCTTCGAACCAGACGTCAAACCCCTCCGCGCCCGGATAGTAGCGGCGTGCGGGGCGTGCTTGCCCCCGCGCGCCCCTCGCTGTAGCGTCCCGCCCATGACCGACCCCCCGGCCTCCCGCGCGCGGCCCGGTTCCTGGGGGGTGCTCGCGGCCTACGTCGCCGTCGTGGCCTCGAGCCACATCCTGTGGATCTCGCTCGTTTCGGTGAAAGCCGACGCGGCGCGCGTGTTCTCCACGACCGAGCTGTCCATCGGCCTGCTCGTGACGATCGGCCCCTTCTGCTCGGCGGCCTTCTCCATCCCCGCGGGAATCCTGCCCGACCGGATCGGCTACCGCGTGCCCATCCTGTGGGCGGGCATGGCCACCGGGGTCTTCGGCCTTATCCGCGCGTTCTCCGGCTCGTTCCCGGTGCTGCTCGCGCTCACCGTCGCCATGCTTATCCCCCAGCCGTTCCTGATCAACGCCGTCGCCGACGTCGTGAACCGGCACTTCCGCAAGGAGGAAACGGCCACCGCGAGCGGGGTCGGCACCATGGCGATCTTCCTCGGCATCACGATCGGGGTCGCGCTCACCCCCTTCCTCGCCGGCGCCGTCGGGATCCGCGGGTCCCAGGTCGTGTACGGGGGCGCCGCGCTGGCGGCGACCGCCGTCTTCTGGCGCGTCGCTCCCCGGCGCGTGCCCGAGCGGCTCGCCGTCTCGGGAGAGCTTCCCGCGGGGGACGCGCTCCGGAGGGTCGTGCGCTCCCGCACGCTCTGGGTGCTCTCCGCGATCATCTTCTGCGGCTTCGGGTTCTATCTCGGCATGACGACCTGGCTCGAGGACATCCTCAAGCCGCGCGGCATCGACGCGTCGCAGGCCGGGCTCGTCGCCGGGACGATCACGATCGCCGGGATCCTCGGCTCGGTCGCGCTCGGGACGCTCAGCGATCGCATCGGCCGGCGCCGGCCCTTCCTCATCGCGGCGGGGGCGGTCGCGGCGCCGACGCTGTGGATGCTCGGCCACCTCGGGTCCTTCGGGAGCCTCGAGGCCACCGCGTTCGTGATGGGGTTCTTCATGCTCGCCGCGCTCCCGGTGTCGATCGCGATGATCTCCGAGGAGCCGTCGCTCGGACCGCAGGTCGCGAGCACCGCGGTCGGCGTGGTCCTGCTCGCGGGAAACCTCGGCGGCGTCGCGGTCGTCGCCGCGATGGGGCTGCTGAAGGACGCCCAAGGGAACTTCTCGGGCGCGGTGGCGCTCACCTCGATCCTCGCCCTCGTCGCGGTCGTGATTGCCGCGACGGCGCTGAGACCCGCCGCGCGCGCGGCTGCTCGCGGCGTCGTCTACCGATGATCGCGACCGGGCGGACGACCTAGCCGCGCTCTCCTCCCTCGAAGTCCGCGCGCCCGATCCTCTTCCGGAACACCCAGTAGGTCCACGCCTGATAGGCGAGCACGACCGGCGTGAAGATCGCCGCGACGATCGTCATCGCCCGGAGCGTGTAGCTCGACGACGAGGCGCTGGAGATCGTGAGGGAGTACGCGGGGTCGATGCTCGACACCAGCACGCGCGGGTAGAGGTTGGCGAAGATCGTCGCGACGAGCAGCAGGATCGCAAGCCCCGTCGCCGCGAACGCCCAGCCGTCGAGCTTCTCGTGTAGCAGCCACGACACCGCCATCGCGGCGCCGACCGCGGCCACCGGCACGATTCCCGGCACGACGCCCTTGTCCTCGGCCGCGACGGCGTGGACGTACATCCAGGCGAGGAACCCGAACACGGCGAACGACGCCGGCCAGGAGAGCCGCAGAGCGGCGCTCCGCGCGCGGTCCCGGATCTCCCCGGTCGTCTTGAGGGTGAGGAACACCGCGCCGTGCAGGGCGAACAGGAGCAGGAAGGCGATCCCTCCCGAGAGAGCGAACGGGTGGAGGAGGTCGAAGAAGCTGCCCACATACTCCCCGCGCGCATCGATCGGCACGCCGTGGAGGATGTCGGCCCATGCCACCCCCCAAAGGAGCGCGGGGACGGCGCTTCCGAGGAAGAGCGCGCGATCCCACCACGTGCGCCAGGCCGGGTTCGCCCTCTTGCCCCGGAACTCGAACGCGAGCCCGCGGAAGATGAGCGCGATCAGAACGAGGAACAGCGCGAGGTAGAAGCCGCTGAAGAGGCTCGCGTACCACCGGGGGAACGCGGCAAACGTCGCGCCCCCGGCGACGAGCAGCCACACCTCGTTGCCGTCCCACACCGGACCGATCGCGTTGATCATGGTGCGCCGGTCGACGTCGTCGCGTCCGAGGAACGGCAGCAAGATGCCGACCCCGAAGTCGAACCCCTCGAGGAAGAGGTAGCCGGCCCAGAGCACTCCGATCAGAACGAACCACAGGATGCCGAGCGCGTCCATCGCGTCCACCTCCCTCCTAGTAGACGATCCCCGGGGCGGCCTCGGCCTCGGTCGTGCCCGCGCGCGCGAGCCGCGCCATGAGCGCGATCCCGACGACGGCGAGGAATCCGTAGACCACGGTGAACCCCGCGAGCGTCGCCGTGACCTGTCCCGCCCCCACCGACGGCGAGACCCCCTCCTCGGTCCGCAGCAGGCCGACCACGACCCACGGCTGGCGCCCGACCTCGGTGAAGACCCACCCCGACAGGTTCGCGAGCACGGGGAGTCCGATCGCCCACGGGGCGATCCGCAGGAAACGCCGGCTCGATTCGAGCCTCCCGCGCCGCACGAGCACCAGTCCCGCGCCGGTGAGCGCGAAGAGCAGGAACCCGGCGCCGGTCATCGCCCGGAAGCTCCAGTAGACCATCCAGAGAGGAGGCACGTAGCTCCCGGGACCGTGCCGGCGCTCGTAGGAGGCTTGCACGTCGTCGATGCCCTGCACCGTCCCGTTCCAGGAGTTGGTCGCGAGCACGCTCAGAAGGTGCGGCACTCGGATCTGGAGCACGGGGCGCCCGCCGAGGTTCCCGATCGTCAGCAGCGAGAAGCTCGCGCCGCGCTCCGTCTCGTAGAGCGCCTCCGCCGCGGCCATCTTCATCGGCTGCTGACGCGCGACGAGCTGCGCCTGGCTGTGACCGACGAACGCCACTCCGGTCACCGCGAGGAACCCCGCGACGAGGGCGAGCCGGGCGGAGCGCCCGAACGCAGCGGTGTCCCGTCCGCGCGCGAGGTGGGTTGCGCTCACGCCGAGCACGAACATCGCTGCGGTCAGCACCGCCGCCAGGACCGTGTGCCCGATGATCCCGGTCAGGGTCGAGTTTGAGATGACGGCGAAGAAGTCGGTCATCTCCGCGCGCCCCGAATCCGGGTTCAGGCGATAGCCGACCGGGTGCTGCATCCAGGCGCTCGCCGCGAGGATGAAGAAGGCGGAGATCTGGGTTCCGATCGCGACCGCCCAGATCGTTGCGAGGTGCACGCGCTCGGACAGCTTCCCCCGGCCGAAGATCCA